>JBJEUJ010000111.1:0-15379 GCA_051883775.1 Aristaeellaceae bacterium | reverse complement strand
CCGGATGCTCCGCGTCATAAGGGGCGGCGTCCGGGGAAAGGGTGGGCTCGGGAATTTCCAGCGCAAGGGCAGGGAGGGACATCGACATGATGGTCAGCATGGCCATAAGGCAGCATAACACGCGCCGGATACCACTCATCCTGTCACCACCCTCCTTAGCTTTTGAATTCATCATGGTGTCAACCTGTCCGTATAAGATTGATAAGGATTCATGCCTTGTCACGCGACGGGAAGCAGCGCGCGCAGGCCCATCACGGGCATCTCGAAGGCGGGAATGCCGGACACGCCGGCCAGCTGCATCAGCAGCACCGCCAGACCAAGCAGCGCCACATACAGCGCGAACCAGTTCAGCGAGACGCGGTTGATCAGCTTCAGCATGAAGCGGATGGCCAGATACCCGCTCACCGCCGCCACCGCCACACCCACCAGGGTGGACGCCAGCGCCAGGTCGGCCATGTAGCCCATCTCGATGGCATCCTTGCCCTCAAAGAGCAGGGAGCCCACAATGGCCGGCGCGCTCATCATGAAGGCGAACTTCGCGGCGCTCTTTCGATCCAGGCCGGAGAACAGGCCGCCGGTCAGGGTGGAGCCGCTGCGGCTCACGCCGGGAAGCAGCGCGATGGCCTGCATGATGCCCATGACCACCGCATGCTTGCAGCCGGGCTGCTGAACCCGTTCCCTGCTCCTGGCGCTGACCCATTCCGCCAGCAGCAGGAACAGCGCGGTGATCAGGAAGCTGACCCCCAGGAACCAACCGGTGAAGAACTGATCCACAAAGTCATTGAAGAACACCGCCACGATGAAGGCGGGAATGGAGGCGATGATGAGCAGCAGCAGGGTCTTGGAGCAGAAGGGGTTTTTGAGGATGCCCCACCAGTCCTTCCAGAAAACCACAATCACCGCCAGCAGCGTGCCTGCGTGGAGCAGCACGTCCAGCATCATATAGGGGCCGGTGGCGGCAGCCTCGTCCGAAATGCCCATCAGCATGCGGGCCAGCAGCAGATGTCCGCTGGAGGAAATGGGAAGAAACTCCGCCAGGCCCTGGACCAGACCCAGCACGGCGGCTTGAAGAATGCTCATACATGGAACTCCTTTCCAATACTAAACCAGTATATAGTATAGCATATCTTTTTTTTCCTGTCATCATGCCCGGGGAAATGTTTTCATTTCTTACAAGGATAAGATTGCAAATCCCGCGCTTTTCTATTATAATTGAGAAGATGTCTGTCCATGATGAGAGAGGAGAAACTGTCCAGATGAAGCTTGGCGTTGTGGGTTTGCCCAATGTAGGCAAGAGCACCCTTTTCAATGCGATCACCAAGGCGGGCGCGCAGGCCGCCAATTACCCCTTCTGCACCATTGAGCCCAACACCGGCATGGTGATGGTGCCCGACCATCGCCTGGATGTGCTGGGGGAGATGTATCACCCCAAGAAGATCACCCCCACCACCATCGAGTTTGTGGATATTGCCGGTCTGGTGAAGGGCGCCTCCCACGGCGAGGGCCTGGGTAACAAGTTCCTCAGCCATATCCGCGAGGTGGACGCCATCGTCCATGTGGTGCGCTGCTTTGAGGATGAGAACATCATCCATGTGGACGGCTCCATCAACCCCGCCCGGGACATTGAGACCATCAACCTGGAGCTGATCTTCGCTGATATGGAGACGGTGCAGCGCCGCAAGGATCGGGCGATGAAGAATTTCCGTGGCGGCGACAAGAAGGCCGGCGTGGAGGTGGAGCTGGCGGACAGGCTGTATGCCCACCTGGAATCCGGCAAGCCCGCCCGCACCTGCCCCGTCAGCGAGGAGGAGCAGGCTGTGCTGGACAGCTGGTTCCTGCTGACCACCAAGCCCGTCATCTATGCCGCCAACATTGCCGAGGACGACCTGGGCAAGGAGCCGGAGGAGATCCCGGGACTGGACAAGGTGCAGGCCATCGCTGAGAGCGAGCAGGCCGAGATGCTGGTGATTTCCGCCGCCATCGAGGAGGAAATCGCGCAGATGGAGCCTGAGGAGAAGGCGGAATTCCTGGAGGAGCTGGGCATCGGCCAGAGCGGCCTGGATCGGCTGATCACCGCCTGCTACCGGCTGCTGGGGCTGATTTCCTTCCTGACGGCGGGCGAGGACGAGTGCCGTGCCTGGACCATTGTCAACGGCACCAAGGCGCCCCAGGCCGCGGGCAAGATTCACACGGACTTCGAGAAGGGCTTTATCCGGGCGGAGATTGTTCCCTATGACACGCTGGTGGAGCTGGGCTCCATGGCGGCCTGCCGGGAGAAGGGCCTGGTGCGTTCCGAGGGCAAGGACTACGTTATGAAGGACGGCGACATCACGCTGTTCCGCTTCAACGTCTGAGCAGGCCTGTGCATTCCTGGAATCGAAAGGGTGAATGGGAATGAGCCGTGTATCCTATCTGATCAAGCGGGCCGTGAAGATGGACTGGGCCGCCATGTGGAAGACCACCGCGCTGCTCAAGGAGCGCTCCGGCCGCAGCCGCCTGTGGCTGCTGGGGGATATGATCCAGTGCGGCTTCAGGTACAACGCGGGCTATATCGACTACAAGATCGCCCACATGTACGAGCTGAACGACGAGCAGCGCAAAACGGTCATCACCCGGGGCATTTCCAATAATATCGTCCGCCGGATGAACGACAAGGCCTACTGGCACTTCTTCGACGACAAGACCCAGTTCAACGAGCTGTTCAAGGAATGGATTCCCCGCAAGTGGCTGCTCATCAATGAAAAAACGGAGCCCTCCGCCCTTGCGGACATGATGACCCTGCCCCAGCTGATCGGCAAGCCCCTGGAGGGCTCCAGCGGCCAGGGCATCCTGAAGTTCACGCCGGAGTACTGGCAGGAGGGCCCCGAGGCCTTCCTGCGGCTATTGCGGGAGAAGGGCATCGGCATCCTGGAGGAGGTCGTGGTGCAGCACCCGGTCATGGCCAGCCTGTGCCCTGCCTCCGTCAACACCTGCCGCATTGCCACCCTCCTGGGGGACAAGCAGCAGGGCATTGTGTACGCCTTCCTGCGCATCGGCAACGGCAAGGTCATGGACAACGTGGACTGCGGCGGCATGGCGGCCCGCATCGACCTGGAGACGGGCACGCTCAAAACCGTGGGCGCGGACAAGGCGGGCAACACCTACACCAGGCACCCCATCACCGGCACGGAGATCATCGGCTTCACCATCCCTTACTGGGAGGAAGCGAAGCAAATGTGCCTGGAGGCGGCGCAGAAGGTGCCGCAAATGCGCTTTGTGGCCTGGGACGTGGCCATCACCCCTGACGGCCCCACCTTCATCGAGGGCAACAGCTTCCCCAGCCATGCGGTGCCCCAGTTTGCCGCCCACTATCCCGACGGCATCGGCATCCTGCCGGAGTTCCGCAAGTTCATCGACATCTGAGTGTCCATTGCAGCGCGGCTTGACCGCGCTGTTTTCAGGAGCGGCGGGATGAAATGTTAATCCTGCGCGCTGCGTCTTGCGCAAACGCCGACCGCAGCGTACAATGAAACCGATATGACCCTTCAGGGAGTGAAACGGATGATGAAGAAGCTGATCTGCCTTGCCTGCGCGCTGCTGACGCTGATCCTGCCCGCCATGGCGGAGGAGGCTGTCACGGAGATCGAGGAAACCCTCATGCTGACCGACGACGGGGAGGCTATCGTCATTTCGGAGGAAACGGGCTCCGGCTATGATCAGACCGCCCGGAATGATTTCATCGACCGGATCATCGCCCTGGGCTACGACCTGTATGTCAAGGCGGACGGCAAGGCCCAGCGGGCGCACTATGCCGGGGACATCTACGTCTGCAAGAACTTCACCACCTACCTCTTCCGCAAGAACCGGGACGATTTCCGCATGGCCGAGTACCCGGACAAGCAGCTGATCATCCCCAACAACCTGCCTTCCAGCGACTGCAAGCCCTACTACTACGGCATGTTCTGGGAGAAAAAGACCGCCGCCCAGGGCAATCCCTTTGAGGTGGCGGCCCAGTTCCTGTATGACAGCGACCTCACCGAGGAGGAAAACCTGGCCCTGGCCTGCGACTTCATGCGCCAGGCCCGGCGGGGCGACTTCTTCCAGATGAGCGCCCAGTACGAGTACGGCACCGGCGCCCACAGCGCCATCATCATCGAGGATTACGATCCCGCCGCCGACGCCATCCACTGGATGGACTCCAACATGCGCGGCAAGAAGATCGACGGTATCCGCTACGGCATCGTCCAGTATGATGAGGTGAAGGACGTGGCCTGGTGGGCCAGCACCTTCTGCCATCCCAAGCGCGGGGCCACGCTGTACCGCCTGCGGGAGGACATCATCTACGTGGAGGACGCGCCATGATCTTCGGCATGCCCTTTCTGCTGGAAACCCCGACGATTGAAGACGCCTGCCGGCTGTGCCGGGAGCTGGGGCTGTCCTTTGTGGAGCTGAATGCCAACTTCCCCGCCTGCCAGGCGGACGGCCTGCGCGCGGAGGAGCTGCTCCGGCTGAAGGCCCACTACGGTGTGGACTTCACCTTCCATGTGGAGGAGGAGTGCGATCCCTTCGCTTTTCAGGGGCGCATCCGGGAGGCATGGCTGGATACCCTCCGGCAGGCCATGAAACTGGCGGTGGCGGCGGATATGCCGGTGATCAACATGCATCTGCCCCACGGCGTGTACATCACCCTGCCCGAGGAGCGGGTCTACCTCTACGAGCGGTACCGGGAGCAATACCTGCGGGCCGTGGAGGAGCTTCGCAGCCTGTGCGAGGAATGCCTGCAGGGGAGCCCTGTGCGCATCGCCCTGGAAAACACCGACGGCTTCCGGCCCCATGAACGGGAAGCCGTCGATCTGCTGCTGGCGTCGCCGCGCTTCGGACTGACGCTGGACATCGGCCACTGCCACGGGGCGGGGAATGTGGATCTGCCCTTCTATGAGGCCCGGGCGGAGCGGCTGATCCACATGCACGGCCACGACGCGCTGGGCCGGAAGAATCATCTGGCCCTGGGGGACGGGGAAATCGACCTGGCGGCGCGCTTTGCCTGGGCGGAGAGGAACCATGCCCGGGTGGTGCTGGAGACGAAGACCGTCGCCGCCCTGCGCAAAAGTGTCGGGAGGCTGCCCGCGTTCCTGCCCTGAAGGGGTAAACGAATCTTTCCGGAGAAAATGTGAAAAATCCCTTGCAATGTCAGGGGATCGTGTGCTATAATAGCAGATGTGACATACGGGCGGTCCTCTGTCCGACACTCCACTGCTCATGTGGAACGGATACGAACGTCTATGAGGGAAGGAGGCACATTCCATGAGCGAAATCATCCGTTCTATCGAGGCCAAGCAGCTGCGCAGCGATCTGCCCGCTTTCGGCATCGGCGACACCATCCGCGTGTGGGTGAAGGTTGTCGAGGGTAACCGTGAGCGTCTGCAGGCGTTTGAAGGCACTGTCATCGCCAAGCGCAACGGCGGCATTCGTGAGACCTTCACGGTTCGTCGCGTCTCCTATGGCATCGGCGTTGAGCGCACGTTCCCCCTGCATTCCCCCCGTGTTGACCACGTGGAGGTTATCCGCAAGGGCAAGGTTCGTCGTGCCAAGCTGTACTACCTGCGTTCTCTGCAGGGCAAGGCTGCCAAGATCAAGGAAGTCAAGCGCGTGTAATCCATACGGGTTACGGCAGGAGGGGAGCTTCGGCTCTCCTCTTTTTGTGCTGCCAAGGCCGCTTTCGTGGATGGCATAAATCCTCCCTGCTTCCCATATGCATGGGTAAGAGCAGGCGAGGAGGGACATCCTGTATGAAAGAAGCTGCTTCATTCAACCTGTACCGCGATATTGCGGAGCGCACGGACGGAGATGTGTACATCGGCGTGGTCGGCCCGGTCCGCACCGGAAAGAGCACCTTTATCGCCCGGTTCATGGAGGAGCTGGTGCTGCCGCGCCTGCCCTCCGGCCCCAAGCGCGACCGCCTGGCGGACGAGCTGCCCCAGTCCGGCTCCGGCAGAACCATCATGACCACCCAGCCCAAGTTTGTTCCCGGGGAGGCCGTGCAGGTGATGCTCCAGGAGCAGACCCCCGTGCGCATCCGCCTGGTGGACAGCGTGGGCTATCTGGTCAAGGGCGCCCTGGGCACCGCCGAGAACGACGCCGCCCGCATGGTGCACACCCCCTGGTTTGACCAGGACATCCCCTTTGACCAGGCGGCGGAAATCGGCACTCGCAAGGTCATCACCGATCACGCCACCATCGGCATGGTGGTGACCACCGACGGCTCCATCACCGAGCTGCCCCGGGGCGCCTATGTGGAGGCGGAGGAGCGGGTCGTGGGCGAGCTGAAGGCCCTGGGGAAGCCCTTCGTCATCCTGCTGAATTCCGCCAGTCCCCGCCAGGCGGACGCCCTGGCCCTGCGGGATTCCCTGGAGGACAAGTACGCCGTGCCCGTCATGCTGCTGAACGTGAAGGAAATGGGCGTGGAGGACATCCAGCACGTGCTGGAGAGCGTGCTGATGGAATTCCCCCTGCGGGAGGCCCGCCTGAATGTGCCGGCCTGGCTGGGCGCACTGGACAACGATCACTGGCTGGTGAAGCACATCCTGGAGGGCGTGCGGCTGGCAGGCATCGCGCCCAGGAAGATGCGGGAAACCGACGTGTTCGACGAGGCCTTTGCCGACTCCGAGTACGCCGATGGGGTGCGGATGGATCAGGTCAGCCCGGGCGAGGGGCGGATGGACTTCACCCTGCCGCTGAAGGAGGGGCTGTTCAACCGGATCCTGGGCGAGGAGTGCGGCACGGAGATCCGCGGGGACGCGCATCTGCTGTCGCTGATGAAGGAGCTGGTATCGGCCAAGGCGGAATACGACCGGGTGGCGGATGCGTTGCGCGCCGTGCGGGAGACGGGCTACGGACTGGTCACGCCTTCCATCAGCGAAATGACCCTGCAGCAGCCGGAAATCGTCAGGCAGGGCGGCCGCTTCGGCGTGAAGCTGAAGGCCCAGGCCCCGTCGCTGCACATGGTTCGCGTGGACATTGAGACGGAGGTCACGCCGGTGGTGGGGACGGAGCAGCAGAGCGAGGAGCTGGTCAAATACCTGCTGGAGGAGTTCGAGAGCGATCCGCAGAAAATCTGGAGCACCAATTTCTTCGGCAAGAGCCTGAGCGACATGGTGCGGGAGGGCCTGAACAACAAGCTGATGCAGATGCCCGCCGATACCCAGGAGAAGATGCAGGAGATGCTGACCAGAATCATCAACGAGGGCAGCGGCGGCATGATCTGCATCCTGCTGTGAGAAGCTGAAATACACGTAAATTTTCCTTGTCAATGATGGTCAAAGGATGAAAAACATGGTACAATCATCCTGCTACACACCCATGAAGCATCGGGCGGAAGCACGCCCTTCACTGATTCTTGATCATGAGGAGATAAGGAACATTGCTGCTGATTCGCAACGGTTTGATTCATACCATGACCTCTGCCGGCAGCTTCCCGGGGGATATCCTGACAGATGGCGGGAAGCTGCTGCGGGTGGAGCGGCGCATTGACCCCTCCACCCAGGAAACGGAGCGTGTTGTGGAGGCGGAGGGCCTCCATATCTATCCTGGCCTGATCGACGCGCATATGCATCTGGTCAAGGCCAGCGAGGACGAAACCAAGAACATGCTTGATCTGTGCAGCGACGCGCTGTCCTCCGGCGTGACCACCCAGGCTCTCTGGCCGGAGGAGGGGCAGTGCATCGTCTGCCATGGAAGGGAGCAAATGGACGACGTTGGCGCGCCCATGACCATTGTGCCCCATGAGGACATGAGCGACCATGACCTGACACAGGCCATGAAGGAAGCAGTACAGGAGGGCCGCCGCCTGGCCTGCGAGGTCTACGGGGAGAAGGCGCTGCGGCGGCTGCTGGCCCTGCGCCGGGAAAGCGGCTGCCCCCTGGTGCTGACCCACCTGACCGGCTGCGAGGCCATGGCCCGGGAGATCATCGCCTCCGGCTGCGAGGTGATTCTGGGGGCATGCGTGCTGCGCAGCGGCGGCAGCGCCTATGGCCTGGCTGCGGAGCTGGCCCGGGCAGGGGTCACCCTGGCCCTCACCTCGGACTATCCGGCCACCAGGCTGCATCATCTGCCGCTGTGCGCGGGGCTGTGCGTCCGGGGCGGCATGGACAGGCAGGACGCCCTCAGGGCCATCACGGTGCAGGCGGCGCGGCTTTTGCGGGTGGAGAAGGACTGCGGCACCATTGAGCCGGGCAAGCGGGCCGATCTGGCCATCTTCGACGGTGATCCGCTGATGCTGGCCACCGCCCGGGTCATGACGGTCTCCGCAGGGGAAATTGTCCGGGAAAGCTGAACGATATTGGGCATGCGCGGAGGTTTGTCCGTTGACAAGCAGGGTGTTTCGCGCTACAATGGGGTTGAAGGCGCGATCCTGCGCCATTGATGTGAAGAATGAAGGGTGATTACCGATGATGAAGCATACCATGACCATTGCCGGTCTCCAGCGGGACCTGCCCATTTGCCGCGTGACGGATGATCTGTACATCGGCGCGTTCGTGATCTTCGGCGACTGCGAGCTGACCCAGGCCTGCGCCGCAGAGCTGCTCAAGCGCGCGCCGGAATATGACTATATCATCACTGCTGAATCGAAGGGCATCCCGATTGCCTACGAGATGGCCCGCCAGGCGGGGGACAGCAAGTGGCTGCTGGCCCGCAAGGGCGCCAAGCTGTACATGCAGAATGTCTTCGGCGTGGAGGTCAAGTCCATCACCACCGCCGCGGTGCAGAAGCTGTACCTGGACGGCGCGGACGCCGAGCTGATGAAGGGCAAGCGCATCCTGATCGTGGACGACGTGATTTCCACGGGCGAATCCCTGCGCGCGCTGGAGGAGCTGGTCAACAAGGCCGGCGGCGAGATCGTGGGCCGTATGGCCATCCTGGCCGAGGGCGATGCCCAGAAGCGCGAGGATCTGATCTACCTGGAGAAGCTGCCGCTGTTCAACGCCAGGGGCGAAGTGATCGGCTGAGGTGTTTCATTCAACCCGCATTCCGGAAGGGGATGCGGGTTTTCCTGTACCCAAAGGACGGCGGCTTTTGTTGAAGCTGAGTTGACGGGCGTGGGGTATGATAGCTGTGATTGCAGGATGGACGGAGGCTATTTCCCATGAGCGAAATGATCTGGTGCTATGTGCTGCTGTTTTTCGTCAGCAGCTTCCTGGGGTGGGTGATGGAGGTCACCGTCAAGGCGATCCAGTTCCGGCGCTTTATCAACCGGGGCTTCCTGATCGGCCCCTATTGCCCCATTTACGGCGTGGGCACCGTGCTGCTGACGGCCCTGCTCAGCCCCATCAAGGATGAGCCCGTGAACGTGTTCATCCAGGCCATGGTGGTCTGCGGCGTGCTGGAATACGTCACCAGCTGGCTGATGGAGAAGCTTTTCCACGCCCGCTGGTGGGATTACAGCCACAAGCGCTTCAACCTCCACGGCCGCGTGTGCGCCAGCAACCTGCTGGCCTTTGGCGTGCTGGGGCTGTTCATGATCTATGTGGCGGATCCCTGGCTGTTCCGGCTGTTCAGCCATCTGTCCTCTCTGGCGGCGAAGGTGCTGGGCTTGGTGCTGATGGCGCTGATGCTGGCGGACGTGGCGATTTCCGGCACCATCCTGGCGAAAATCCGCCATACGGCCGAAATCACCGGCGGGGACGATACCGAAACCATTACCCACCATGTCCGCACGGTGCTGATGGAGAAGGGCATGCTCTTCCGCCGCGCGCTGCGTGCCTTCCCTGAGGCCAGGCTGTACAGCGGCGAGGCGATCCGCCGCCTGCGCCAGGCCAGGAAGGAGCTGGAGCAGGATCTGCGCGGCAAGCGGGATGCCTTCCGCAGCGACCTGGACAGGGTGGAGCAGAAGCTCCGCGAGGACTGGCAGCAGCGCAGGGACAACGCCTCCGGGCAGAAGAAAAGCGGTCGGTAACGCGCGCCATGGAGCCCTTTCGGCACGCTGCGTCATGCGGCGTGCTTTTCTTGCATTTTCCACGCAAGTCTGGTACAATAAAACCATTGATTGATGTGCAGAAGGGGCGTTTGGGCATGCATCAGGCGCTGATCGAACGTTTGTCCGTTCTGTCGGAGGAGGAGCAGCGCATCCTGCGCGGCGAGCCCATCCGGCAGAGCAATTATGCCCAGGGGCCGTCCTTTGTGGTGACAGGGCAGAAGATGCTTCCCCCCATGCGGATGATTACCCTCCGGCCCCATACGCGCTTTGTGTCCTTCCCGGCCCACAGCCATGATTATGTGGAGATGCTCTACATGGTCAGGGGCTGCACGGTGCATGAGTTTCCCGGCCGGGAGCCTCTGGCGCTGACGGCGGGGGACATCCTGCTGATGAACTGCCAGTCCGTTCACGCCATCCGCAAGTGCGGCGCGGAGGATGTGGGGGTCAATTTCATTGTGCAGCCGGGCTTCTTTGACGAGGCGCTGGGGGCCATCGGCTCGGGCAACGCGGTGGGGCGGTTCCTGATGGACGCGCTGAAGCGGGGCGAGAGCAGCATCCCCTACATGCATTTCCACGTGGCGGAGGTTCCGGCGGTGCAGAGCCTGCTGGAAAGCATGGTCTACGCCCTGGTGGACGAGGTGCCCACCAGCCAGCGCATCCTGAAAACCTCCATGACCCTGCTGATGCTCCATCTGCTGGAAAACGCCAACCGCCTCACCCTGCCGCCCACCGGAGGCAACGCCCTGGTGGTGGCCGTGCTGGATGAGATCCGCCACAGCTACGCCTCCCTCAGCCTGAAGGACTTCGCCGCCGCCCATCATGTGTCCGCGGCTTACCTGAGCCAGACGGTGCACCGCGCCACCGGCATGAGCTGCACCGAGCATCTGCAGCGGCAGCGCATCGCCCAGGCCAAGCGGCTGCTTAGGGAGACGGACATGTCCGTCATGGACGTTTGCTGCGCGGTGGGCTACAGCAACACCAGCCACTTCTACCGGCTGTTCACCCAGCTGTGCGGCATGAACCCCACGGAATACCGCCTTGTTAATTCAGGACGCGGAATTGTTTAAGCGGCGGCATTTCGGCCGGATTGCACATCGTGCTACAATAGCATCAGGATCAAAGGCGCGGGGAGGCATCTCCGCCCATAAGGAGGATGAAGAATGGAACGCTTTGCCTGGAAGGGCCGCATCAAGCCCGGCATGAGGGACGAGTATAAGCGCCGCCATGATGAAATCTGGCCTGAAATGGTCGCGCTGCTCAAGTCCGCGGGCATCCGCAACTATACCATCTGGTCGGACGGGGAGACCCTCTTCGGCTACTACGAGTGCGAGCAGGGCATCGAATTTGCCGAGCGCACCCAGGCCGGCAGCCCCGTTGTTGACCGCTGGAACGAGTACATGCAGGACGTGCTGGAGCTGGAGATGGATCCCGTCACCGGCGCGCAGCCCAAGATGACCTGCATGTTCCTGATGGAGTGATTGATGATGAATACCTATCTTGCCATTGACATCGGCGCATCCAGCGGACGGCACATTGTGGCCTGGCTGGAGGGTGGAAAAATTGAAACCCGGGAGGTCTACCGCTTCCCCAACGGCGCGTCCATGAAGGATGGCCACCTGTGCTGGGACGCGGAGGGCCTGGTTTCCCATGTGATCGCCGGTATCCGCGCGGCCCATGAGCAGGGCTATACCCCCGCGAGCATCGGCATCGACACCTGGGGCGTGGACTTCGCCCTCCTGGACAAGGACGGAAACATGGTGGGCGATCTGGTGGCCTACCGCGACAGCCGCACCGAGGGCATCGACACGGAGCTGGAAAGAACCATGCCCTTTGCGGAGCTGTACGGCATCTGCGGCATCGCCAAGCAGCCCTTCAACACGGTCTATCAGCTGGCGGCGGTGCTCAAGGAGCATCCCGGGTACCGGGAGCAGGTGGAGGACTTCCTGCTGGTGCCGGAATACCTCAGCTACCGCCTCACCGGCCGCAGGGCTCATGAGTGGACCAACTGCACCACCGGCGCCATCTGCGACGCGGCAACCGGCGCCTTCTCCAGGGCCATCATTGACGCGGCGGGCCTGCCGGAAAAGTGGTTCCGCACGCCGCTGGTGAAGCCCGGCACGGTGCTGGGGCCCCTGAGCGCGGAGGTTGCCGCCCAGGTGGGCTTTGACAGCACGGTGATCCTCCCGGCCACCCATGACACCGGCAGCGCCTACATGGCCGTGCCCGCCCGGGATGACCAGGCTGCCTTCCTCTCCAGCGGCACCTGGAGCCTGCTGGGCACGGAGCTTCGCGCGCCCGTCACCACGGAGGAGGCCCTGCGCTCCGGCTTCACCAACGAGGGCGGCTACGACGGCACCACCCGCTTCCTCAAGAACATCATGGGCATGTGGATGCTCCAGTGCATCCACAAGGAGATCAACAAGGTCCATTCCTTCGCCGAGATGGCGCAGATGGCCGCTGCCTCCGATTATCCCGCCTGGGTGGACGCGGCGGACAACCGCTTCATGGCTCCTGCCAGCATGCTGGAGGAGGTCAAGGCAGCCCTCAGGGATCAGGGCGCGCCGGAGCCCCGCGACCTGTCCGACATCCTGCGGGCGGTGACCATGGGCCTGGCGGTGTGCTACCGGGATTCCATTAAAGAGATGGAGAAAATCACCGGCAAGCGCTTCACCAGCGTGAACATCGTGGGCGGCGGCAGCCAGAACGTGGTGCTGAACCAGATGACCGCCGACGTCACCGGCCTGCCCGTCTACGCCGGCCCCACCGAGGGCACGGCCCTGGGCAACCTGGCCGCGCAGATGATCGCGGCAGGGGAGTTCGCCAGCCTGGCCGACTTCCGCAGCGCGCTGCCCGGCAGCTTCGACATTGTGACCTACACCGCTTCCCGGGGCGAATGAGCGCCCACGCAGATACAATCCAGCCGCCTGAACGGGTGGCAGCAAGAAAGGAAGATGCATCATGACTCCCTTTGAGTATGCCAAGGAACGCTACGCCGCCATCGGCGTGGACGTGGACGCCGCCATGGAGAAGCTCCGCAAGGCCCCCGTGAGCCTGCACTGCTGGCAGGGCGACGATGTGCGCGGCTTTGACGGCGACCCCAACGCGCCCCTGACCGGCGGCATCCAGACCACCGGCAACTATCCCGGCCGCGCCCGCACTCCCGAAGAGCTGATGGCCGACCTGGACATGGTGATGAAGCTCTGCCCCGGCACCAAGAAGATGAACCTCCACGCCTGCTATGCCATCTTCGACGAGGAGAACGGCGGCTGGGTGGACCGCGACAGGATTGAGCCCAAGCACTTCAAGAAGTGGGTGGACTTCTGCAAGGAGCGGGGCCTGGGCTGCGACTTCAACCCCACCTTCTTCTCCCACCCCAAGTGCGACCCGCTGACCCTGTCCTCGCCCAATGAGGAGACCCGCCGCTTCTGGATCGAGCATGGCAAGGCCTGCATCCGCATCAGCCAGTACCTGGCCGAGGAGCTGGGCCAGCCCTGCATCATGAACATGTGGACCGGCGACGGCTTCAAGGACATTCCCGCCGACCGCATGGGCCCCCGCGTGCGCTACAAGGAGTCCATGGACGAGATCCTGTCCGAGCCCTTCGACTTTGACAAGGTGAAGCCCTGCGTGGAATCGAAGGTGTTCGGCATCGGCGTGGAGGCCTACACCGTGGGCAGCGCGGAATACGCCCTGAGCTACGCCGCGGTGAACCCCGGCAAGTGCATTCCCCTGATGGACAATGGCCACTATCATCCCACCGAGGTCGTTTCCGACAAGATTCCCGCGCTGCTGGCCTTCTTCCCGGAGCTGGCGCTGCACATCACCCGCCCCATCCGCTGGGACAGCGACCATGTGGTGCTGCTGGATGACGAGACGAAGGAAATCTGCAAGGAGATCGTGCGCTGCGGCGGCCTGGAGGGCCGGGTGCACATGGCGCTGGACTACTTCGACGCCTCCATCAACCGCGTGTCCGCCTGGGTTACCGGCTTCCGCAATGTGCAGAAGGCCCTGCTGATGGCCCTGCTTACCCCCAACGCCGAGATGGCCCGCCTGCAGGACACCGATCAGTTCACCGAGCTGATGGTGCGCCAGGAGGAAATGAAGACCATGCCCTTCGGCGAGGTGTGGAACGAGTACTGCCGCCGCTGCGGCGTGCCCGCCGACGGCGAGTGGTTCCCCCAGGTACAGCAGTATGAGAAGGACGTGCAGCTCAAGCGCGCGTAAGCTGACAGAAAACGACATTGCAAAGGAGATTGATCACCATGGCCATGACTGACATTTCCATTGTGAAGCGCTATATCCGCATGTGCAACGACGGCTGGCTCCAGGGCTGGCATGAGCGCAACGGCGGCAACCTGACCTATCGCCTGACCGCTGAGGAAGTGGCGGAGATGCGGCCCTTCTTCGATGAGACGCCCCGGCCCTGGGTTAACATGGGCGTGACCGGCGCGAACCTGGCGGGCGAGTACTTCCTGTCCACCGGCAGCGGCAAGTTCTTACGCAATGTGATCCTGGATCCTGAGGACAGCATCTGCGTGGTGGAGATCAACGACAAGGGCGACAGCTACCGCATCGTGTGGGGCCTGGTCAACGGCGGCCGTCCCACCAGCGAGTTCCCCAGCCACTTCATGAACCACTCCGTCCGCGTGGCTGCCACTGACGGCGCCTGCCGCGTGATCTACCATGCGCATCCCGCCAACATCATCGCCATGACCTTCGTGCTGCCGCTGACCGACCGCGAGTTCTCCCGCGCGCTGTGGAAGGCTGCCACCGAGTGCCCCGTGGTGTTCCCCGGCGGCGTGGGCGTGGTGCCGTGGATGGTGCCCGGCGGCGCTGACATCGCCCTGGCCACCTGCGAGAAGATGAAGGAGTACGACGCGGCGGTGTGGGCGCATCACGGCCTGTTCGCCTCCGGACCTGACTTCGACATCACCTTCGGCCTGATGCACACCATCGAGAAGGCCGCGCAGATCTGGGTGCTGCAGCACTCCACCGGCCTGCCCGAGCTGCAGACCATCCAGGACGACGAGCTGCGCGCCATCGCCCGGGACTTCAAGGTGCAGCTGCGCGAGGAGTTCCTCGACTGAGCGACATAACGGACTGACCCTGTACCCGCGCTGTCCAACCGGATGGCGCGGGGCTTTTCGTTGGCAGGAAAAGGCGTTCAGCCCGCCGAATGCATGAACGGGAATATGAATCAGGAGGGATATGCATGCGCGAATGTGATTTTCTGACCCTGGCGGGGGAGCGGTATTCCGTGAGGGCCTATACGAAGGAGCCTGTCCGGGAGGCGGACATGCAAAGGATTCTGCAGGCGGGCCGTCTTGCACCCACAGCCTGCAACCTGCAGCCCCAGCGGATGTTCGTGATGCAAAGCGCGGAGGCCATCGAAAGGCTGCGCCGCTGCACCCGCTGCCACTTCGACTG
>JBJEUJ010000110.1:0-15392 GCA_051883775.1 Aristaeellaceae bacterium | reverse complement strand
TATTATAGCAGGTTTTCTGATTCTCTTCCACTATAATGTCCCTCGGAAGCTTTCTCTCATAGGGGAGGGAGAAGACCGGCTGCAAGGATTTCTGAGCGATGTTAGAAATGCAAACGGGAATCTTTGAATCCGCTAATCCCATCTAATTGACGTCCTCAAAGAGGGGATGCGGGAGACCGGGAATCGCGCCCGAAAACGATCCCCGAATTGCCTAAAAAAGCCCTCAAGGGCAGTGAAAAACAAGCCGGGCTGTCATGTCTTCTCAGAACGGCTTGCAGCGTCGCACAAAATAATTAGCACGGAAATTCTAATGAAGGAAATAGCGCGTTAGAAATCGGGCCGAAAAATTAGAAATCTGCTAATGACTCTTTGAAAATATGAGCAGGGGCACGGGCTCCGCTGACACCTAAAAATAGAAAAACCCCCGATTTCTGAGCGGAGGGCTGTTAGCAGCTTTTTGGCTCGGAATCGGGGATTTTTCGGTGGTTTTGGCGCACCCGGCGGGATTCGAACCCACGGCCTACCGCTTAGGAGGCGGTCGCTCTATCCTGCTGAGCTACGGGTGCATGTGCCGGAAAACTCAGTATTTTCAAGGGTTTTCCGGTATTTGATTGTTATGATTTCGTTTGGTTTTCTGCTAACGGATCGGCCTGTTTTTGGCCTCTCGTGTTAGCAGGATGTTTGCACTGCAAACAATTCTGTGGGGACAAAAAACCAGCGCTCACATTTCATTAGCAGAAATGTGACAGGCAGAGGGGGATGCGTCCGACGCAAGTCGAACCCTCGACCCGCTTTGCAAACCGCGCTTTGGATTCGGGCGAGCGCTTTCTTAGGAGGCGGTCGCTCTATCCTGCTGAGCTACGGGTGCAGGCGCGCTTGCGGTGCGTCAACCATTATAGCACAGGGCGCGGCGGTTGGCAAGGGCTCCGGCTGTGATTTCCCGGGAAAGGCTGGCGCGGCACCCTTTTTTTCGCGGAATGGTATATTTTCCAACCTGATGGCATATGCTTGCTGTTGTGTCGCCATTGGTACGAAACCATTAAATAACTGTGTATTTCCTGGAAGCCATTGACAAATGCGGCTGTGAATGGTAAATTGTACCTGTGCCGACGAAGGGCGGCTTTGCCATTGGCATGCCCAACTCAGCGTGCCGCTTTGACGCCGCTGGCAGGAATTTCGCCTGTGTGTGGCGAAGGTATGTATAATCCCCCTTTCCTGGTGCGACTGGCCAGAGCATCAGCCCGGGGGCCTCATGCGTGCCGGCGGCACAAACCAGCATGGAAAGAAGATGATAGGACGAGATGAAGGTATTTCGGAAGCTCTGGAGCGTGATCACCACGCTGTTGGTGACTGTCATGGTCATACTGGCCATCCTGTTGGTGGGTGTGCGCGTGGTGGGGCTGACGCCCTATGCGGTGCTCTCGGGCTCCATGGAACCGACCTACCATGTGGGGTCGCTGATCTACGTCAAGGATGTGGCTCCGGCTGACATCACGGTAGGCATGCCAATCACATTCATCGTCAATGAGGACCTGCTGCTGGCCACCCATCGCGTGGTGGACATTGAGGTGCTGACCACCCGGCAGGAGCAGGCGCTTGACGAGGCGGGCAACCCTCTGGTGGACGAGGAGGGCAATCCCGTCCTGGAGGAGGTCCCTCTGGATGAGCCTGTCTACTACTACCAGACGAAGGGCGACGCCAATGACGCGGTGGACGGCACCCCTGTGCACTACAGGAACGTGGTAGGCACGCCGGTATTCTCCATCCCGTACCTGGGCTATCTCTCCAGCTGGCTGCAAACCCGGCAGGGGATGATCATGGGCATCTGCATTGCGCTGGTGCTGGTGATGCTGACCTTCCTGCCCGACCTGCTCCGCGCGGTGGATGAACCGAAAAAGCCCAAGCGCGGCAAGCATGAAGCAAAATGATGAAAAGTCCCCCCGGGGCTTTCCATACAATCCCCAACAAAAAACGAACCAGGACAAGGAGGAAACAAACCATGAAGAATTCCAAGCTGCGCAAGGTTCTGCTGCTGGCCTGCAGCGCGGTGCTGCTGGTCTGCCTGAGCGTGGGCGCGACCCTGGCGTACCTGACCTCTACGGAAACCGTGACGAACACCTTCACTGTTGGCCAGGTGAAGATCACGCTGGATGAAGCGCGCGCCCTGCCGAATGGCCGTCCTGCTGTGGCGGTGAAGAATGATGCTGGCGAAATCATCAGCACCGAAGAGGTTGCCGATGTTAGCCTGGCGGATCGTGTTGACAGCAACGTTTATCATCTGATGCCTGGCCGTACCTATACCAAGGACCCTACTGTCACTGTGAAAGCAAACAGCGAGGATTGCTATATCCGCATCAGGATGACGATCACTGGTTATGACAAGCTGTGCCAGGCTGTGGAAAAGTGCAATACGAGGCGCATCGCAAGTGGTAAGGATCCGCTGGATCTGGAAGACCTGATCTCTCTCGCTCCCACGACTGTTTGGGATCGCAAGTCCAGCTGGGCTGACCCCTCTGAACATGCTCCTGAGTACGAGTATTGGTACGTATATGATGCTGCTGAGGATGCAGAAAATCCGTACCTCTATCCTGCCACCACTGTTGATAAGAAACTGCCTGCTCTCTTCAATGACATCACTATTCCCGATGACTTTACCAATGAAGAGATTGCTTTGCTCAACGAAATGAATATCACCATCGTTGCTGAGGCCATCCAGGCTGACGGCTTCGATGATGCTGACGATGCGTGGAATCACTTCAACTAATTGACATTTGCGTCATACGACGCGAAAGGAGACCTGACGCATGAGCGATTACAAGCGTAACCCCCGTGGCGCCCGTCGTGCGCGCAAGAGCCTGAGCCGCAAGGCCCTGGTTGTGCTCAGCATGATGATGGTGCTGGTGTTTGCCGCTGTTGGCGGAACGCTGGCGTGGCTGGTTGCTACCACCGAACCGGTAACAAATACCTTCTCTGTAGGTGATATTAATATCACACTGACTGAGACCTGGAACGCTGATAGCGATGATGAGGATTTGATCAACGACCACTGGGAAGGCAAGGTCGTGCCTGGTGGTTCCGATGATAAGGATCCTACGGTGACCGTGCTTGAGGGCAGTGAGAAGTGCTACGTCTATGTCACCGT
Organism: Aristaeellaceae bacterium; assembly: GCA_051883775.1. GTDB lineage: Bacteria > Bacillota > Clostridia > Christensenellales > Aristaeellaceae > UBA11524. The sequence goes on along the minus strand of JBJEUJ010000110.1, from coordinate 12,250 downwards.
CGAAAATAACCTCCTGATTGATGGCGCGACTGTTGCCACTGTGAATATCGATACCACGAAGTGGGCTGTGGTCGGTACGACGGGTAACAAGACCCTGTATCGTTACATTGGTACCACTGATCATGTGGTGGATGCCATGAATGCTGATGTGAAACTGCCTGTCTTTACCCAGGTCAATTACAGTGAGGACATCACCAAGTCGAAAATCACTCAGCTGAACAACCCGACCATCGTGATCCAGGCGTACGCGCATCAGTCTGAGAATACCAACGAAGCTAAAGCTGATGATGAAGCCAAGAAGTGGGCCGGTATCACCACCACTCCCTAACCCGTCCCTCCGCCCTTCGGGGCAAGGAATAACACAACAACAAGAAAGAGGTATGAATCATGAGCAAGCGTAAGATTGTGCTGCTGGCCACGGCCCTGTGCATGATCGCCATCCTGGCCGTCGGCGGCACCCTGGCCTACTTCACCGACACCGCTGAAGTGACGAACGTCTTCACGACCGGCGATGTGGACATCGACCTGACCGAGGATAGCTGGAAACCGGAGGACGATCATATCCTGATGCCCGGCCATCTGTTCGCCAAGGACCCCACCATCACCGTTGCTGAGGACAGCCAGGACGCTTATGTGTTCCTGAAGATTGATGTGAACAAGTACGTCAAGCTGGTCAACCTGATGGGCGTTGACGCTTACAAGAACAAGATTGGCGGCCTGAGCGGCAATGCTAAGGATTATCCGGGCTTTATCCTCTTCTGCCAGCAGCTGGCTAATGACAACGCTCTGCGCGCTGCCGTGCTGGATCGCTGGTTCGAGGGCATCAACCACAGCGACTGGAAGGTCATGAATCTGGACGATTTGACGAATGACATTGTGGGCGCAGGTTCCAAGGATAACCCGGAGCACCTGCAGATCATCCTGGGCTATATCGGCTCTGACGATGATACCCTGTCTGCGGGCGAGTCCGTGACCTTCATGACCGGCTTCGGCATGCCTGCTACGGTCACCTCCTCCATGTATGACGGCGAGGACGCCTATTACAAAGACGATGAGAGCAAGTCCGACTTCACCGCGACGGATGCCAGCTCCTTCAATATGACCTTCACTGCCTATGCCATCCAGAAGGACACCATTGCTGACATCGACGCTGCGTATGACGCGCTGTTCAACTAATCCATCATGACCCCCACTGGCCTCGCCCCTTCGGGGGCGGGCCATGCAAAGCTATCCGCTGACCCGGATGGCTTCGCATGGCCGATGGACACATGGGCTGTAAGACGCAAATAACCACATGACCCTGTGGCGTGTAAAGGAGATCACCATGGAGAACAACATTCGCAATCATCCCGCCAACGGCTCCCGGAAGCGCAGGCTCGTCCTGCTGGCGCTTGTGCTGTGCATCGCCGCGGTGACCGCCACCGGCACCCTCGCCTATTTCACCGCCGAGGAGACCGCCTACAACGTCATCACCACCGGCGTGCTGGACATGATCCTTCACGAAACCACCACCGGCGGCAAGCCCTTCCCCAAGGACGGCCTCGACAACCTGATGCCCGGCATGGTCGTGGAGAAGCGCGTCACCGTTGAGAACGCCGGTTCCGTGGAATTCTACCTCCGCGTCGCGGTGGACAAGGCCATTTCCCCCGCGAAGGGCATTCAGGCCGAGCTCAACTTCGACCACATCACCCTCGATATGAACACCGCCGACTGGACTCTGCGCGACGGCTACTATTATTATAACCGCGCGCTCCTCCCCGGCGAAACCACCAATCCCCTGTTCACCACCGTCACCTTTGCCCCCGAGATGGGCAATGAGTATATGAACGCACGGGTGGAGATCAACGTCCGCGCGCAGGCTGTCCAGAGCCGCAACAACGGCGACAGCCCCCTGACCGCTGTGGGCTGGGCCCCTGCTGAGTAAGCACAAGGAGGGAATGCAACGTGAAGCGCAGATTGTTGGCATGCCTGACGCTGCTGTGCATGCTGGCCATGATGATCGTTCCAGTGGCGCAGGCGAACGGCTTGGCAACCGACACTGACCTGGAGCCTGTTACGCCCGCGCCCTCCCCTGAGGTCACCGCGGCGCCCACGGAAGCTCCCGCCACGGATGTCCCCGCTACGGATGTGCCCGCCACGGATGCGCCCGTGGAGACCGAGTCCGCCGAGGTGTGGGCGAAGTCCGTATCCGGCGCGACCCTCACCGGCGACTGGGCCAAGGATATTGTGGCCGTGGCTGCCACCCAGGTGGGTTATGCCGAAAAGAATGGTTATGTCCGCTATGCCGCCTGGTACGGCGAGGACGCCAGATGTGAATGGAGCGCGATGTTCGTGGGCTTCGTGGTGAAGTACGCGGGCATTCCGCAGAATGATTATCCTTATGCTTCCACCCCCGCTGCTACCATGACGGCCATGGATGAAATGGGCGCTTATGTCCGCGGCGGTTATACCCCCAAGGCGGGCGATCTGGTTTTCTTCAGCCGCAATGGCGAAGCCTCTGCCCAGCATGTGGGCGTGGTGGAGCAGGTGAATGGCGACGGCATCGTCACCATTGAGGGCGATGTGGACGGCCGGGTGGCCCGGTGCAGCTACGCGATGAATGACGCGGGCATCCTTGGCTATGCCGACACGGCGAAGCTGGTCGAGCTGGCCGGGGACGAGAACATCATGCCCGACGACGTGCCTGCCATCGCCGAGGGCGGCGAGACAGCCTATCTGTGCGCCCGGGATGTGAACATGCGTGCCGAGCCCACCACCGACAGCAAGCGCGTGGGCCGCATCAGCAGGTATGGCAGCGAGCTGCTGGTCACCGGCGCTGTGAAGAATGACAAGGGTGAAGTCTGGTACGCCGTGACCTTTGACGGTGTGAGCGGCTATGTCCGTGGCGACTTCGTGACCCTGTCCAGGCCTGCCGTGACCGAGGCCCCCGTTGTGACCGAGGCCCCTGTCGTGACCGAGGCCCCTGTTGTGACCGAGGCACCTGTCGTGACCGAGGCCCCTGTTGTGACCGAGGCTCCTGCCGAAACCGAGACTCCCGTTGTGACCGAGGCTCCTGCCGAAACCGAGCCCCCCGTTGTGACCGAGGCCCCTGTTGTGACCGAGGCACCTGTCGTGACCGATGCTCCTGTCGTGACCGAGGCACCTGTTGTGACCGAGGCCCCTGTTGTGACTGAGGCTCCCGTCGTGACCGAGGCACCTGTCGTGACCGAGGCCCCCGCTGAGACCACGGCTCCTGTGGCCACCAATACGCCCACGGTGATTGAGAATCCCGCTGCGCCCGTGGAAGTGCCTGTGGACGGCAGTGATCCCACCGAGGCGCCTGTGGAGCTGCAGGCCGTGGCTCAGCCGGAGAGCGGCGCCTATCAGGGTGGCGAGACGGCAGCCTTCGCCTTTGCGGCGGAAGGCGCTGTCAGCTACACCTGGCAGCAGGCTGCATGGAATGAAGCGGGCGAGCGCGTGTGGGTTGATGTGACCGGCGCGGGCAGCGCGGAGCTGACCATCCCCGCCACGGTGGATGCGCTGAAGCATGCCTACCGCTGCGTGGCTGCCGACGCCCAGGGCAATGTCCTGGTCAGCGAGGAGGCCGTCGCCCTGTCCGGGGAGTACATGACCTGGCTGAACACCGCCGGGGTGACCGACGCCATGCTGGCCCGTGCGCTGAGCGCGGGGAGCCTGGACGCGCTGGTGCTGGAGGGCGATGTGCTGGTGTATGCCCGCACGGGCGAGGTCTACGCCAACTACGACGAGGCCACCGGCTATCTGACCCACGCCGCAACGGGCCTGATCATTGCCTATGTTGATACGACCACCTGGACAATCCGCCCTGTCAGCGCCGAATGACCCTGCAGAACGGCAGATTGGAGGATGATGCAAGCCATGAAGAAATTATCCAGACTGACGGCTCTGCTGCTCACGCTGGCCATGCTGGTGACCAGCATGCCGCTGATGGCGCTGGCGAATACCATCACCGTGGATATTGACACCTGGAACAGCTGGGTGGAGGAGGCGCAGAACGCCGCCGCCAACCAGACCCAGACCGTCACCAACACCGTGACGGTCACGGGGGAGACCAGCGTGGTTGACCGGCCCGTGGTGGAGGTGGCGCTGACGGCCCATGAGGGTGTGCAGACCAGCGCCACCCAGGCGGCCGGGCTGCCCATTGCCGGCAAGCTGGTGCTGAAGGCCTATGACAAGGCGAGCAGCTATCAGTGGCAGGTGAAGGCTGGCAGCCAGTGGGCGAACATCGTGGGCGACAAGGGCGCCTCCACGACGCTGACCTATGCCAAGATCCAGAACGCCATCAGCGGCGGCGTGGCGCAGGTACGCTGCGTGATGGTGGTGGACGGCCAGGACTACGTGTCCGCCACGGCGCAGGTGACCGTGGACAGCAACGTGACCTACACCACCGTGGAGACCGAAAGCACCCTGACCGTGACGGCCAAGGTGCCCGTATCGGGGAATTACGTCCAGCAGAGCGGCGGCTCGACGACGTATGTGTCGGCCAGCAATGAGGGCATAACCAAGTACACCATTGTCATCAACTTCCTTTTCGAAGACAATACCGTCGCTGCCGATCCCTATAAGGCTGAGCTGGCAGAGGGCAGCAACTTCACGCTGAATTACACATTTCCCGTGGTGCAGGGTTATTTGCCGTACCTGAATGATGAACAGGAGAATTCCATCTCGGAAACGTTTACGAACATTCAGGCAGACATTACCTATAATATCGTATACAAGCCCACCCTGGTGAACTACACCGTCATCCACTACCAGCAGAACGTGAATGACGACAACTACACCGAGGTGGAGCGCGAAACCCAGCAGGGCCTGACCAAGGATACCGTGCCGGAGGTGGCGAAGACCTACGCGGGCTTCTACGCGCTGCTGTACGAGCAGCCCGCCATTGCCGCGGACGGCAGCACCGTGGTGGAGGTGTACTACGACCGGTACTACTACCTGATGAACTTCGACCTGGACGGCGGCTATGGCGTGGAGCCCATCTACGCCCGGTACGGCGCGGCCATCGGGGACGTGGGGACGCCGAAGAAGGCGGGCTATGCCTTTGGCGGCTGGACGCTGAACGGCACGAGCGTCGCTGCCCTGCCCGAGACCATGCCCGCGGAAAACCGCACGTATAAGGCAAGCTGGATTGTGAATGATGCCGCAACGGTGACGGTGGTGTTCTGGGGCGAAAACGCCGACGATGAGGAATACAGCTATATCAAGTCTGCGCAGGTGCAGGTTGCACCCGGTACAGAGTTCACCTACAGCGAGGATGGGACGCTGATCTGTGCGCTGGAAGAGCATTCGCATAGCCTTGACCAAAATTGCTATGCGTTGACTTGCACACAGGAAGAACATACCCATAGCGATAGCTGCTCCAATTGTGGACAGAAAGAGCATACTACGCATACCACTGACTGTTACGAGAATGTGGGCACCCGGTATAGTGGAAGGCCGACAAGTGCTCCGAGGAACCCTTCGGAGGGAGAGGTGTATCAAAGGTTTTCATGGTCCCAAAAGTATATTTATATCAATGGTAATTGGTACGAGTATAATGGAACAACCTCGGACGGTGAAATTGCGCCGACAAAGTGTGCTGGGCTTCATACGCATTCCGATGCATGTTATGACCACCCCGAGCATACCCACAGCATTGAAAACGGTTGCTATGCTTTGACTTGCACGAAAACTGAGCATTCTCATACTTCCGAATGCTACATGAGTGGTGCCGGTTTGGATAGCAATCTGTGGGAGTTTGTGAAGTCCGACACTGTGACTGTGGCAGCCGATGGTTCCAGCGTGGTCAATGTGTACTATGACCGTACGACCTTCACGCTGACATTCAAAGATGATGATGTGCAGGGAAGTGATAAGACGGTCTATACGCTCACTGAAAAGTGGGGCGCGGACATTTCCGAGCATTGGCCCATTGAAGGTACGAATGGCAAAACCTATAATAGCGGTGAACGCTGGAATCCAAGCGGAAGCAATACCTATAGCAAAGTATTGGTCTATATTGCGATCATGCCGGATGAAAGCTTCACGCTTAAGGTCGACACGAACAGCTTCGACCCCTATACGATGCATTACATGGTGGAAACCTTGCCCGATGAAAGCGGAACAAATTATGGCGGAAAAGTATTCAAACAAGCGTTTGAAATATCCGCAAAATACAATTATGTTACAAAGGCGGAGGACTTCTTTGATCTGGATGGATTCACGCAATGGGCATCAGATCCTGCGTTCGAAGACGGAAAGATCGAAAATGGTGATTATGGATGTGATGTATACTTCTATTACACGCGCAATGCCTATGACATCGAGTTCTACAACCCGACTTCTCTAATTAAAAAGGAGGAGGATGTTCCCTATCAGTCGCCTCTTGGCCCCTATGACTTTGAACCTGGCGAGAAATGGATTCCCGGTATATATGAGCCTGGCTCCGTGTATTTTGCTGGCTGGTATCTGAATCCGGAATGTACTGGTGAGCAGTATATTCTTTCCAGTCATACGATGCCTGCTGGCCCGGAGAAAAATGATACGGCTCTGTCCCTCTACGCCAAGTGGCTGCCGAAGAGTCGTACGGTCGAGTTCTACCTGGACCAGAATGCGTGGGAGGCCGGAACAAAGCTGGCCACGCACCCGGACATCACCGTTCCTCACGGTACAGTCATCGGCGATGTGGCTGATCCCGAAAATGGCGCGTACACCTTCGTCGGCTGGTTCTACATGGAGGACGGCGTGGAGAAGGCCTTTGACTTCACCAACATGCCCGTCAACAAGAACCTGCAGGTCTACGGCAAGTGGAGCTCCAATGTCCTGAAGCAGTACACCGTTTACTACAAGGTTCAGGGCACTGATATTCAGATTGCCGCTCCCACCACCGGCAGCGGTCTCGCCGGCGCCACCAAGACCTTCGACGCCAAGGGCGGTACCGACCTGTATGCTGCTTACCAGGAGGGCTACTTCCCGGTGACCAGGTCCCACTCCCTGACCCTGGACATCGCGGATGATTCCAAGAACATTTACACCTTCGAGTATGTGCAGGCGCCTGCCGTTCCCTACACGGTGTACTACGTCACGACGGAACCGGATGCCGAGGGATATAAGATCATGCTGGGCGGTGTGGAATACACCATGGTCGCGGAAACCAAAACGGTTGATGACAACCGCAAGGCTGTGGTGACGGAAACCTTCGCCCCCGTGAGCGGCTACCTGCCCGATGCGTACCAGAAGCGGCTGGTGGTCAGCGTGGATGAGAATGGCGACCCCGACACGGCCCACAATGTCATCATCTTCTACTACACCAAGGACACCACCCACGCTTACTACAAGATCACCCACTACACCGAGAACCTTGGCACTGACGCGGCGGGGAATCCCACCTGGACGGAGTATGCTTCCAGCCAGGCTGTGGGTGAGATTAACGAGAGGTACACTGCTTCTGACATGAGCATCCCGGGCTTCACCTTCGATCCTAAAGTGGAAGGTACGGTCACGGAGGGTGTGCTGACTGCCGGTGGCCTGGAGCTGAAGCTGTACTACACCCGCAACAGCTACCCCTATCAGGTGCGCTACCTGGAGCAGGGCACGGGCAAGCAGCTGGCTGAACCGAAGAATGGCACCGGCAAGTATGGCCAGGTCATTGCCGAGGTCGCGGCGGACATTGCCAACTACACGGTGGTTGCGCCTGCGTCCCAGACGCTGAATATCCGCATCGAGGAAGATACGACCGCCAAGCTGAACATCATCACCTTCTACTACACGGAGAATGAGGCGACGATCACCTACCAGGTGGTCGGGCCGACGGGCTGCGGCACGGTGTCGACCGAATCCGAGACGGTGAAGGTGCTGACAGGCGCCGCGCAGGGATCGGCAGCCACGGCGAACACCAACTTCAAGTTCGTGGGCTGGTATGCGGATGAGGCATGCACGCAGCTGGTTTCCACGGATGCGACGTATGTCCCGGCGCAGCCCAGCCATACGGAGAACGGTCAGACGGTCATGGATCCTTGGGCAAGCATCACCTACTACGCCAAGTTCGAGGTAGACAAGGCCGATCTGACCATCAGGAAGAACGGCATGGACAGTGGCGAAAGCGCGATCTTCAACGTGAGTGGCCCGGGCTATAACGGTCAGGTTGTGGTTCCGACTGGCGGATCGGTGACCCTGTTCGTCACCTGCGGCGAGTACACCATTACCGAGGTGGGCGACTGGTCGAACCGGTACACCTGGTCTTCTGAAGGGCTTTCGGACGGTAAGGTTACGCTCACCGCTAACGGAGCGGATGTAACCTTCACAAACGCCAAGAAGAACGACAAGTGGCTGTACGACGAAAGCTCCATTGTGAACTTCAACAAGACCGGTAGCAGCGACTAAGGAGGTGAGCAGTCATGAAAACCATGAAGATGAAGTCGATTCTGCTGCTCGCCATCGTGGCGGTGCTGCTGCTCAGCGCGGTTGGCGGTACGGTGGCCTATCTGGTCACCGCCACCGGCCCGGTGGAGAACGTCTTTACGCCCGCGGCCTATGACACGGACATCGACGAAAAGATTGAAGGTCAGCAAAAGACCAGCATCAAGGTGGTCAATCTCGGCGAGGTCAGCGTCTATGTGCGGGTAGCCATCATCGGCTACTACGTTGATGATGCAACAGGCGCCATTGTCGCCCCCTGGACAGAAAGCCCTGCATATGACAGCACTCAATGGACATTGTCGGATGGGTATTACTACTACAAGGACGTTGTACAGCCTGGTCAATCAACACAGAACTTGCTGGCATCCCCGATTGATGCAGACACCACGTCCCATCCCGGCGCGCACCTGGTCATTACGGTCATGCATCAGTCCATCCAGGCGGAAGGACTGCCTTCCGGCATTCAAACAGCGCAGCAAGCGTTTGCCCTGGCTGGCCAGTAAGGAGGCTTGAGCAAAATGAAGAAGATCATCAGCATTTGCCTGGCCCTCCTGATGGCGGCGGCGCTGTGCGGCTCCGCGCTGGCGGCGGCGTCGGTGACCTACGAGGGCGGGGCGGAGAAGTTCGTCTTTCTTCCCGGCAGTGAGGAATCCGACAGCGACCTGTTCGAGAATTTCAAGAACGTGCTGCCCGGCGATACCATCACCCAAACCATCCGCGTGCAGAACGCCACCGACAAGCAGGTGCGCATCTACCTGCGCGCCGAGCCCGTCAGCGACATCCACAGGGAATTCCTCAGCCAGCTGAGCCTGACCGTGGACTGCAAGAACAAGGAAATCTTCGACGCGGCTCCCTCCGAGACTGCGCAGCTGACCAACATGACCCTCCTGGGCACCTTCAAGAAGGCTGGCAGCACGGATCTGGTCGTGACCCTTACCGTGCCGGAAAGCCTGAGCAACCAGTATATGGGCGCCATGGGCGTGGTGCCGTGGACGTTCCTGGTGGAGGAGATTCCCGAGGATCCCACCCCCCACACCGGCGACTGGTTCCAGGCGGGGCTGTGGATTGGCGCGGCGGCGCTGCTGGCGGCGGCGGTGATCGTGCTGATTGTTCTGCAGCGCAGGCGCAGGAAGGAAGCCTGACAAGTGCATTGAATCAACAGGGGAGGCCGGGGCTGATACGCGCCCGGCCTCCTGCCGTAAGGAGCGACCATGAAAAATCGTGGAAAAAAAGGCGGAACCTGGCTGAAAATGCTGACCATCGCGCTGCTGGTGGCGCTGATCGCCGTGGTAGGGGTGATTGTGTGGAAGCAGCGTGAGTACAGCGTCAGTGATGAATTCTACGGCAGCCTGCGGGGCGCGCTGACCATGTTGAGGGGGCTGGGCGCATGAAAAGGCTGATGGCCCTGCTGCTGGTCCTGCTGCTGATGGCGGGCTGCGCCTGGGCGGAGGAGCCGCTGCTTCCCCGGGAGGAGCTGCACGGGGCGGTGGAGCAGCTCTTCGCCGCGGCGGCAGGTACCACCGAGGCCGAGGAGAAATCCGCCCGCAAGGGACTGAGCAAGGACGACATCCAGCAGCGCAACGACGATCAGGCTGCCTATCGGGCGGAAGCCCTGCCCTGGCTGCTGGAGGCCTTCATTCCGGCGGAGGAAGCTCCCGCGCCGCAGCCCGGGCCCACCGCGGCCTTGGAGGACTGGGAGCAGGCACAGGAGGAGAAGCGGCTTGCGCTGACGGCGGCCTATGAGGCCATGCAGGACAATCGCCAGGGCGCGGCCTATCTGGCGCTGCTGGAGCCTCTGGGCGGCACGGACATGGACAGCTGCCTGGCGGTGACGCAGGCATTGTGCAGGGCGTGGATGGCGGAAATCGACCATGCCGCGCTGGAGGCCATGAACGGCGACTACGCCTGCTGGCTGTATTCCGCCCATATGAACATCGACTACCCCGTGGTGCATGGCGCGGACAACGACCGCTACCTCAAGTACATGTTCAACGGGGAGAAGAACGCCAGCGGCACCCTGTTCATCGACTACCGGAACCTGCCGGATTTCCAGGACCCCAACACGCTGATCTACGGCCACCACATGCGCAACGAGGGCATGTTCGGGCAGATTGACGAATATGCCTCCCAGGCCTTCTATGCCGCCCATCCCTTCATGCTGGTGATGAGCGAGCGGGAGATCAGCATCCTGGAGCTGTTCGCGGGGTATACCACCTCCAGCAGCGATCACTGCTATGACATCGCCATCAGTGACGAGGAGGACATGGCTGCCTTTGTCAGCGAGGCAAAGCGGAAGTCGAACTTCTCCACGGCGGTGGAGGTGCTGCCCACGGACCGGCTGATCACCATGTCCACCTGCGCCTATTCCTTTGAAAACGCGCGGTATATCGTCATCGGGAGGCTTCTGCCCGTGTGGCAGCTGCCGGAGCCCGGGCCCGCCCCTGAACCGTAAGCACACCCCATGCCGGACGGCCGAATCGCCGCCCGGCTTTGTGCGTGGGCACAATCTTCCGGGAAAGGGTTGGCATCCTGCGCGGGATAGGGTATAATCACCCTATGGGCGGCATGACCGCCTCATGGGGAGGCGAAGGGCTGTGCGCCGAAGGGATCGGGAAATAACGGACAGGGCGGATATGCTGGCCATTCTGGACAGAAGCCCTGTGATTCATCTGGGATTGAATGGGGAAGACTGCCCGTATGTGGTGCCGCTGTCCTTCGGCTGGGAGGAGCGGGACGGGCACGTGCTTGTGTACGTCCATGGCGCGGTGGAGGGCAGGCGGCATGCGCTGCTGGCCCGGAACAGCAGCGTGGCGGTGGAGGCGGACAGCTTCAGGCGGTATGTGGAGGGCCCGGGGGGCATCTCCTGCGTGTATGAGAGCGTGATGGGGGAGGGCGTGGCCGAAGCCGTTACCGGTGCGGAAGCCCTGCATGGCATGGACTGCATCCTGCGCCACTGCGGCTACGCGGGCTATCAGTGCCCGGGGAACGCCATGGCCCATACCAGCCTGTGGCGCATCACCCTGCACAGCCTGACGGGAAAGAGGCGGCCGGAATGAAAAGCACGCTTCGTTTCCTCCGCAGGGAGGTGGTGTTCACCATATCCCTGGTGGCGGCGCTCGGGTCCTTCCTGCTGGCGGCCCCGGGGCGGCACACGCTGGAGGGCATTGACGCCACCACGCTGCTGATGCTCTTCACGCTGATGACGGTGGTGGCGGGGCTGCGCCGGTGCGGCGTGTTCGACCTGATGGGCCGGGCGGTGGCCAGGCGCATCCGCACCAGGCGGGGGCTGGCCGCGGCGCTGACGGCGGTGTGCTTCTTCCTGGCGATGGCGGCCACCAATGATGTGGCGCTGATCACCCTGGTGCCCTTCACGCTCCTGCTGATGACGGGGGGCCGGGAGCGGGACGTGATCCTGACGGTGGTGCTGGAGACCCTGGCGGCCAACCTGGGCAGCATGGTGACGCCCATCGGCAATCCGCAGAACCTGTACCTGTACTCCTCGGGCCTGCTGGCGCTGGCGGATTTCCCCTGTCTGACCTGGCCCTACGCCATCGTGAGCCTGCTGCTGCTGCTGGCGGCGGCAAGGCTGGTGTCGGCGGATCCGCTGAGGGCAGCGAGTGGGGAGGAGGCATCCATCCACGGCCCCTGGGGCCTGTACGCCGTGCTGGGCGCGGCGGCGCTGCTGGCGGTGGCGAAGGTGCTGCCCCCGTGGGCGGCGGCGGTGCTGGTGCTGGCGGGAGCCTTCCTGCTGGACCGGGGCGTGCTGCGGCAAGTGGACTACGCGCTGCTGGGGACGTTCGTGTGCTTCTTCGTGTTCGTGTCCTCGGTGAAG
>JBJEUJ010000109.1:5173-15429 GCA_051883775.1 Aristaeellaceae bacterium | reverse complement strand
CGGACACGTTGCCCCAGGTGTAGGTCACCAGACCCCGGCGGGGCAGCTCCATATTGGCCGCATAAACGGCCTGCTTCAATGCTTCCAGCATGATTGCACGCACCTCACTTCATCGTCTCGACGGCAGCGCTCTCCGCCGCCAGCGCCTGGGTAAACCGCTGGGTGTACGCGTCGAAGCCCGCAGCGTCCGCAGCGTCCGGCGCCTCGCTGGAGCCCTTCGCCCCGGCGAACACGCTCTCGTTCAGGTAGGATTCCAGCGTCTGGCCCTCCGCACGGTTCACGCGGTAGGCCGCCAGCAGCGCCATGCCCCAGGGGCCGCCCTCCCCCGCCGTCTCCATGACGGAAATGGGAGTCTTCAGCGCAGCCGCCAGGATCTTCTGGCCCGCCACGGGGGTCTTGAAGTAGCCGCCGTGACCCAGCAGGCTGTCAATCTGCACCTGCTCCTTCACCAGAATGTCCATGCCGATCTTCAGCGCGGCCATGGCCCCGGACACGATGGAGCGGGCAAAGTTGGCGAAGCTCATCTTCGCGTCGGGCATGCGCACCAGCATGGGACGGCCCTCGTCCAGGCCCACCACGGGCTCGCCGGAGAACAGAGGCAGATTCACCACGCCGCCGCAGTCCTTGTCGCCCTCCAGGGCCGTGCGGAAGATGGCGGTGTAAATATCGTTCATGGAGACCGTCAGGCCAGCCGCGTCGGCAAAGCCCTTGAGCATCCCGGCCCAGGCGTTGATGTCGCTGGTGCAGTTGTTGCAGTGCACCATGGCCACGGGCTTGCCGGTGGGGGTGGTCACCATGTCAATCTCGGGATACACCTTCGACAGGGGCTTCTCCAGCACCACCATGGCAAACACGCTGGTACCCGCGGACACATTGCCCGTGCGCACCGCCACGCTGTTGGTAGCCACCATGCCGGTGCCCGCGTCGCCCTCGGGAGCAGCGGCAGGCGTACCGGGCAGCAGATCCCCGGCGGGATCCAGCAGCTTCGCGCCCGCCTCGGTGATGCAGCCCGCGTCCTCGCCCGCGCACAGCACCTGGGGCAGGATGTCCCGCAGACGCCAGGCGTAGCCCTTCTCCGCCACCTTGCCGTCCACCAGGTCGATCATCCGCTGGTCAAAGTCGCACTTTTCGCTGTCAATGGGGAACATGCCGCTGGCCTCGCCCACGCCCATCACCTGGCGGCCCGTCAGCTGCCAGTGGATGTAGCCCGCCAGGGTGGTCAGGTGGGCGATGTCCTTCACATGGGCTTCGCCGTTCAGCATGGCCTGGTACAGGTGGGCGATGCTCCACCGCTGGGGCACGTTGAAGCCCAGCAGCTCCGTCAGCTCCGCCGCGGCGGGGCCGGTCATGGTGTTGCGCCAGGTGCGGAACTCCGCCAGCTGCCTGCCCTCCTTGTCAAAGGGCAGATAGCCGTGCATCATAGCCGACACGCCGAAGCCCCTGAGCTTCGTCAGCGTCACGCCGTAGCGGTCCTGCACGTCCTTCTTCAGCTTCGCATAGGCGTCCTGCAGGCCTGCCCACACGTCCTCCAGGTGGTAGGTCCATACGCCATTCTCCAGGCGGTTTTCCCAGGTATGGTCGCCGGAGGCAATGGGCTCGTGGTTCTCGCCGATCAGCACCGCCTTGATGCGGGTGCTGCCCAGCTCAATGCCCAGGATGCCCTTGCCGTCCATGATCAGTTTGTTCATCTGTCGTTCACCTGCTTTGTCAGTATTAGCCGGTAGCCTTTTTTATTTCTTCGCGATGGAAGAGCCTTTTCCCTGCCTGCCGGACGGTCCAGTGGGCTTTCCTGGCAAAAAAACTTCCCGCTTCCCCCCGGGAAACGGCATAATCCGATTGCAATTCCGCCCTGAAAATGCTATCATAGACCGTAGAAGAGCATATCATTTCACAGCAGGCTGCTGAATGGAAATAAGGAGGAATTCCCCATGAGGTATCGCGGCGTGATTTTCGCCATGGACGGAATTATCTGCTTCACCGACCGCTATCACTGCCAGGCCTGGACCAAGCTGGCCAACCGCCTTGGCGTGACCTTTGACGAGGCTGTGTACAACGAGCGCATGCGCGGCCTGAGCCGGATGGACAGCCTGGATGTATTCCTGGACAGCGTCGGTATCACCTGCACCGAGGACGAAAAGCGCGCCCTGTGCGCCGAGAAGCACGGCTACTTTGCCGAGCTGCTGGAGCAGATCGAGCCCTCCGACCTATCGGACGAGGTTCGCACCACCATGCGCACCATCCGCCGCAAGGGCGTGAAGCTGGGCGTGGGCTCCTCCAGCACCAACGTGCCCGCCATCCTCAAGCGGCTGGATCTGTCCACCTTCTTTGACGCGGTGTGCGACGGCAACACTGTCCGCCATGCCAAGCCTGACCCGGAGGTATTCCAGCGCTGCGCCGGCTTCCTGGGGCTGACCCCCTCGGAGTGCCTGGTGGTGGAGAATGCCAACGCGGGCGTGCAGGCCGCCATTGGCGGACGGTTCCACTGCGCTGCCCTGGGCGACGCCAAGGACAACAAGCTGGCCACCTATCACCTGAACTCCTTCTCCGACCTGAGCGGCATCACCGACTGATCCCGGCGAACGCAAAAGGCCCGCTGCCATCATCGTGCAGCGGGCCTTCTCCTATTCAGCCTCAGTCGTGATAGTCCGTGACGCGGAGCAGGGCTTCCGCCTTCCTGACCTCCTCGTCGGTGGGGGTGGGCACGCCGTCCAGGGGATAATCAATGCCCAGGTTCTTCCACTTGAACAGGCCCAGCGTATGATAAGGCAGGATCTCCACCCGCTTCACATGCTGCAGGGAGGCGATGAAGTCGCTCATCTGCCGGAGGCCTTCCTCGTCATCGGTGACGCCGGGCACCAGCACATGGCGGATCCACATGTCATGCCCGTGGTCGGACAGGTAGCGGGCCATGGCCAGGATGTTGGTGTTGGTGCGGCCAGTCAGCTCGATGTGCTTCTGCTCGTCGAACTCCTTCAGGTCCAGCATGGTCAGGTCGGTGACGGCCATCA
This sequence comes from Aristaeellaceae bacterium, assembly GCA_051883775.1. GTDB lineage: Bacteria > Bacillota > Clostridia > Christensenellales > Aristaeellaceae > UBA11524. The sequence continues at coordinate 12,421 of JBJEUJ010000109.1, read as the reverse complement.
GCCTGTCGAAGCGGGCCAGCCACTCGGGATCATCCGGGCGGAAGGGCTGGCCTGCGGTGTCGATGCAGGTATGGACGCCCTCCTTCTTCAGCTGGGCAAAGACCTCCGTCACAAAGTCCATCTGCAGGAGCGGTTCGCCGCCGCTGAAGGTGACGCCGCCGTTATCCCGCCAGTAGGGGCGGTAGCGCAGGAGCTTGGCCACCAGGTCCTCGGCATTCCACTCGGTGCCGCCGCTGTGCCAGGTCTCGGGATTATGGCAGAACTTGCAGCGCAGTGCGCAGCCCTGCAGGAACACAACAAACCTCACGCCGGGGCCATCCACCAGGCCGAAGGATTCCAGGGAGTGGACATAGCCGGTCTTCTTCGTATCGCTCATCTCAGTGTACCTCATCGGCTTATTGGGGCTAACCCCTACAACTATTATACCCATTTTTCCGCAAATGTAAACAGGCGGGCGGGCAGTGCCCGCACCCGGCGCGCGATTGGGTTGGTTCCCTCCGGTCATGCTACGCGCGCGTGGGGCTGTGCCGCTGCTTGGCTGAAAGGCACGACGCGTGGTCTTCGACCCTTTTCAGTGGGCGCGCCGCAACGCGGAATCTGCCCAAATGCCTCCTGCCCTTCGGCAGGGTCTTTTGTCGAGCTCTCTCCTGGGGGCGCTGCCCCCCCTAATCCCGAGCAGGCTGTGTGTACCGGTCAAGCTGAAGGAGCGTGGGGTGGCCAGCTGCCCTTCCGTGCCGTGCATGTAAAAACCCGGCGCAGGGGATTGCTCCCCCGCGCCGGGCAGGTTGTGCTGCTTGGCTGTGGATTACAGCTTGGCGTGGCAGGTACGGGCGATCACGTCCAGCTGCTGCTCACGGGTCAGGTCGATGAACTTGACGGCGTAGCCAGACACGCGGATGGTGAAGTTCGCGTACTCTTCCTTCTCGGGATGCTCCATGGCGTCGATCAGCTTCTCCTTGCCGAAGACGTTCACGTTCAGATGGTGAGCGCCCTGGTCGAAGTAGCCGTCCATCACCTGCACCAGGTTGGTCACCTGCTCGCCCTCGGAGTGGCCCAGGGCGTCGGGGTTGATGGTCTGGGTGTTGGAGATGCCGTCCAGAGCCCAGTGATAGGGCAGCTTGGCGGTGGAGTTCAGAGAGGCGATCAGGCCGTTCTGCTCAGCACCGTAGGAGGGGTTGGCGCCGGGCGCCAGGGGAGTCCAGGCACGACGGCCGTCGGGGGTGTTGCCGGTGGCCTTGCCATACACCACGTTGGAGGTGATGGTCAGGATGGAGGTGCTGGGCTCGGAGTTGCGGTAGGTGTGGTGCTTCTTGATCATGTCGATGAAGGTCTTCAGCAGCCACTTGGCAACCTCATCGGCGCGGTCATCGTCGTTGCCGTACTTGGGGAAATCGCCCTCGGTAACGTAGTCAACGGCCATGCCGTCCTCGTCACGGACAACGCTCACCTTGGCATACTTGATGGCGCAGATGGAGTCCACGCAGTGAGAGAAGCCGGCGATACCGGTGGCGAAGGAGCGCTTCACATCGGTGTCGATCAGGGCCATCTCAGCAGCCTCGTAGTAGTACTTGTCGTGCATGTAGTGAATCAGGTTCAGCACGTTCACGTACAGGTCAGCCAGCCAGTCCAGCATGCGCAGGTAAGCGGGCTTGACCTCGTCCCAGCTCAGCACATCGGAGGTGATGGGCCGATACTCGGGACCGACCTGCATCTTCAGCTTCTCGTCCATGCCGCCGTTGATGGCGTACAGCAGAGCCTTGAGCAGGTTGGCGCGGGCGCCGAAGAACTGCATCTCCTTGCCGGTCTGGGTGGCAGACACGCAGCAGCAGATGGAGTAGTCATCGCCCCAGACGGGCTTCATGACGTCGTCGTTCTCATACTGCACGGAGGAGGAGATGATGGAGATCTTCGCAGCATAGCGCTTGAAGGTCTCGGGCAGGCGGGAGGTGTAGAGCACGGTCATGTTGGGTTCGGGAGAGGGGCCCATGTTCTCCAGGGTGTGCAGGAAGCGGAAGTCGTTCTTGGTGACCATGGAGCGGCCATCCAGACCGGTGCCGGCAACCTCCAGGGTGGCCCACACGGGGTCGCCGGAGAACAGCTGCTGGTAGGACTTGATGCGGGCGAACTTGACCATACGGAACTTCATGACGATATGGTCAACCAGCTCCTGAGCCTCGGACTCGGTGATCACGCCGTTCTTCAGGTCGCGCTCCACGTAGATGTCCAGGAAGGTGGAGATGCGGCCCACGGACATGGCGGCGCCGTTCTGGGTCTTGATGGCGGCCAGGTAGCCGAAGTACAGCCACTGGAAGGCTTCCTTGGCGTTGCTGGCGGGCTTGGAGATGTCGTAGCCGTAGGACTGGGCCATCACCTTCATGTCCTTCAGGGCCAGGATCTGCTGGGTGATCTCCTGACGCTGACGGATCACGTCGTCGGTCATGGTGCCGTCGCCGCAGTTGGCGAAGTCCTTCTGCTTCTCACCAACCAGGTAGTCGATGCCGTACAGGGCCACGCGGCGGTAGTCGCCCACGATGCGGCCGCGGCCGTAGGTGTCGGGCAGGCCGGTGATGATGTGGCTCTTGCGGGCGGCGCGCATTTCAGGGGTGTAGGCCTGGAACACGGCGTCGGAGTGGGTCAGGTGATACTCGGTGAAGATCTTGTGCAGCTCGGGGTTGACCTCGTAGCCGTTCTCGGTCAGGGAACCCTCGGCCATCTTGATGCCGCCGAAGGGCATGAACGCGCGCTTGAGGGGCTTGTCGGTCTGCAGGCCGACGACCTGCTCCAGGTCCTTCATGCTCTCGTCGATATAGCCGGGCTGATGGGAGGTGATGGAGGAGACGATGGAGTTATCCATGTCCAGCACGCCGCCCTGAGCACGCTCCTGCTTCTGCAGCTTCTGCAGGGCGCCCCACAGCTTGTCAGTCGCCTCGGTGGGGCCGGCCAGGAAGGCCTCGTCGCCATCGTAGGGGGTGTAGTTGTTCTGGATGAAATCACGGACGTTGACTTCTTCTTTCCAAATGGAACCCTTGAAGCCATTCCACTGTTCAAAATTCGCCATGGGGGTCATCCTCCTGTGATTGATATTTTGCAGGACGTGGCGCGGGATCGGGGAGATGGCGCCGCGTTACTGTCTGCTTGCATGTGGAATATACCCGGTTTCGCCGCCGCTGAAACAGCTTCCGTCCGAAAAATCGGGCGGGAGCAGCAGTCATGGCAAAACGAACGCTCAGGTGGTCATCCACCGCACTTAATGATACAGCATTTTCAGGAAAAGAGCAATAGCCTGGACGAAATTTCATCGTTCCCTCGCCGGATTTTCCATCCTTTTGCACCGCTTTGCATCAAGGGCTTCCCCGCCGCGCCCGCGAAAAAAAGCGTATGACGTCCCTTGTCCAGGAAGGCTTTGGCATGTATAATGTAAGTATTACCACGTCCCCCGGACGAAGGAGGCCTCCCCATGCCCGTCAGCTATTCTCCCGAGCGCGTGAAATATCTGAACCTGCTCTCCGAGCAGTTCCCCACCCGGCAGGCGCTGTATACCGAGATCATCAACGTCTCCTCCGTGCTCAGCCTGCCCAAGGGCACCGAGCACTTCATGAGCGACCTCCACGGCGAGTACGAGGCCTTCTGCCACATCATGAACAACTGCTCCGGCGTTGTGCGGGAGAAGGTGAACCTGTGGCTGGGGCAGCAGCTGAACCAGCGGGAGGTTTCCGAGCTCTGCACGCTGATCTACTACCCCCGGGAGAAGCTCAAGCTCCTGCGGGCCGAGGGCGCGCTGACCCACGAGTGGTACCTCAGCCGCCTGACGCAGCTGGTGTACCTGGCGCGGATGCTATCCTCCAAGTATACCCGGGAGAAGGTGCGCCGGGCCATGCCCCAGGAGTACGCCTCCATCCTGGACGAGTTGCTCCACGCCCAGTCCGACGAGGATGACAACCAGCACCACTACCATCAGACCATCATGGACACCCTCATCGACATCGGCAGCGCCGACGGCTTCCTCCAGGCCCTGGCCACCCTCATCAAGCACCTGGCGGTGGACCGCCTGCACGTGGTGGGCGACATCTTTGACCGTGGTCCCCGGGCGGACAGCATCATGGACATCCTCATGAACCACCACTCCATCGACATCGAGTGGGGCAACCACGACATCCTGTGGATGGGTGCGGCCTCCGGCTCCCTGCCCTGCGTGGCGGCGGTGGTGCGCAACTCCCTGAGCTACAACAACACCGAGATTCTTGAAAACGGCTACGGCATTCCCCTGCGGCCCCTGGCTCTCTTTGCCGAGAAGCTCTATCCCGGCATGAAGCCCGAGAAGGCCGCCCTGGAGGCCGTCACCATCATGATGTTCAAGCTGGAGGGCCAGCTGATCCGCCGTAACCCCTCCTTCGGCATGGACGGACGACTGCTGCTGGACAAGCTCAAGCCGGAGGAGGGCACCGTTGTCATCGACGGGAAGCCCTGGCCGTACATCCGCCGCGACCTGCCCACGGTGGATCCCGCCGACCCCTACGCCCTCACGGCGGAGGAGGAGCAGGTCATGCAGGGCCTGGCGGACGCCTTCCGCCAGAGTCCCCGGCTCCGGGCGCACATCGACTTCCTCTACGCCGCCGGTCGGCTCTACCGCTGCTACAACGGCAACCTGCTCTTCCACGGCTGCGTGCCCATGACGGAGGAGGGTGGCTTCCAGGTGCGGGAGCTGGAGGGGCAGCAGCTCTGCGGCAAGGCGCTGATGGACTACGCCGACCGCACCGCCCGCCGGGCCTACTACCAGGGGGATCAGGCGGCGCTGGACTTCATGTGGTACCTGTGGTGCGGGGACGACAGCCCCCTGTGCGGGCGGCACATCCAGACCTTCGCGCGTTTTTTTGTCGCGGATGAGGATGCCTGGAAAGAACCCCGCAACCCCTATTATCGTCATTATAATGACGAGCAGGTCTGCACCCGCATTCTGGCGGAGTTCGGCCTGACAGACCCGGAGAGCCGCATCATCAACGGTCACACGCCCATCCGCGTCACCCACGGGGAAAGCCCGCTGAAGGCCGGCGGCAAGCTGATAGTCATCGACGGCGGCTTCTGCCGGGCATACCAGAAAACCACGGGCATTGCGGGCTACACCCTCATTGCCAACAGCCACGGCATGCGCCTGATGAGCCATCAGCCCTTCACCGACCTGCAGGACGCGCTGTCCTCCGGGCGGGACATCCACAGCCAGTCCTTCCAGTTCGCGGCCTACCCCAGGCGGCTGCGCATCCGGGACACGGACCAGGGCAAGCGATTGCAGGAGCGGGTGGAGGACCTGAAGGATCTGCTGGCAGCCTGCCGGGCGGGCGTGGTGAACCTGAAGAAGTAAGGAGCCATGCTGCATGAGAAGGCTGTGCGCCTGTGCTCTCGCGCTGATGCTTGTCCTGCTGTCCCCGATGGGATGCGCGGAGGAGCTGCTGCCCTTTTCCGCCCTCCGGGAGGACATTCCCTCCTTCTGGCGTCAGACCTTCGATACCGCCAACGGGCCGGTGACCATCAGCACGGACATCCTTCTGCCCGACCGGGACACGATTCCCGTCGCGGCCCTGGCGTTCCATGCCTTCCCGGAGGAAGCGCTGGCCGAGGCCTTTCCCCAGGCGCAAACGGACGCGTCTCCCCTGCGGAGCATGGTGCAGGTGGGGGACTTCGCCGCATGCATCTATCCCGAGCAGGCCTCCCGCTGCGGCTGGACACCCTGGCCCGCCGGGGCCGAATACGCGGAAAACGCCGCCATCAGCCGGGATGCGCTGGCAGAGCGTGCCGCGCAGCTGCTGGGCCGGTTGTCCCTGCCCGAGGGCACGGCGTACCGGATCGCAGGCATTGTCGCCCACAGCCGGACATGGCTTGTGGACCGGCAGGATAAGCCCGTCCGCCCGCTGAACGAGCATGGTTACTACGACCTGTACCTGCAGACCACGGTGCTGGGGCTTCCCGTGGCGGATACCGTCTGCTTTGACCAGGACGATGAAAAATGCCACGGCCCCCACGCCGAGCAGCCTCAGCTGCGCTACTATGACGATGAGCATTTCACTCTGTGCCTGAGCGGCTACCGCGCAGAAGCCGTGCTGCAGGCGGACAGCCCCATGCTGCCCTTCGCCGCCATTGCCCGGGAGGTTGGGCGGCTGGTGGCCTCCGGGCATTTGCGGGATGTCTACCGCATGGCCCTGTGCTATGTGCCCATGTGGGCCGATGACGGGCAGGGCATGGTGGCGCTGCCCGCGTGGGTGCTGTGGGGCGAGTATCACGACGATGCGTCCGCCCCCGCTCAGCAGGAGCCGCCCGATGCCTTCCAGGCCGCCCTGGGCGGCTATCCCATCGTGATTCCCGCGCAAACCGGCAGAGCCCTGGACTACGCCTGGGCCGGCGGGGAACGCTGGCTGGCCTCCGCCTATCTGACGGAGCCCGGCATTGGAGGCGTATTCCCCGGCCTCCGTTGACAAACAGTTGATGATGCCGTGCTATGCTTCCGCCATAGACCGAGCTTTGAAAGGAGCGCCGCCATGTTCAGAATTCTTGTGGTGGAGGACGATGCCGAGCTGCGGGAGCTGTTCCGTCAGGTGCTGGGCAAGAACGGCTACCAGGCCGTGGGCGCGGCCGACGGCGTGCAGGCCCTGGACGCGCTGGACAATGATTATTACGATCTGATTATATCCGACGTGATGATGCCCGTCATGGACGGGTACGAGCTGGTGCGGCAGCTGCGGGAGGCGGGCATCACCATTCCCGTGCTGATGATCACCGCCAAGGACGGCTTCGACGACATGCGCACGGGCTTTCTCTCCGGCACGGACGACTACATGGTCAAGCCCGTGAACGTGAACGAGATGGTGCTCAGGGTGGGGGCGCTTCTGCGGCGGGCGCAGATGATCGCCGAGCGCAAGCAGACCCTGGGCCGCACGGTGCTGGAGTGCGACTCCTACACCGCCACCCGGGACGGGGTGTCCGTCGCCCTGCCGCAGAAGGAGTTCCTCCTTTTGTACAAGATGGCCTCCTTCCCCGGGAAGATCTTCACCCGCCAGCAGCTGATGGACGAAATCTGGGGCTACGGCTCGGAAACCGATGCCCATACCGTGGACGTGCATATCGGCCGGCTGCGGGATCGCTTCCGCGACAATCCCGACTTCCGCATTGTCACCATGCGGGGGGTGGGCTACAAGGTGGTCAAGCAGGCATGAGCGAGGAAAAAAAGAAGCGCGGATTGAACCTGCGCCTGCTGTTCAT
>JBJEUJ010000109.1:0-5073 GCA_051883775.1 Aristaeellaceae bacterium | reverse complement strand
CAGGCATGAGCGAGGAAAAAAAGAAGCGCGGATTGAACCTGCGCCTGCTGTTCATTCTGGTGACCATGCTGGAGATTCTGGGCACGCTCCTTATGGCCACGGTGCTTTCCGCCCTGCTCAGCCGCCTGCTGAACACCACCATCCAGGTGCATCCCCTGGTATGGCTGGTGCTTTTCAGCCTGGCCATCGGCATGGCTGTGTCCATCACGGTGAACATCTTCATGCTGCGGCCTGTGGTGCGCCTCAGCCGGGCCATGAAGCGCGTGGCCCAGGGGGATTTCACCGTGCAGCTGAAGTCCGACAGCCGCATTGCCGAGATTCGCGACAGCTACCGCAGCTTCAACCTGATGGTGCAGGCCCTGGCCGCCACCGAGACCCTGCAGAGCGACTTTGTCTCCAACGTGTCCCACGAGTTCAAGACCCCCATCAACGCCATCGAGGGCTACGCCATGCTGCTCCAGGGCAGCCCCTCCCCCGAGGAGCAGGCGGGCTATGTGGAGCGGATTCTGCTCAACACCCGCCGCCTGTCCACCCTGGTGGGGAACATTCTGCTGATCTCCCGGGTGGACAACCAGGCCATCCGGGCCACCCCCACCCAGTACCGGCTGGACGAGCAGATCCGTCAGGCGGTGGTGCTGCTGGAGCCCCAGTGGACCAGCAAGGACATCGAGTTCGACGTGGATCTGGAGGAGATCGAGTACACCGGCGTGGAGAGCCTGATGCAGCACGTCTGGAACAACCTGATCGGCAACGCCATCAAGTTTGATCCCGAGGGCGGGCTGGTACGGATTCGCCTCCGGCGGGAGGGCGGCCAGGCAGTCTTTACCGTGGAGGACTCCGGCCCGGGCATTCCGGAGAAGGAGCAGCAGTTCATCTTCAACAAGTTCTACCAGTCCGACAGCTCCCACCGGCAGGAGGGGAACGGTCTTGGGCTTGCGCTGGTGAAGCGCGTACTGGACAGCTGCGACGGCCAGGTAGCGGTATCCAACAGGCCCGAGGGCGGCAGCTGCTTCACGGTCACGCTGCCCCTGTAAGGGGCTTCGCCCCAATGGCTTTGCCATTGGGGCGAGTTTGCGCTCGCTCACTGGTCGCTGCGCTCCCGGCCGTTCGCTCCCGTAAGGACGCTTTCCCTGACGGGAAAGCCCGCTGGCTGACGCGCATGTCGTCAGCCGGCGATGACAGTCTGCCGACGGCGAGTTACTGGCGCCTTTTTCCTTTGCCTTTTCCGCAACGCTGTGGTGTATGCCAGTCATTCGGAGGCCGCCGCTCTCCCGTGATGGGCTGCATGTGTTCCGGGTGTTTTTTCTTCCTCTGACGGAGAGGATTGCCGGATTTCCCCGTCGAATAGGCTGAATGATTAACTTTTGAACGAAGGATGTCCTGCACGCATGAAAGCCATGACCTCTGAACAGCGCACCCGCATGATGCTCAATGAGCCCGTCAGCCGCCTGATCGGCCGCCTGGCGCTGCCCTCCATCATCTCCATGCTCATCACCAGCATTTACAACATGGCCGACACCTTCTTCGTCAGCCAGCTGGGCACCTCCGCCTCCGGGGCGGTGGGCGTGATTTTCTCCGCCATGGCCATGATCCAGGCCATTTCCTTCACCATCGGCATGGGCAGCGGCACCAACGTCAGCCGGGCCCTGGGCGCAGGGCGGGACGAGGAGGCCCGCACCTTCTGCAGCGTGGGCGTGATCACCGCGTTTCTCACGGGCATCGTGCTGGCGGCGCTGGGCCTGAGCAGCCTGGACTGGCTGGTGCGCTTCCTGGGCGCGACGGAGACCATCGCCCCCTACGCCAAGGCCTACGCCACCTACATCTTCTTTGCCACGCCCTTCATGATGGCCTCCTTTGTGATGAACAACCACCTGCGCTTCCAGGGCCTGGCCATGTACGGCATGGTGGGCATCACCACCGGCGGCATCCTGAACATGATCCTCGACCCCATCCTGATCTTCGGCCTGAACCTGGGCACCGCGGGCGCGGCCATCGCCACGGGCATCTCCCAGACGGTGAGCTTCACCATCCTGCTCATCATGTGCAACACCCGGCCCGGGGCCATCTCCATCAGCCTGCGCCGCTTCCGCCCCACGCTGAAAATGTACGGCCGCATCCTCTACAACGGCCTGCCCTCCCTGGGCCGGCAGGGCATCGCCAGCGTGGCCACCATCCTGCTCAACACCTCCGCCGGCGTTTATGGCGACGCGGCCATCGCGGCCCTGTCCATCGTCAGCCGCTTCGTCATGTTCATCAACTCCGCAGTGATCGGCTTCGGCCAGGGCTTCCAGCCGGTATGCGGCTTCAACTTCGGCGCGGGCCGTTACAGCCGCGTGCGGGAGGCATTCCGCTTCTCGGTGAAGGTGGCCACGCTGATCCTGGTGGTGCTGGTGGCCGTCTTCCTGCCCCTGAGCCGGGCCATCGTCACCGTTTTCCGCCCGGACGACCCGGACGTCATCCGCATCGGCACCCTGGCCATGCAGCTGCAGCTGGCCACCATGCCCCTGTGGGGCTTCATCACCATGAGCAACATGTTCACCCAGTCCATCGGCTACGGCGTGCAGGCCACCATCATCGCCGCGGCGCGCCAGGGCATCTGCCTGATTCCCATGCTGCTGATCCTGCCCCGGGTGCTGGGGCTGCTGGGCATTCAGATGGCCCAGCCCGTGGCGGACGTCATGTCCCTGGCGCTGTCCATCGCCATTGTGGGCAGCATTCTCCGCCAGATGAAGGCCATGCCCGACAAGGAGGCGACCCGTTCATGACCCCTTATGTGCATCAGGTGCAGTACTACGAGACCGACCGCATGGGCATCACCCATCACAGCAACTACATCCGCTGGATGGAGGAGGCCCGGGTGGATTTCCTGCGTCAGATCGGCTGGGGCTACGACCGGCTGGAGGACATGGGCATCGTGTCCCCGGTGACGGCGGCCTCCTGCAGGTACCTGGCCTCCACCACCTTCGCGGACCGGGTGAGCATCACCCTCACGGTGGAGAGCTTCAACGGCGTGACGCTGTGCCTGGGCTACACCATGGAAAAAGGCGACGGCGCCCAGGTCTGCACCGGCCACACGGAGCATTGCTTCTTAAACCGCGAGGGCCGCTTCCTGCGCCTGAAGCGGGAATTCCCGGACTTCTATCAGGCGCTGACCTCGCTCCTGCCCCCCTCCCCCGCCAATTAAGCCTACCCCTGCGGGGGGTATTTTTTTTGTACGGGCCATTGCAAGGGGTTGCGTGCAGGGCAGTTTTGTGGCAAAATAGTCCTGCGTCGCCCTTCGCAGCCGCGGAGGCGCGATTTCTCCCGTCTTTTCCACGAAACGGAGGAATGCATCATGAATGATTCACAGAAGGTCGTCATCCTGGACTTTGGCGGCCAGTATACACAGCTGATTGCCCGGCGCGTGCGCGAATGCCATGTTTACTCCGCCGTGCTGCCCTACCACGCCGCCATCGCGGACATCAAGGCCCTGAGTCCCGTGGGCGTGATTCTCAGCGGCGGCCCCGCCTCCGTGCTGGACGAGGGCGCGCCCCAGTGCGACCCCGGCGTGTACGAGCTGGGGGTGCCGGTACTGGGCATCTGCTACGGCATGCAGCTGACGGCCCATCTGCTGGGCGGGCGGGTGGAGCCCGCGGTCCAGCGGGAATACGGCCGCATCACCGTCTCCATGGATGACAGGGCCACGCTGCTTGCGGGCATGTCGGACAGCTCCTACGCCTGGATGAGCCACACCTACCAGGTCATGGCCTGCCCGGAGGGCTTCCACCCCATCGCCCACACGGACAACTGCCCCGTGGCTGCCATGGCGGACGATACCCGCCGCATCTACGGCGTGCAGTTTCACCCGGAGGTCACCCATTCCGACGAGGGCCGCACCGTGATCCAGAACTTCCTGAACCTGTGCGGCTGCGTGGGCGACTGGACCATGGCTGCCTACGCGCAGACCGCCATCGAGGCCATCCGCCAGACCGTGGGCGAGACGGGCACCGTGCTGCTGGCGCTGTCCGGCGGCGTGGATTCCTCCGTGGCCGCCGCGCTGATCTACAAGGCCATCGGCGACCGGCTGACCTGCGTGTATGTGGATCACGGCTTCATGCGCAAGGGCGAGAGCGAGCAGGTGGTGGACGTGTTCACGCAGCTGTTCCCGGTTCGCTTCATCCGCGCGGACGCAGCGGATCTGTTCTACGCGGATCTGGCGGGCGTGTCCGACCCGGAGCGCAAGCGCAAGATCATCGGCGCGGACTTCATCAAGGTGTTCAAGCAGGAGGCCGAGAAGCTGGGCAAGCTGGACTACTTCGCCCAGGGCACCATTTATCCCGACGTGATTGAGAGCGGCCAGGCCACGGGCGCGGCGGTGATCAAGAGCCACCACAACGTGGGCGGCCTGCCCAAGGAGCTGGGCTTCACGGAGCTGATCGAGCCCCTGCGGATGCTGTTCAAGGACGAGGTTCGCGCCCTGGGCGAGACGCTGGGTCTGCCCCACGACCTGGTATGGCGTCAGCCCTTCCCGGGCCCGGGTCTGGCCATCCGCGTGATTGGCGACCTGACGAGGGAGAAGGTGGAGATAGTCCGGGAATCCGACGCGATCCTCCGGGAGGAGATCAAGGCGGCGGGGCTGGACAGCAGCATCCACCAGTACTTCACAGTGCTGACGGGCATCCGCAGCGTGGGCGTGATGGGCGACGAACGCACCTACGACTACACCGTGGCCCTGCGCGCGGTGACCACGGACGACTTCATGACGGCGGACTGGGCGCGCATTCCCTACGATGTGGTTCGGACGATCTCCGCACGCATCGTCAACGAGGTGCCCCACGTCAACCGCGTCGTGCTGGACGTCACCACCAAGCCCCCGGCGAGTATTGAGTGGGAATAAGCGCTGTAAAGGCGAAAAGCCTTGCGGCAAAAGCGTTTTGGCCCAGCCCAAACCGCCTCTGATAACAAAATGATAACCATCTCCAAAGCCGTCCTTACAGAAAACTGTGCTGGTGGCTTTGGGGTGAAGGCGAGAAAAGCGCCTCCCGGTTATCAATCTCTGTGAAAAAAGCCTGTTCAAAAGCCCTTCGCTGTGGA
>JBJEUJ010000108.1:0-15440 GCA_051883775.1 Aristaeellaceae bacterium | reverse complement strand
TGCTGATCCTGATGCAGCAGGCGGTGGAGGCGGGGTGCCAGTTCATCCTGGCGACGCACTCGCCGGTGCTGGCGGCGTGCCCGGGGGCGGAGCTGCTGGAGCTGCGTCACGGGGAGCTGCGCCCCTGCACCTACGAGCAGCTGGAGAGCATCGCCTTCCTGCGGCGGTTCCTGGCGGCGCGGGAAAGCACGCTGGCCATGTTCGGGGTGGAGACGGAGCGGTAAGGGAATAGAAGCGGAAGCGCCGCCCCCTGTGCCGCTGCGCTGCGGCCTGCCTGCCGGGGGCGGAGGCGGATGCGGGGTTCGCTCCTGCACAGGCGGACGGAGGGCGCAGCCGCCGGTGGAAGCAGTGCGGAGCGGAGTGCGCGTCCAGGGGTGTGCAGAACGGCAATATGGCCGCCCCCTATGCCGCTGCGCTGCGGCCTGCCTGCCGGGGGCAGGAGGCGGACGCGGGGTTCGTCCCTGCACAGGCGAATGGAGAGCGCGGAAGGCGGCGCTGCCCCTTGCCCTTTGGGGCGCTGCGGGGCGGGCCGCTTATTTTTTTGCCTGAGGGCGCTGGAAGCATATTGACAGATGACGAATTCAGACGTATAATAAAACTGTAAACGATTTCAAGAAGAAACGTTCCGATCCCTGTCAAAAACAGCAGCCTTTTCGGAGGGATATTCCATTTATGGAAGGAATGGTGACAGGCATCAAAAGAAAACGTTTACAGAAAGGAAGGAGGGGTGTTCATGAGCAAGACACAGCTGCAGCGGCGGCGGGCATGGCGCCAGGTCAGGAACGATTATCAGCTGTATCTCATGCTGATCCCGGTCATTGCGTTCTATCTCATCTTCAAGTACTGGCCCATGTACGGCGTGCAGATCGCCTTCCGGGACTACAACGTGGGGCTGGGCTTCCTGCGCAGCGAATGGGTGGGCCTGGACAACTTCACCCGCTTTTTCAGCTCCTACCGCTGCGGGCGGCTGATCTCCAACACCGTGCTGATCAACGTGCTCCAGCTGATTTTCCAGTTTCCGCTGCCCATCATCTTCGCCATTTTTGTCAACGAGGTTTCCAGGCGGCGGATGAAAACCTTCATCATGAATGTGACCTATATCCCCCACTTCCTCTCCACGGTGGTGGTGATCGGTCTTCTGTCCATCTTCTTCAATACGGAGTACGGCCTTGTCAACCAGGTGATCAAGCTCTGGGGCGGCGATACCGTTCACTTTCTGGAGAGCGCGGGCTGGTTCAGGCCGCTGTTCATCGGCTCGGGCATCTGGCAGCATACCGGCTGGAATTCCATGATCTACCTGGGCGCGCTGGCGGGCATTGACCCCACCCTGTACGAGGCCGCGCAGGTGGACGGCGCCAGCAAGTGGCAGCAGATCGGCCGGATCACCCTGCCCTGCATCGTCCCCACCATCATCACGATGCTGATCCTCAAGCTGGGCAGCATCATGGACCTGGGCGTGGACAAGGTGCTGCTGATGCAGAACGATCTGAACCGCTCCACCAGCGACGTGCTGTCCGTCTACGTCTACAAGGAAGGCATCCGCGAGGGCGATTACAGCTATGCCGCGGCGGTGGACCTGTTCAACAACGTCATCAACTTCGCCATGGTGCTGGGAGCCAACAAGCTGTCCAAGCACGTGGCCGGGACGTCGCTGTGGTGAGCGGCGCGCCTGTGGCCTGAAAAGGAGGAGATTGTTCGTGGCCCATATCAAGGCGGCGCGGAGCGACAGAGGGTACATGATCCTGGTTTATGGGGTGCTGCTGCTGCTGTGCGCGATCATTATCTATCCGCTGATCCTGGTGGTCAGCAATTCCGTCAGCGATCCCAAGGCGGTCATTGCGGGCAAGGTGGTGCTGTTCCCGGTGGGGTTCAGCATGGAATCCTATACGAAGATCCTGCAGAATGACGACATTGTGCGCAGCTTCTTCAACTCCGTCAGGTACACCGTGGCGGGCACGGCGCTCAACGTTGCGCTGACGGTCATGGCTGCCTATCCCCTGTCGCAAAAGCAGCTCAGGGGACGGAAGGTGTTCATGCTCATGGCGACCTTCACCATGTTCTTCTCCGGCGGCATGATTCCCACCTTCCTGGTGGTGCGCAAGATGAAGCTGATGAACACCATCGGCGCCATGATCCTGCCGGGCGCCATCAACACCTACAACATGATTATCACCAAAACCTTCTTTGAGAACAACATCCCCCAGGAGCTGCAGGAGGCTGCCCGCTTTGACGGCTGCTCCCATGTCAAATTCCTGATCTACATCGGTCTGCCGCTTTCCGTCACGATTATCGCCATCATCTCCATGTTCTACGCCGTGGGGCACTGGAACGCCTACCTGACGCCCCTTCTGTACTTCTCCAAGAGCGAGCTGTATCCGCTGCAGGTGGTGCTGCGGGATATTCTCCAGAGCAGCCAGGTGGCCGATATGACCACCACGGACGTGGTGCTGTCCGAGCGCTTCTATGAAATCGAGCGCCTGAAGTACGCCACCATCGTCGTGGCCTCCCTGCCGCTGATGATCGTGTATCCGTTCATTGTCAAGTATTTCGAGAAGGGCGTCATGCTGGGCGCGCTCAAGGGCTGATCCAATCAGGCAAGGGAGCCTGAGAATATATCACAAAGGAGGATCCCATCAATGAAACACTGGACGAAACTGCTGAGCCTGCTCATGGCCATGAGCCTGCTGCTGGCTGCCTGCGGCCCGGCGCTGGCCGAGGGCGAGACCTTCGAGGAGAACGGCCGCACGTTCTACAAGACGGGCGTGCGCATCACCGACGAGGAGCTGGTGCTGACAGGCTTCGGCTCCCGCTACTCCGGCAATGCGGACTGGGACCAGAACATGCTCCTCTTCAGCGAGCTGCTGGCGCGCACCGGCGTGCGGATCGACTTTGAAACCGTGGTGACCGGCGAGGCCCGCACCAAGTGCCAGGCCCTGTTCGCGGCTGACGACCTGCCCGACCTGCTGGCCAAGAACGCCCTCAACGCCACGGATGTGACCAAGTTTGCCCAGTCCGGCCAGCTGGTGAACCTCAAGCCCTTCATGGATGAGGGCCTGATGCCCAACTTCACCGAGCTGTACAACAGCGACGTGAATGTGCGCATCGCCTGCACGGAGGCGGACGGCGGCGTGTATGCCCTGCCCTGCGTCTACACCGATTCCCTGGACACCACCCGCCGCTTCATGTACATCAACGAGCGGTGGCTGGAGAACGTGGGCCTGGAGAAGCCCCGGACCATCGACGAGTTCCTGACGGTGCTGCGGGCCTTCCGCGATCAGGACGCCAACGGCAACGGCGATCCCACGGACGAGTATCCCGTGTCCTTCGGCGACGCCGTGGCCCAGATGGAGCGCACCGCCCGGGCGCTGGCGGGTATTGACAACGTGTTCGGCCAGCCCTACAACGTCATCGACGGCAGCATCCAGCAGATGTACACCAGCGAGCAGATGAAGGAAGCCTTCCGCTTCATGCACACCCTTTACAGCGAGGGCCTGATTGAGCAGGATATTTTCACCCGCTCCGCCACGGACTTCTTTGCCCGCATGAACGACGACAAGTTCGGCGTGACGCTGCTGCTGCCCGGCACCGGCTCGGAGAGCTTCGGCGTGCTGGAGCCCAGCTTCGGCCTGTTCGGCGAGGGGACCACGCTCTGGTGCTGGAACCAGTCCCCCGTGCTGACCTCCATGACCTTCGCCATCACCAGCGCCAACAAGTATCCCCGGGCCACTGCCCGCCTGATGGACTACTTCTACGGCGAGGAGGGCGCCACCCTGGTGCGCATGGGCGTTGAGGGCGTGACCTACGTTGTCAATGAGGACGGCAGCCTTTCCTACACCGAGGCGATCAGGAACGATCCCCAGGGCATCGAGTTCGCCATGGCGCAGCACTCCTTCTGGCTGGGAACCAACACCGTGCCCGGCAAGTACAGCGCCCGCCTGACCGCCCCCAGCATTGAGGGCACCGTCATGCTGGAATGCCCGGAGATCTTCGCCGGGTATCTGTCCCGGTACGCATACAGCACCCCTGTGCTGAGCAACAGCCTGAACAAGGAAAAGACCTCCCTGCAGAGTGAAATCAACAACTACTACACCGAGGCCCGCGCCAAGTTCATCACCGGCGAGCTGGACATCGACAAGGACTGGGACGCCTATGTGCAGCAGCTGGAGTCCATGGATCTGGCCCGGCTGGAGGAAATCTACGGTATCATGTACCAGCAGGTGCTGGATATGATGAACTGACGCCATGAAAGCGGCGGGGAAGGCCGAATGCGGGTTTGCGCCCGGGTTCGCCTTCCCCGCGGATACTGTCTGTACCATGAGGGAGGATGCCTGCATGCTGTCCATTGACCTTGAAAGCACGCCCTTTTCGGCCCATGGGTCCTACCTGGCCGTCTCCCGCGACCCCGTGGCCCGGGGCAGCGGCGTATGGCTGCGGGGGCTGATCCGGCCGGAATGGGGCAACGGCCGGAAGAAGCCCTCCGATCATCTCCTGCGCATGCTGGCGGTGAACGGGGAGGGCCGGTTCATCCCGGCGCGGCTGGAGGCCTGTGCCCATCAGCTGTGCTACGCCTGGGGCGAGCGGAGGCTGACCCTGGCCCTGGAGGGGCTGCACACGATGCTGGTCAGCGGCGGCCTGGGGCTGGTGCTGGAGCACGACCATGACGACAACCGCACCTATCAGGTGCAGGTGCGGGAGGATGCGGCGAGTCTGTACTACCCGGCCTTCCGCTATCAGGTGCGGCTGCAGGTGGTCAGGGGCCGTTGCGCCTATCAGGCGGCGGGCAAGCGGATCATGGTGCTGCCGGATGCGGCGGGCGAGCTGCAGCTGCGGATTCAGGCGGCGCCCCGGGAGCTGATGCCGCCGTGCGATACATCCCCCGTGGATGCCGAACAGGCTGCCCTGGCCCACAGGCAGGCTTTTGAGCGCTGGCTCAGCGTCCTCCAGCCTGCGGGCGAGACGGCGGAGCTGTGCGCATACCTGCTCTGGAGCGGGGCTTACGCGCCCTGCGGCCTTATCCGCGCCCGGTGCTGCGCCATCTCCAAGCAGCTCATGGACATGGTGTGGGCCTGGGACAACTGCTTCAACGCCCTGGCCGTGGCCCCGGCGGATCCGGAGCTGGCGCTGGGGAATTACCTCATGCTCTTCCGCCAGCAGGACGAGGACGGCCGCCTGCCGGACGCCGTCAACCCCGTGTGCAGGGTGGACTGGTTCACCAAGCCGCCGGTGCACGGCATGCTGCTGCGGCCTCTGCTGCGCAGCCTGGGCCAGGTGGAGAAGGAGCTCCTGGAGGAGCTGTACCAAGGCCTGGCCCGGCAGACGGACTGGTGGTATGCCCACACGCTGCGGGATGGGCTGGCGACCTACCTGCACCCCTATGATTCCGGCTGGGACAACGCCACCTGCTTTGACCGGCCCGGCCCCCTGGCTGCGCCGGACCTGAACGCCTGGCTGGTGGCCCAGCAGGATTGCCTGGCCGACCTGGCGCAGGCCCTGGGCGACGGCGGGGCGGCCGTGCGGTGGCGGCAGCGGGCGGACGCGCTGCTGCGCACGCTCCTGGAGCGGCTGTGGGACGGAGGCCGCTTCGGCTGGCTGGATGCGCAGGGAGCCTGGTTCACCTGCGACAGCCTGATGCGCATGATGCCCCTGGCGCTGGGGAGGCGCCTGCCGGAGGCTGTGGCTGCGGCGCTGGCGGAGGAGCTGGCGGAGGAGAATCATTTCCTCACGCCCTGCGGGCTGGCCAGCGAGTCCCTGCACTCGCCCATGTATGACCACCGGCACAATGAGGAGATCACCAAGCCCAACGCCTACTGGCGGGGGCCCGTCTGGGCGCCGCCGGTCTACCTGGCGTGCATGGGCCTTGCGGATCTGGGCCGCGCCGCCCAGGCCCGGGAGCTGGCCGCGCGCTACTGCCGCACGGTGGAGCGCTGCCCCGGGGCCATCTATGAGAACTATGACGCCATCACCGGACAGGGGCTGGACGATACCGGCTACCTGTGGAGCGCCTCGGTCTATCTGCTGCTGCAGCCCCTGGCGGAGGGCCGCTGATACGGTGCTGCACCGGGTATTCGCCGGGTATGACGGTTTTCCATCCCGGCTGGGCCCTGCCGGGCCGGGGTGCGGGAAGGAACGCCGCGCGCCCTGGCGGGAATGAAAAAAAGCGGGCAGCTCATGCTGTGCGCATGGGCCGCCCGCGCATCCGCCGGCTTACACGTAAGCGCCGTCGATGAGCAGATAGGCTTTGCCGCGGTTGATGATGGGAATGTCCGTAGCCTTGTCAATGACAGGCTGCATGCTGTAAGGCCCTGTCCAGCCGTAGAAGGCGGCGATGCCGGGACAGATGACGCCGCTGTTGGCACAGTCCTCGGCGAGGATGGGGTTGTTGTACAGCTCGCCCTCCACGGGGACATAGCGCTTCTCCATGCGCCAGGTATCGCCCTGGTCGCAGGAGCGCCACTGCTCCAGCTCGCCCGCGCCGTAGGTGTACAGGCTGCCGTCGGTTTTCCCGCAGATCAGCAGGGCCACCAGATCCTCGCCCTCGCGGTAGAGCCGGCAGCCGGACCAGGTGGTGTTCGTGGGGGCGATGGGCGTAATCTTCAGCTCCCCGTGCACATAGCGCATGTACTGGAAGGTGCAGTCCCACTCCGTTTCGCCGGTGACCACGGTCAGGAAGGAAACGTCATCCGGACGCTGGCCCACCAGCAGGCAGGGATTCATGGTCAGGTAGTCGCCGCTGTTCCAGACCATGCAGGCCTCGGCCTGGCGGTAGTTGAGGGGAACGGTCAGGGCGTCGCCGCGCAGGTTGGTCACGCGGCCCTGCTCCAGGTCCAGACGGAGGTAGTAGGTATGATAGCGCGTGTTGACGCTGGGCTTGCGGCCGTAGCGGGGATGGACAAACTTCCAGATGCCCCGCTCGTCAAAGTAGGTGAAGCCCACGTGCAGGTAGCGGCCGTCCGGGGAAAGGGCGGCGGTATGATAGGAGCCTGCCCAGCTCTCCTCGTCCGTGACGGGCTGCTGGTCAAAGTCCACCAGGGTGACAGGCTTGCTCCAGCGATAGCCGCCGTCCGGGGAGACGGCGTAGTACCAGTAGCCCATATGGCCCAGGGCGCGGGCATAGAGCACCACGCTGCCGTCCGGCCGGACAAACACATGGGGATAGCTGATGGAGGGGCAGATGGCCGGCCCGTCCCGCCAGGCGCTGATGTCCCGGGGACGCACGCTGATCCTGTGGGTGCCGGCAAAGCCGTGGCAGTTGAACAGCGCATGCAGATACCCCTCCCGGTCCATCCAGATCACCGGGCACAGGTGATGGTCGAAGGCGTAGCGCTCCGCGCGCCCTACCTGCACCGGCGCGCTGAAGCTTCGCGTCTGAAGGTCGCAGGTCATGATGTAGGGATCCGCATAAATTTCCTTTTCATTGGCCTGCCAGGCAATGTAGAGCGTCTGGCCGTCGCGGATCATCTGCGGCCCCATGCGCAGGTCGTAGAACATTTTTTCTGCCCCGTGAAAGGCAAAGGGCTTCGTACCGGGCGTCATGGTTTTCATCCTCCTTCAAGACTGTAAACGTTTACAGTTGGTGTTTACTTAAGAATAATACAAGCGATAACCGTTGTCAAGTAGGCAGCGGACAAAAACGTCGCCGGAGGAAACGATGAGCGGAAACGAGAAAGCAATGGACAGGCTGCGGGCGTGTGCCGAGGGCCTGTACGGCGGGCAGGCGCAGGAATGCATGGCTGCGCTGCAGGCCGTCATGGACAGATACCGGGGGCAGCTGCCCTGCGGGAACGGGGAGCGGCCCGAATGGTGCGAGCAGGACGTTTTCCTGATTGCCTACGGCGACATGGTGCGCGGGCAGGACGCGCCCCTCAGGGAGCTGGGCGCCTTTGTGCGCCGTCATGCGCCGGGGCTGTTCTCCTGCGTGCATCTCCTGCCCTTCTATCCTTACAGCTCCGACGACGGCTTTGCCGTCATGGACTACCGGAGGGTGGACCCGGCCCTGGGGGACTGGGAGGACGTGGCAGCCCTGGGACGGCAGACCCGCCTCATGTTCGACTGGGTGGGGAACCACGTTTCCGCCCGGAGCCGTTGGTTCCAGGGGTATCTGGCGGGGGAAGCGGCGTATCAGGATTATTTTATCGACGATGGCGCGCAGATGGATACCTCCCGCGTCATGCGGCCCAGAACCACCCCGCTGCTGACGGCCTTCCGCCGGGCGGACGGCACGGAGCGGCGGCTGTGGACCACCTTCAGCGCCGATCAGATTGACCTGAACTACCGCGCGATCCCGCTGCTGTGCGACATGGTGGACGTGATGCTCTTCTATGTATCCAAAGGCGCGGGGGTGCTGCGCCTGGACGCCGCCAATTACATGTGGAAGCAGAGCGGTACCAGCTGCTCCTCCCTGCCCAAGACCCACCTGCTCATCCGGCTGCTGCGGGCCGTGCTGGACATGACGGCCCCCGGCGTGGCGCTGATCACGGAGACCAACGTCTGCAGCGGGGAGAACCTGTCCTACCTGGGCGACGGCAGCAACGAGGCGCAGATGGTCTACCAGTTTGCCCTGCCGCCCCTGACGGTGCACGCCTTCATGATGGAGGATGCGCGAGCCCTGACGGACTGGGCCGGGACGCTCGCCTTCAGCCCGGGGGTCAGCTACTTCAACTTCCTGGCCTCCCATGACGGGGTGGGGCTGATGCCGGCGGCGGGGCTGCTGGCGCAGGAGGAGCTCGACGCCATGGTTCGCCTGACGCAGGAGCGCGGCGGGCAGGTGTCCTTCAAGTCGGCCCAGGGGAAGGAAATCCCCTATGAGCTCAACGCCACCTTCTATTCCCTGCTGGCCGACCCGGAGGATACCCAGGCGCTGAACGTGGAACGGTTCCTGACGGCCCATGCCATTCTCCTGGCCCTGCGGGGCGTGCCCGCGCTGTACTTCCATTCCCTCCTGGGCTCGGAGAACGATCAGGCAGGCTACGCCCGCACCGGCGCGAAGCGCAGCCTCAACCGCAGGAAGTTTGACCGGGAGGAGCTGGAGGCCCTGCTCGCACAGAAGGACGGGCGGGAGGGGCGCATCTTTGAGCGGCTGCGGGAACTGCTGACGCTGCGCAGGGCCCAGCCGGCCTTCAGCCCTGCGGCGGATATGCGGGTGCTGCGGCTGAACCCGCAGGTGCTGGCGCTGATGCGTCAGGCGCCGCGGCAGCGCATTCTGGCGCTGGCCAACGTCAGCCGCAGGCAGACCATGGTGGAGGACGCGGCGCTGCGGGGGGCCCGCATCCTTGCGGCAAGCCCTGGCAGCGCATGCCGCGGCGAACAGTGTATGCTGCCCCCGGGAGGTTTTGCATGGCTGCTATGCGAATGAAATGCGATTACCACACGCACACCGTGTTTTCCGACGGGCGGGACACGCTGGAAAGCATGCTGCAGGGCGCGCAGGAGGCGGGGCTTGCGGTCATGGCGGTGACGGATCACTTTGACCCCAACGATCCCAAGCCGGCCATCGCCTCCCTGCGGGGGGAGGAGCTGGCGGCGCACTTTGCCCACATCCGCAGCCTGCAGGGGACGGGGGGCGTTCGCCTGCTGTGCGGCATTGAGACGCAGCCCGACGGGCGCGGCGCGCTGCCCGTCAGGGATGCGCTGCTCCGCCAGTGCGACGTGATTGTCACCAGCTGCCACTATCTGGCCTACGAAGGGCCGCTGCAGCCGGGACAGGTCATGAACGACGCCTACTGGGACTGCTTCCGGGAGACCGTGCTGGCCATCGCGGAGGCCCCGGGGGACATTCTGGGGCACTGCGAGGAATACCTGCCCATCCGGCCCCTGCTGCAGGGGGTGCAGACCACCTTTGCCCAGCGGCGGGCCATCTGCCGGGAGGTGGCGGACCGCTACCTGCACCGGGGCTACGTGGATGCGCTGGCCCGGCGGCTGCGCGCCCGCGGCAAGGCCTGCGAGCTGCACTGCGCCACCATGTCCCCGCGGCCCTGGGTCATTGAGCGCATGGCGGCCCAGGGCGTGGTGTTTTCCCCAGGGAGCGACGCGCATGAGCGGGCCTGCGCCGGGCAGGTGGATTTCGCCTACCGCATGGCGGAGCAATTCGGCCTGACCCTGTGGCGGCATGAAGGAGCGATGAACCGTGGCGACTGAGCGGATGGTGCTGTATATCAACTGGGACGGCTTTGCCTATGATTATTACGAGAAGGCCCATCAGCGGCAGCTGGTGCCGGTGCTGGACGGGCTGCGGGCGCAGGGGGTCTTCTTTGCCGACGCCCGCTGCGGCGTGCCGCCCATCACCAATCCCATGCAGACGGCCATCGCCTCCGGCGTGTATGCCGCAGGCACGGGCAATGTGAAGCTGTACTACGACCGGGAGAAGGACATGGTGGTGGGGCAGCGCCGGGAGAACCGGGCGGAAAACATGGTGCAGGCCCTGCGCAGGCAGGGGATCAGCGCCGCCAGCGTCCACCACTTCACCTTTGAGGACAACGGCTGCAGCGCCGGCGATCCGGCGTATCCCTTTATCTTCATCGAGGATTCCAGCTATCGCCAGCGCTTCCGGGAGCTGCTCCGCCTCTACCGCGGGGAGAAGGTCGCCCTGGGCGGCGAAAGGCGCAGCGTTGTGCGGAATCCCCGCTTTGTCGCCGTGTACTTTGACGACCTGGATACCCTGGGGCACAACAACGGCCGCCTGGCGCCCCGGGGACGCTGCGAGGAGGAGCGGGTGGAGAACGTGCTGTGGCGGCTCCAGCAGATGGACGCCGCTCTGGGGGAATTCCTGGAAGGCTTGAAAGAATGGGGTATCTATGATAAAATGGCCATATTCCTTTTAACAGATCATGGCATGACGCCCTTTTCCTTCGGGCCGCAGTCGCAGCAGGCCTACGAGGATCTGCTGGCCACCGTCCGCGCCTTCGGGCTGAGCTGCCAGGTGCTGGGGGCGCAGCAGCGGCCCCTGCCGGATACGGACGTGGTGCTGTGCTCCGCCGGGCTGTCCATGATGCTCACCTGCCGGACGCCCCGGGCGCAGCGCCTGCTGGAGCCCCTGCGGGAATGCCTGGCATGCAAGCCCTACATCGGGCGGATGGAGACGGCGCGGGAGCTGGAGGAGGAGGGGGCGTTTGCCTTCTGCGACCTGTACCTCTCGCCAAAGCCGCCCGTCATCCTGCGGGCGAGCGCCATGCCCGTGGGCGCCAACCACGACTCCCTGGAGGAGACCTCCAGGCATATCTTCGCCATGGCCTGGGGCAACGGGATCCGGCAGGGGGAGGTTGTCAGCGGGCGTGTGTTCAACATTGATTTCGCGCCGACCATGGCGCTGCTTCTGCAGGCTGACCCGCCGGCGCAATGCCGCGGCCGCATCCTGTGGCCGTGCCTGACGGAAGCGGCGCGGGCTGCGGAAATACCATACGATAAGGAGGCATCGCGGTGGGTGCCAGAAGAGTGAGGCCGCAGGGCGAGGGCCGGATCACCATTGAGGACGTGGCGAAGATGGCCAATGTGTCCATTGCCGCGGCCGCATCCTGTGGCCGTGCCTGACGGAAGCGGCACAGGCTGCGGAAATACTATACGATAAGGAGGCATCGCGGTGGGTGCCAGAAGAGTGAGGCCGCAGGGCGAGGGCCGGATCACCATTGAGGACGTGGCGAAGATGGCCAATGTGTCCATTGCCACGGTCTCACGCGTGCTCAAGGACGAGGGAAGCGTCCGGCCTGAAAACCGCGACCGGGTCAAGGCGGCGATCAAGGCGCTGGATTACACGCCGAGCATGGCTGCGCGGCAGATTCACGGCGTGGACGCCATCACCGTCGGCGTGATTACCACCCGCTCCAGCAACCTGGCCTTCGGCAACCCGTACTTTTCGGATGTGCTGGGAGCCATTGGCGAGGTGATCGAGGCAAGGGACTGCTATCTGCAGCTGCATTCCTACAGCGACATGGCCAGCGAGACGCAGAAGACGGTGGCTCTGTACCGCAGCGGCCGCGTGAACGGGCTGATCCTGCTCAGCTCCCGCGTCTATGATCCGCTGGTGATGACCCTGGTGCGCAGCGAAATCCCCTTTACCCTGATCGGCCGGGTGATCAACATGCCCGACGAGCAGATCTCCTATGTGAACACGGACAACATCGTCTCCGCCCAGCAGGCGGTGGAATACGTCATCGGCAAGGGGCACCGGCACATCGGCATTCTCAGCGGCCCCAAGCAGTATGTGGTCAGCCAGGACCGCCTGATGGGCTACCGCAACGCGCTGATGCTGCACGGCTTGCCCTTCCGCGAGAGCTACGACGAGGTGGCGGGCTACAGCCATCAGGACGCCAAGGAGGCCACGGAACGGCTTGTCCGCAACAACCCCGAGCTGACGGCCATTTTCGCCTCGGACGACCTGAAGGGCGTGGCGGCCCTGGAGCAGCTGCGGGAGATGGGCATTGACGTGCCGGGACAGATGGCGGTGCTGGGCTTTGATGATTACGAGATCGGACGGGTGGTTCGGCCTGCGCTGACCACGGTGGAGGTGCCGGTCAAGGAGCTGGGACGCACGGCGGCCAATATGCTCATTGACCGCATTGAGGGCAAGCACACCGGCGCCCGGCAGGTGATCCTGGATACCCGGCTGATTGTCCGGGAGTCCGTCTGACAGTGGAATCCGGGCATAGGCCGTTGGCCACGCCGGAATCCATCATACCGCCCGCAGGCATCCGGGGAAAGCCTGCGGGCGATGCTTTGGCCTCAGGGAAAAGCCTGCCAGCATGAAAGAGGAAGCGGCGGTTCGGCAACGGGCCCCTCCGGCGCAGAAAAATGACCGGCGCAGCGGTGCATGCCGCCCGCGCCGGTCTTTTCATGGGACAGAGTTTGTGGTATACTATGGGAAAAGGAGTCGGATCGTCCATGCGTCAGATGGGGGCCGGGGGACAGGCCGCGCTGCCTGCCCATCTCAAGGAAATCAACCGCCAGAGGATTCTGCGGGTCATTCTCTCCGGCAGGGTGCTGACCGTGGCGGACATCCACGCGGAAACCAGCATCAGCCGTCCCACTGTCATGCGCGCCCTGCAGGACTATCTGCGCATGGGGGTGGTGCGCTCCCTGGGGCCAGGCAGCACCACCAGCGCCGGGGGCAAGAAGCCCGAGCTGTTCTGCTTTGCCGACGAGCGGAAAATTCTGTGCGTGAACCTGTGGCCGGGGAACATCACCCTGGCCCTGAGCGGGCTGATTGGCGACGTGTACGCCATGGACAGCGCGCCCTGCCCTGACGGGCTCTCCCTGGAGGAAGCCTTCGCCCTCCTGGGCAGCCTGGCCAGGGCCTACCTGGACAGGCAGGGGCTGACCCTGGCGGGGCTCTACGGCGTGGTGCTCAGCGTGCCCGGCACGGTGGACTATGCCTCCAAGACCCTGCGCTACAATTCCCAGGCGCCCTCCTGGGGGGTGAACGTCCCCCTGGCGGAGTACCTGCGCGCGCTGTTCGGGGAGGGGCCTGAGTACATGATCGACAACGCGGGCAAGGCTGCCGGGCGCGCGGTGCTCATGGAGCGCCCTGAGTACGCCGGCAGCCGCCTGATGACGCTGTTCACCACCTGGGGGGTGTCCGCCTGCATGATGGAGCGGGGGCACATCCTCAACGGCCGGGACAGCCTCATCGGGGAGATCGGGCACATGGTCATCAGCGACGATGGGCCTGACCTGTGCGGCTGCGGCAAGCGGGGCTGCCTGGAGAGCCTGGTGAGCATCCGCCATGTGCGCCGCCTGCTGGCCCGGGCCGGGGACACGGGCGATCTTTCCGCGCTGAGCTACCGGGCGCTGTTCGCCCGCTCCGCCGCCGGGGATGAGAGGGCCCAAAGCGTGGTGCGCCACCTGGCCCACTGCTTCGCCGCCGCCCTGCACAACCTTTCCCTGACCTACGACCAGGACGCAGTGGTGTTCCAGGGGGAATTCGCCTGGGCGGACGAAACCTTCGACCGCTGCCTGAAGGAGGAGCTGCGCCAGTTCCGCTACTACCCGGAGGGCCAGCTGTTCTCCATCGCCTACGACCGGCGGGAGCTGCCCATGCTGGCGGCCCGGGGCGGGGCGGCGCTGCTCAAGCGGCACTACTTCGACGCGCTGGGCGGAGCGCAGGGGTGAGGGCCGGATGCGCGGATCAGGAAGCCTCCCCGGCGCGGGGCCAGGATGATGCCCGGGACGCTGGGGGAAGCGGGGACGTGGTCTGCGGGCACAGCAAAGCGTGACAGCCGGTGCGGGAATCAGGCGTGATGCTCCCGCCACACCGCTGCCATGGCCTGGGCGGCTATGCGGATGTCCTCCCCGGTGGTGTGCCGGCCGATGCTGATGCGCAGCACCTGCCGGGCTGCTTCCTCCGTCAGGCCCATGGCCCGGTACACGTGGCTGGCCTCCCCCGAGGAGGCTGCGCAGGCCGCGCCGCCGGACACCTGGATGCCCATGCCGTCCAGGGCGGCGATGGCGATCTCCGAGGGCAGCCCCGGGAAGCGCACCGCCATGATCCCCGGCAGACGCGCCGCCCCTTCGCCCAGGAGGGTCGCGCCGGGAATGCCGGCCTGGAGCAGGGCCAGCAGCTCCCGGAGCAGCTGACGCTCCCGCTCCGCCCGGGGCAGCATGTCCGTAAGGGCCATGTCCGCCGCCACCCCCATGCCCGCGATGGCCGGGACGTTCTCCGTGCCGGAGCGGCGGCCGCCCTCCTGACCGCCCCCGGCCAGCAGGGGCCGCACCGGCGTACCCTGGCGGACGTACAGCGCGCCCGCGCCCCGTGGGCCGTAGAACTTGTGGGCGGAGAGAGACAGCATATCGCAGCAGGCCACGTCCACCGGCACATGCCCCACGGCCTGCACCGCATCCACATGGAAGGGGATCCGCCGGGTTCGGAGCAGCCGTCCGATCTGCTCCACGCTCTGGCGGACGCCGGTCTCGTTGTTGGCCCACTGGACGCTGACCAGCGCGGTATCGGGCCGGAGGGCGGCCTCGATGGCCTCGGGGTGAATCACCCCCTGGCTGTCCGGCTGCACCAGCGTTACCTCCCTGGCCCACAGCTGCGCCGCCGCCAGCACGGAGCTGTGCTCCACGGCGGAAACCACCGCGTGCCGGCCCTCCGCCAGGCGCAGGGCGGTGCTGTTGCTCTCCGTGCCGCCGGAGGTAAAGACGATCTCCGCCGGGTCGCACCGGAGCAGCGTCGAGAGCGTCCGCCGGGTACGCAGCAGCACCCGCCGGGCCTGACTGGCCCCCTGATAGGCGGCGGAGGGGTTGGCCCAGCAGTCCTGCATGCATTCGGCGACGGCGGCGACGACCTCCGCCTCCGGGCATGTGGTGGCGGCGTGATCCAGGTTGATGACGGGCATGGCGCGTTCCTCCTGCCTGGTGGTGGTTCCTTCATTATAACACGCATCCCGTTTTTCGCCCACGGTAGATTGTCAAGCAAGTGCAACACCAAAGAAGACCTCAAAGGGAGAGCGCCA
>JBJEUJ010000107.1:0-2877 GCA_051883775.1 Aristaeellaceae bacterium | reverse complement strand
CGAACACGATGGGATCCTTGGCCATGGAGCGCACCATGTCCTGGCTCAGCACGCCAGGAGCGGACACGCCGATGAACACATCCGCGCCCTTCACCGCGTCGGAAAGCGTTCCCCGCAGATGCTCACGGTTGGTGATCTTCGCCATTTCCGCCTGGGCGGGGTTCAGCTCGGCCATGCCCTCGTCAATCACACCGAAGCGGTCGCACAGGATCAGGTGCTTGACCCCCAGGTTCAGCAGATGCTTGGCGATGGCAATGCCCGCCGAGCCCGCGCCGTTGAGCACCACCCGCGCGGCGCCGATGTCCCGCCCGGTGACCTTCAGCGCACCCAGCAGGGCCGCGGCCACCACCACGGCGGTGCCGTGCTGATCGTCATGGAACACGGGGATGTCGCACACCTGCTTGAGCTTTTCCTCGATCTCGAAGCACCGGGGTGCGGCGATGTCCTCCAGGTTGATGCCGCCGAAGCTCCCCGCCAGCAGCGATACCGTGCGGACGATCTCGTCCACATCCTTGCTGCGGATGCAAAGCGGGAAGGCGTCCACGTCGGCAAAGGCCTTGAACAGCGCGCACTTGCCCTCCATCACGGGCATGCCGGCCTCCGGGCCGATGTCGCCCAGGCCCAGCACGGCGGTGCCGTCGGTGACCACGGCCACCAGGTTGGCCCGGCGGGTCAGCTCGTAGGACTTGTCCACATCCTCATGGATGACCATGCAGGGCTCGGCCACGCCGGGGGTATAGCACAGGGACAGATCCCGCCGGTCGTTCACCGGCGCGCGGGACACAACCTCGATCTTGCCCTGCCACTCGTAGTGCTTCTGCAGCGATTCTTCACGGATGGTCATGCTTCAGCCTCCATTGTATTGTTCGTTGTTCGGACGTACAGCCATAGTTTACCCTTTTTCACAGGATTTGTCCATACTTGATTCGGAGGGATACCATGTCAGGCAAGCGGGATAAGCTCTATCGGGCGGCGGAAGGACTGCAGGCGCTGCGCTGCCCGGTGTGCGGCGGCGATATGAACCGCGCCGGGAACGATTTTACCTGCGGCAGGGGCCACCGGGTCAATGTCAACCGCCGGGGCTGCCTGAACTTCCTTTCCACCCCGGTGGACAGCTGCTACGACGCGCAGCTGTTCGCGGCCCGGCGGCGGGTGTTCGCCTCCGGCTGCTACGACGCTGTGGCGGAGGCTGTCGCCTCCCTGCTGCCACCGGGGGAGCATAGGCTTCTGGACGCGGGCTGCGGCGACGGCTGGTATCTGAACCGCCTGCTGGAGCGCCATCCCGGCTGGCAGGGCGCGGGGGTGGACATCAGCCGGGACGCGATCCTTGCCGCCACGGATCAGCCCTGCACCGCCCTGTGGTGCGTGGGGGATTTGCGCCGCCTGCCCTTCCGGGACGGAGCGTTCACCGCCGTGCTGGACGTGCTGACCCCTGCCAGCTACGGGGAATTCCGCCGCGTGCTGGGCAGAGACGGCCTGCTGGTGAAGGTCTATCCCGGCAGCGGGTATTTGAGGGAAATCCGCGCGGCCCGGGGCATGGAGCCCTATGCCGAGGGCCAGGTGGACGCATACCTGCGGGAGAAAGCAGCCGTGGCGGGGGAGACGCGCGTGACCGTCAGCCATCCCGTCACGCCGGAAATGTGGCGGGACTTCGTGTGGATGACCCCGCTGAACCAGGATTTGTCCCCGGCGGAGAAGGATGCGCTGGCCGCGCGCCCGGCGGAGACGGTGACGGTGGATCTGCACGTGACGGCCTGCCGATGGGAGGAATGACCATGCCGCATCCGGACAAGTGGCGGGAGACCGCCGCCCCCTGTCAGTTGCCCTACCGGCGCTTCCGGGTAACGGAGGTGCTGGGCTATCCCCATGCGGGGAACGATGTGTTCCATGTGCGGGGCCTGGCGGAGGGCCGGGCGGTGGAGGCCTATGTGAAGGCGGCCCGGCGGCCGGAGGTGGATTTCCGCCGGGAGGTCGCGCTGCTGCAAACGCTGCCGCTGCCGCTGCTGCCCAGGCTGCTGGACTGGGATGAGGACGGCTTCCGCTGGTTGGTGACGGAGGCCCTGCCTGGGGAGCGGCTGTCCATGCTCGTGGGGGAGCGGGGGGCGGAGGCATCCCTTCCTTATATGATGGCGTACGGGGAGATGCAATCCCGCTGGCATGCCCTGACAGGGGGCTGGCCCGCCATGCCCCGGCGGCGGTTCATGGACGTGCCGGGAGAGGCGCATGCCCGCCGCTACGGCTGCGAGGCTGCCCGGGCCTGGCTGCTGGCCCATCCGCCGGAGGAGGGGCAACAGTGCCTGTGCCATGGGGACTTCCACTACGCCAATGTGCTGTGGCAGGACGGGCGCATGTCCGCGGTGCTGGATCTGGAGCTGGCGGGCCTGGGCGACCGGGAGTATGACCTGGCCTGGGCGATCTTCCGCCGCCCGGGACAGCGGTTCATGACCACGGATGAAGAGGTTCAGCGGTACCTGGAGGGCTACTGCCGCCGGGGCGCCTTCGACAAGGGGCGGCTGATGTACTATCTGGTGAACGATTACGCCTGGTTCCTGGGCGTGGGCGCGGAGGATCAGGACTATACGGCCTGGGTCAGGGCCTGGCTGGAGAAGCATATCGGAGCATGAGACCCCTGCGGCACAGCAGCGCCGCGGGGGCCTTTTGATTGGCGCGAACGGCCTCGTTGCCCTGGCGCGTCGCAGGGGAGCCGGCGGCTGGGCACGATCCCTTCGGAACAATCCACCCATTGGATGCATGGGTGGATCTTTTTTTGAGCGGCGGAGAAGCATTTCTGCACGTCATGGCGGGCGGATGCGCTGCCGGTTAAGGCTTCCTGTACAATGGGCAGGATAAGCACCATCAACGACAGGAGGCGAACCG
>JBJEUJ010000106.1:0-2929 GCA_051883775.1 Aristaeellaceae bacterium | reverse complement strand
TGCGCTTTGCGCGCCTGGGCATGTCGCCGGACAACGCGGTGCGCCAGCTGCACCTGGCGGCTCCCGCTGCGCCGAAGATGGAGGTGGCGCTGGGCCTGGCGAGGGCGACGGAGGGCCTGCAGACCCGGGCGGAGGATGCGCCGCCCCTGATGGACGACCCGCTGCCTGCGGACTCGCCCCTGCTCCTGCTTCGGCGGTTCCTGGCGGCCTTCGCGGCGGAATTCCCCCTGGCGGCGGAGAAGCTGTATCCGGGGCTGATGGATCAGCAGGGCCGCCTGGCCGACACGGCGGAGGAGCGTATCCGCGCGCTGATGCAGATGCATGCCGCGCATGGCGGCGGGGCTGCGGCGGCGCTGGCAGCCTGCCTGGAGCAGCTGCGCACAAGCGTCTGAGGGTGGGCGTGATCCCACAGGGATGAATTGGATCCGTCATTTTGCCGTATGATGCATTGCATCCTGCGCCGCTTGGTGCTATAATAGGCCCATTGACATGGGAAAGGCGAGGCATTGGCTGCATGACTGCACAAAAGACGGATATCCGCAAATCGGCCAAGGAATGGCTTCTTCTTCTGCTGGGTACCACGCTGACGGCGGCGGGCGTATACTTCTTCAAGTTTCCGAACAACTTTTCCACCGGCGGTGTCAGCGGTATCGCGGTGATTCTGGGA
Source organism: Aristaeellaceae bacterium (assembly GCA_051883775.1). Classification (GTDB taxonomy): domain Bacteria; phylum Bacillota; class Clostridia; order Christensenellales; family Aristaeellaceae; genus UBA11524. The sequence goes on along the minus strand of JBJEUJ010000106.1, from coordinate 2,262 downwards.
CACTACTTCCCCAACGCCACCCCCGGCGACTTCGTCATGGCCATCAACATGGCGCTGCTGCTGGTGGGCTTCCTGGTGTTCGGCAAGGGCTTCGGCGTCAAGACCGCGGTGGTCAGCACGCTGATGAGCGCCATGATCTGGGTGCTGGAGCGGGTGGTGCCCATGGACCATCCCATGACCTCGCAGCCCCTGGTGGAGCTGATTTTCGCCGTGTCGCTGCCTGCGGTGGGCTCGGCGATCCTCTTCAACCTGGACGCCTCCACCGGCGGCACGGACATTGTGGCCATGGTGCTGCGCAAGTTCACCAGCCTGAACATCGGCAACGCGCTGATGATTTCCGACAGCATCATCACCGTGATGGCCTGCGTGGCCTTCGGCATGGAGACGGGCCTGTTCTCCATCCTGGGCCTGCTGATGAAGAGCCTGCTGGTGGACATGGTGCTGGAGAACATCAACACCCACAAGTACTTCCACATCATCACCACCCAGCCCAAGGAGATCGAGGAATATATCACCAAGACCCTCAAGCGCGGCGCCACGGAGCTCCACGGCGAGGGTGCGTATACCCATGAGGGCCGCAGCATCCTGCTGACGGTGATGAACCGCCGGGAGGGTATCCTGCTGCGCCGCTATGTCCGCTCGGTGGATCCCCACGCCTTTGTGCTGATCATGAACACCGGCGATATTATCGGCAAGGGCTTCCGCGGCACCAACTGACCGGGCGGCCCGCGCCCCATTGGAGGAATGGGATGCTGTATCTGTCACTGACGGCGGCGTATGGCGCGCTGCTGTCCATCATGAATACCATGAACGCCCAGCTGTCCGCACTCTACGGCAACTGGGCGTCCACTGTGATGATCCACGCGGTGGGGCTGATCGTGCTTGTGCCCTTCGCCTTCACCTGGGGCCGTCCCCGAGGGCGGGCGAAGTGGTACCAGTATATGGGCGGCTTCATCGGCATCCTGTCGGTGGTGTTTGTCAACATCGGCGTGATGGGCATCGGAGTCACGGGCAATCTGGTGCTGATGCTCCTGGGCCAGGTGACCTGCTCGGCGGTGGTGGACCAGTTCGGCCTGCTGGGGGCGAAAAAAACCGGCATGAACGCCGGCAAGGCGCTGGCGATGCTGCTGATGGCTGCCGGCTGCGGCGCGATGCTGCTGCTCTCCGGCGAGGGGCTGGGGCAGGGCTCGGTGATCGCCGCGCTGGTGTCCTTCCTCAGCGGCTGCACCATGGTCTTTGCCCGCATGGCCAACGCTTCCCTGGCGACCACCAGCGGCGTGGGCTTCTCCACGGTGATGAACTACGTCACCGGCCTGGCGGGGAGCTTCCTGGTGTTCCTGTGCCTGGGCTGCCCGATGGCGGCAGCCTTTCCGGCGGCGGGCCAGCCCCTGTGGGTGTACCTGGGCGGCGCGGTGGGCGCAGTGGGCATCTTCCTGTGCAATGTGGTCACGCCCCGGCTGCCCGTGCTGCAGATGTCCGTGGTGGTGTTCGTAGGTCAGCTGTTCACGGGCATGGTGATTGACGGATTCATGGGCCGCTTCTCCCTGGGGACGCTGGTGGGCGGCGCGATTGTGGCGGCGGGCATGCTGCTGAACATCCTGGCGGATCGCCGGAGCGCGAAGGGGGCGGCGTAATGGAGCATCTGACGAGCCTGAAGAACCCGAAGGTACAGGCCTGGCGCGCCCTCAAGGATCGCAAGGGCCGGAAGGAAACCGGCTGCTTCCTGGTGGAGGGCCGGAAAATGGTGGAGGAGGCGCTGCGCTCCCATTTTCCGGTGGAGGCCGTGCTGGCGGACGAGGGCCGCATGAGCGAGCTGGCCCTGCGGTCGGACGTCCCGGTATACGCGCTGCCGGAGCATGTGCTGGCGGCGGTGTGCGACACGAAAACCCCCCAGGGCGTGGCGGCGGTTGTCCGCATGACGAACAACGCTTCCCTGGGCAGCAGGCTGGTTGCCCTGGACGGCGTGCAGGATCCCGGCAACGTGGGTACCATCATCCGCACGGCGGACGCGGCGGGGCTGGACGGCGTGCTGCTGTCGGCCCAGTGCGCCGACGCCTTCAGCCCGAAGGTGCTGCGCGCCACCATGGGCAGCGTGTTCCGCATGGGCATCCGGGTGACGGATGACCTGCCCGGGGAGCTGACCCGGCTGAAGGAAGCGGGCTTCAGCGTCCTGTCCTCCCAGCTGGACGGCACGCCCTTCTACGAGCGGGAGCCGGTGGGGGAGCGGTTCTGCCTGGTGATCGGCAGCGAGGGCAACGGCGT
>JBJEUJ010000105.1:0-2936 GCA_051883775.1 Aristaeellaceae bacterium | reverse complement strand
TCCAGGATCAGGCGGCGCAGCACATGGTCGCCCATTTCGTCCACGGCGTCCATGTCGATATACACCACGCGGTCGCCGCCGATCTGCCTGACCGACTGCACCCGCGCGCCCATCAGCTGCTTGCGCAGGAGCATGCAGAACATGGGCGGCTCCAGGGGATTGGGAAAGGTGGCGCTCGTCAGGTGGCAGCGGGCGTTGTTGGGCGAGGCGCACAGGAGCAGCCGGCGGTTCTCGTTCCCGGCGCGGACGAGAAGAATGACGGTGTCCTTCTCCGGCTGGGTGATTTTATCAATGCGGCCGCCGGCCAGGGAAGCGTTCAGCTCCCGGGCGGCAAAGCCGATGGTCAGTCCGTCCATGGGCATGGGGAATCCCCCCTTCATCAAATCATCCACCCTATTATAATGCATCCGGCGCAAAATGCCAACCCTGTCATACACAGCCGCCGTGGGACATACATTCCACCAAACCCATGGAGATAGAGGAGGCCGAATGCGGTGAAGCTGAAATGGAAGCGTGCAGACCTGGAACGGATCCTGATCGTATGCGCAGCGGCCCTGGTGGTGGCGCTGGCCCTGCGCAGCGGAACCCCCGCCACCGAGGTGCTCTACGAGGAGCCGCCGCTGACGGTCACCGAGACGATGGTGGAGGCGGACGCAAGCTCCGACGTGCCCACCCAGGCCACCGTCTGCTGGTACCGGGACGGCGACGGCTACCTGGTGCCCGTCACCCGGCAGATTCCCCAGCAGGACGGCATTGCCAAGGCCACGCTCTCGCTGATGGTCAAGTCCAGCGAGAACGACCTGGCCGCGGCGCGGCTGGGCCTGACCAACATCATCCCCGAGGGCACGACCTTCGACCTGGACATCAGCGGTGGCAAGGCGCGCATCGACATGAGCAAGGAAGCGCTTGATTGCTCCTCCGCCGAGGATGAGCTGCTGATGGTGCAGGGCACGGCGGCGGCGCTGTGCGGCTTCGACACGGTGGACGAGGTGACCTTCCTCTTCGACGGGCAGAAGCGCAGCCAGCTGACCCACGGCACGGACGTGTCCGGCGTATTCAACGAAAACAGCGTCAACGTGGAGAGCGTGCCGACCATGGCCACCGGCAGCGCCTATGCCTCTCAGGTGCAGCTGTACTTCCCCTCGGCCAGCGGGAACCTGCTGGTGCCGGTGACGCGCACGGTGTTCTCCCCTGTTGATCTGTCCACGGCCATGCTGGAGCTGGCGAAGGGCCCGCAGTCCGACAGCGGGCTGGAATCGCCCATTCCCCGGGACTGCGGCGTGCGCTCGGTGAAGGTACAGAACGGGGTAGCAACCATTGACTTCAGCAAGGAATTCATGACCGTGACCCAGCGCAGCGACGGCGGGCAGCAGGCGCTGCGGGCGGTGCTGTTCACGGCGAGCCAGTTCCCGGGGGTGAAGAAGGTCACCATCCTGGTGGACGGCCAGCCCTTCCAGCCCGACCCCGCCGCCACGGAAACCTTCCTGAACGACGCGGACGAGGTGATGGCACAGTATCCCGGCGTGGTGGAGATTGACTGATGCACAGGAAAACGCCTCCCCTGTCCCATGGCGGAGCAGGGGAGGCGTTTTTGCGGCCTTCAGCGGCAAAGGGTCTTGTTGTCTGTGCGGCCTGTCAGATAATCCAGCGAAACCTCATAATAATCTGCCAGACGAATCAGCAGGGGCAGCGGGATCGTCTGGTAGCCGCGCTCATAGCGGCTGTACACCGTCTGCGCAACGCCAAGGTATTCGGCCACCTGGGCCTGGGTCAAATCAGCATCCTCCCGCATGTCACGGATGCGCCTGAAATACACACGAGAATCCTCCCTGGAAAATATTTCAGTACCTCCTGGTACTATCTTGCATTATGCTACATTTTGTGGTATAGTATCAACATTAGTACTGATAAGTACTAAAGAGGATGGAGGGAAGGGGCATGTTCATCCAAAGCCCCGACCGGCCCCCCCACTGCCACGCCGACCGCAACTCCCGTACCCTATACGCCTCCTCAAACGGGAGATCATACCCCTGTGGCGCTCTATGCCGCCATGCTGATGTTCTCCCTGTGCGGCCTGTGGCTCTTCCTGCGCAGGAAGCCCAAGACCTGATTCATCCCGCCCTCCGGGAGCAGGACGCTGCGCCGCGCCCGGAGGGCAGCAGGATGCCCCGCCAAGTTTTCCTTCCCCCCTCCTTGCAAAAAGCGATCCTATGTTGTATAATGCTCCCATCAGCCATGATGGGCCCGGACGTTTTTCCCTGCCCCCAGCGAGCGCACGCAGGGTGTGAGGTGCGCGGCAGATGATCCGTCCATCCCAGCCCGGAGCTGCGGCCAATTCCCGCCGCCTCGTCCCCGTGAAAGGACGCAATGAGTGATGGCAGCATCCCTGCCATAAGCCGGGTGGTACCGCGAAGCTACGCCTTCGTCCCTGCAAGAACAAGCAAGGGCGGAGGCTTTTTCTCGCTTCCGCCACACAACAAAGGAGTGACCTGCCATGAAGCTACGGAACCTGGTCTCCAAGCGCTACAAGGAAACCCCCGCCGACTGCCAGATCGCCAGCCAGGCGCTGATGATGCGCGGCGGCTACATCAAGCCCGTGGGCAACGGCATCTTTACCCTCTTCCCCGTCACCAAGCGCATCACCGCCAAGATTGAGAACATCATCCGCGAGGAGATGAACCGCATCGACGGCCAGGAGGTGCTCTTCCCCGTGGCCATGCCCGCCTCCATCTGGCGGGAGTCCGGCCGGTACGATTCCATCGGCAGCGAGCTTTTGCGCTTCAAGGATCGCGGCGATCAGGACATGGTGCTGGGCATGACCCATGAGGAGGCCTCCGTCCACTTCGTGCGGGACGTGGCTGACAGCTACACCCAGTATCCCTTCATGATCTACCAGATCCAGACCAAGTTCCGCGACGAGCCCCGCTGCCGCGGCG
>JBJEUJ010000104.1:0-2952 GCA_051883775.1 Aristaeellaceae bacterium | reverse complement strand
TCATCCTGGAAGTAGGTGGGGGTGGAGCTGGTGAAGGTCTTGGGGGTGGTCACGCCCACAAAGGCCACCTTCACGCCGTCGTACTCCTTGATGACATAGGGCTGGAACACCAGCTCATCCTTGTAGGTGAAGTTGGCGCTGATGTAGGGATAGTCCGCCTTCTCCACCAGGGACAGGAAGTTGTCCATGCCGTAGTCGAACTCATGGTTGCCGGGGATGGCCACCTCGTAGCCCACGGCGTTCATCAGATCAATGATGGCCTCGCCCTTGGTCATGGTGCCCACGGGCTCACCCTGGATGGCGTCGCCGTCATCCACCAGAATCACATGGTTCTTGGCCGCCAGCGCGTCGCGGACAGCCGCCACGCCGGCATAGCCGAAGCCGCTGTCGATGCCGCAGTGCGCATCGCTGGTGAAGAGGATCACCAGGTCCTTGGTCAGCGCGGGAGCAGCTTCCTCCGCCAGGGCGGCGCAGCCCAGCAGCATCGCCAGCGCCAGGATCAGAGCCAGGATCTTTTTCATGTCAGACTCCTCCTTGTAATCCAGTTGTTGTCATGAAGGTTTCCGGGCATTACCAGATTCATTATACCATACCCGGCGGTATTTTCAACCGCTTTTCCCCCATTTTGTCGGGAATTTCCGCACTTCTGTCATGCAGGCTTCACAGGAATGTGCATGCATGCACGCTGTCCTGAGCGCATATGCTCCTGCAGGAAAAGGGAGGGAAAGGACATGCGCCGCAGCCTGGCCTTCGCGCTGATGCTGTTCCTGCTGGCCGTGTGCCTGGGCCTGAAAGCCTCCGGCAGCGCGGATTCGCCCTATGTCATCCATGTGGATGTGGAGCTCAAGCGCCTGACGTTGTGGCGGGGCGACAGCTTGGTCAAAAGCTACACCGTGGCCACCGGCGCCTGGGACACCCCCACGCCCCTGGGGGTCTTTGTCATCAACAGCCGCTTCTCCGGGCGGATGAGCGGCTTCGGCACCTGCTTCCTGGGGCTGAACGTCCCCTTCGGGCAGTACGGCATCCACGGCACCAACAAGCCCGAATCCATCGGCTACAACGCCAGCCACGGGTGCATCCGCCTGCGCTGCGCCGACGCGGAGGAGCTCTACGCCCTGGTGCCCAACGGCACGAAGGTGGTCATCGAGTGCGGCCCCTACGGGGAGCTGGGCGGAACCCTCCGCCCCCTCAAAAGCGGCGACCGCTCCAGCGCCGTCACCGCCGTGCAGCGCAAGCTCCGGGCCCTGGGCTACTATACCGGCTGGCCCGACGGCGTGTACGGCCCCGCCACCGAGCAGGCTGTGGCACGGGCCCGCAAGGCCCTGGGGCTGCCCGCCGGAACCCATGTGGACTGGAGCTTCTACCAGGCCATCGGCCTGACGCTGTTTGAATGAAGGGAGGCAACCTCCATGACCTGGGAGGAAACCTGTGCGTTTCTCAGTCCCTGCCTGCCCGGCGAGGTGCAGGCACAGCTGACGCAGCTGAATCCCGGGGAGCTGCGGGAGATCCGCGTGCGGGCGGAGCAGCCCGCGCTGCTTTGCACCGGGGACGCGGTCATCGCCGTACCCTGGTATCCGCAGGCCCGGCAGGTGGAGCAGCTGGCGGAGGCCCTCAGCGGCCACAGCCTCTATGCCCGCACGGACGAGACCGGCCAGGGCTACTGCACCCTCCAGGGCGGACACCGCATGGGTCTGTGCGGCCATGTGCAGGAGCGGGCCGGGCAGATGATCCTCAAGGACGTGGGCTCGCTGTGCATCCGCATTGCGGGCCAGTGGCCCGGCGCAGCGGAGCCCCTGCTGCCCCTGTGCCGCCAGAAGGGCCGCTTTTCCAGCGTGCTGCTCATCGGCCCGCCGGGCTCGGGCAAGACCACCCTTTTGCGGGATCTGGCGCGGCTGCTGGCCTCCGGCAGCCAGGCCGCGCAAACCGCCGTCATTGACGAGCGGGGCGAGCTGGCCGCCTGTGTCGCGGGGGTACCCCAGCTGGACGTGGGGCAGACCTGCGACGTGCTGGACGGCTGCCCCAAGCCCGAGGCGGTGTCCTGGCTGATGCGCTCCATGGCCCCGCAGGTGATCATCACCGATGAGCTGGCCCACGCCGGGGACGTGGCCGCCGTCATGGACGCCATGGCCTGCGGCGTGGCGGTGATGGCCAGCGTCCATGGGGCGGGCCTGCACGAGCTGGCCTCCCGGCCCGTCATGGCCACGCTCCTGAGCCAGCGGTGCTTCCGCTACTACGCGGTGCTGTCCCCCCGGGGCGGAGGCCGTATCACCGCCGTGTACGACCACAGCGGCGCGCCGGTGAAGGACGTATGATCCGCACGGGGCTGGCCATTGCAGCGGGGCTGCTTTGCGCGGCGGCGGGCTGGCGGCGGGGGCAGGATATGCGCACGTGCTGTCAGCGGCAGGACCGCTGGGCCGCGCTGATGCGGCACCTGTCCCTGCTGCTGGCGGAGGGTGCGGGCTCCCTGCCGGAGGTGCTGGACATGGCCGCCCGGGAGGACGCGCTGCCCGACCGGCTTCTTCGCTCGCTGGCGGAGGGGCTCCGTACCCGGCCGCTGCAAACGCCGGAGGAGCTGCTTGACCTGTCCGCCCTGCCCCTTGCCGAGCAGGAAATTCTCCTGCGGCTGCTGCACCGCCTGGGCCACGGCAGCCGGGAAAGCCGCTGTCAGGCGGTGGACGCCTGCGGGGAGGAAATGCGGCTGCTGGCCTCCTCCCACCGGGCGCAGGCGGACACGGAGGCGAAAATGTGGCGGCAGCTGGGGCTGCTGGGCGGGCTGTGCCTGACGCTGTGGCTGATATAATAAGGAAGGGGGCGGAGCGTATGCAGCTGGATACGCTGTTCCAGATTGCGGGGATCGGCGTGCTGACCACGGTGGTGGCGGCCATCCTGAAGCGGGCGGGCCGGGAGGAGCTGGCCACGCTGTCCACGGTGGCGGGGCTGGCCATTGTGCTG
>JBJEUJ010000103.1:0-2953 GCA_051883775.1 Aristaeellaceae bacterium | reverse complement strand
TGAACAGGGCGGCCGCGCCGAACCAGTCGCCGCGCTCCAGCACGCCCACGAACAGATCGCCCCGGGTCACCCGGACTCTGCCCGCGAGCACCAGCCCCAGGCAGCGCCGGAACCGGGCGGGGGTGTACAGCTCCGCGCCGCGCGGGGCCCGTTCCTCCCCGCTGTGCTCCAGGCAGAAGTCCAGAGCCTCCTCCGGCACTCCCCGGAACAGAAAGGACTCCCGGACCAGGCCGCGCTGTGCGCCCTTCAGTTCCACACCGTTCACCTTCAATTCTGTATCATTTGGGACAATTTCAGCATACAGGATTTTTTCACCTTTGTCAAGCCCCCGGCATAAACTATCTCAAAGGAGGTATGCCCATGGAAGAACGCGAACTCTGCGGCTGCGCCGCTTCGGAGGAATTTCTGGAGGATATGCCCATGCGCCGCTACCGCAACCCCATCCCCACCTGCGAGAGCAGGCCCAAGCCGGAGCACAGCCCCTGCGTCTGCCGGGAGGAGCTGGAGGAGATCCTGGACGCGCTGGCCTGCCAGAACCAGCTGATGATGGACCTGCTGGGGGCGGTGAACAGCCTGACCGCCGCCCGGCTGGCCCAGCGGGACGGTACATAGGAAGCGGCAGGCCCGCCCCGGTTTTCGGGGCGGGCCTGCGGTTGCGGGCGCATCTGGAATGCGCCCCTACGGATTTGAGGATTCCGGATTCTATGATGTAGGGGCAGATTCCATATCTGCCCGTCCGCCCCGGTGTCCCTCCCAGGACCCGCCGCGCCGCCCCCAGGGATGGCCGGGCGCGCCGGCGGCCCGCTCCGGCGGTGTGTCCTCCCCGGCCGGTTCGCTCTCCCCGCCGCTCTGCCGCTCGGCCTCGTAGTCCAGAATGCGGCGGAACTGGGTCTCGTAGAGCATGCGGTAGACGCCGTTTTTCTCCAGCAGCTCCTCGTGGCTGCCCTCCTCGGCGATGACGCCCCCCTGGAGCACCAGAATGCGGTCGGCCTTCAAAATGGTGGACAGGCGGTGGGCGATGACGATGCTGGTGCGGCCCACCATCAGCTTTTCCAGGGCGTCCTGGATGGCGCTCTCCGAGATGGAGTCCAGGGCGCTGGTGGCCTCGTCCAGAATGAGGATCTTCGGGTCCTTCAGCACCACCCGGGCGATGGAGACCCGCTGCTTTTCGCCGCCGGAGAGCTTCAGACCCCGGTTGCCCACCAGGGAGTCGTACCCGTCGGGCTGGCTGACGATGAAGTCGTGGATGTTGGCGATGCGGCAGGCGTATTCCAGCTCCTCCTGGGTGGCGTCCTCTTTGGCGTAAAGCAGGTTCTCCCGGATGGTGCCGTTGAACAGGTAGGTGTCCTGGGTCACCACGCCGATGCACCGGCGCAGGTAGGCCAAATCGAAGTCCCGCACGTCCACCCCGGCCACGGTGACCCGGCCGCCGCACACGTCGTACAGGCGGGGGATCAGGTTGGCCACGGTGGACTTGCCCGCGCCGGAGGGCCCCACCAGGGCGATCATCCTGCCGCTGGGCACCGTGAAGTCCACGTCGGTCAGCAGAGGCTTTTCGGGGATGTAGGAGAATTGGACGTGCTCGAAGCGCACGTCTCCGTCCGATACGTCCGGCTTTTGTCCGTCGGGCGGGGAGACGATGGTGTTTTCCAGGTCGAAGTAGTTGAAAATGCGGGTGAACAGGGCCAAGGAGCGGGTAAAGTCCACCTGCAGGTTCAGCAGGGACTGCACCGGGCGGTACAGCCGGTTGATCAGGGACACGGTGGCGGTGATCATGCCCACGGTCAGGGTGGCGTCCAGATGGGCGATCATCAGCCAGCCGCCGGCAAAGTAGATCAGCAGCGGCCCCACCTGGGTGAACATGCCCAGGACGACGGTCAGCCATTTGCCGCTGCGCTGCTCCTTCATGGCCAGGTTCATAACCTCCCGGTTGACGGAGCGGAAGCGATCATATTCCCGCTCCTCCCGGGTGAACAGCTTCACCAGCAGGGAGCCGCTGACGCTGAGGGTCTCGTTGACCATCTGGTTCATCTCGTCGTTCTTCCCCTGCCCCTCGGACAGCAGCTTCCAGCGCCTGCGGCCCACGGTTTTGGTGGGCAGGATCAGCAGGGGGATGACCACGATGCCCACAATGGCCAGCCGCCAGCTCATGGAGAACAGGGCCACCGTGGTGGTCACCACCGTGGCGATGTTGCTGATGGCGCTGCTCAGGGTGCCGGAGATGACGGTGCTGACGCCGCTGATGTCGGTGTTCATGCGGGTGATGATGTCGCCCTGCTTCTCCGAGGTGAAGAAGGCGTGGGGCATGTGCTGCAGGTGGTCGTACATCTGGTTTTTCATGTCGTAGATGATGCGCTGGGAGATCCAGGCGTTGATGTAGCTCTCCAGCACGCCGATGACCTGGGAGACGGCCAGGGTGACGAAGGCCAGCAGCAGAAGCTGGATCAGCAGCGCCATGTTCCGGCCCACCAGGGCCTCGTCCACGATGCGCCCGGTGATGATGGAGGGGAACAGTCCGATGACGGCGGACAGCAGAATGGCGGCGAAGACCAGCAGGAACTGCAGCCAGTAGGGCTTTAAGTAGGACAGGATGCGTACCAGAAGGGCGCGGGTCACCTTGGGCTTGTTGTGCTTTTCCTCATCGGTCAGATAGCCCCGCGGACCAAGCTCGGGGCCAACTCCGGGTCGCGGCATAATCCCATCTCCTTTTTGCTTTGTTAGGCACCTAACAAAGCGCATCATAGCAGGGACGGATTCATTTGTCAAGTACCAAAGGATTTTTATGAGCAAAAACTTTTTGCTGTAAGGAAAGCCCCGCGCCGCGCGCGGGGCTTTCCTTCAAAACATCTGATTCTGTACCAGGTTTTCCACATACGCCGCCATCTCCTGCTTGGACTGGATGGCGTGGGTGCCGTCCACCACCCGGCGCTGCTCGTCGGGGGACAGGGACGAA
>JBJEUJ010000102.1:0-15871 GCA_051883775.1 Aristaeellaceae bacterium | reverse complement strand
TTTTCACCCTGGAGGCGCTATGCTGGACGAACGTCTGACCCTGGCCGCCGCGCTGTACCCCACCTGCGAGCTGGGCGCGGACATCGGCACCGACCACGGCTACCTTCCCTGCCACCTGCTGGAAGCAGGCGTATGCCGCCGGATGATCCTGGCAGACGTGAGCCAAAAGGCGCTGCGCCGTGCGGAGGCCGAGGTGGCCCGGCGGGGCTTGCAGGCTCGCGCGGCCCTTGTCTGCGCCGACGGCCTGGACGCGCTGACCGAGCGGTGCGGCTGTGTGTCGATCATGGGCATGGGCGGGGAAACCCTGGCCGGGATCCTTCTTCGCGGCCAGGAGAGACTGCAGGGCGCGACGCTGGTGCTCTCCGCCCACACGGAGCTGCCGCTGGTGCGCAGGGCCATTGTGTCGCTGGGCTACCACATGACCCGGGAGACCCTGTGCCGCTCCGGCGGACGGTTCTACCTGTTCTGGCGGGCGGAGCCGGGGCCCGCGCCCATGACGGAGGAAGAAATCCGCCACGGCTCCCTGCTGTATCAGGAAAACACACCCCTGCTGCGGGAGTACCTTGCCTGGCGCAGGGACGTGGCGCAGGCGAAGCTGGCGGGGCTCCGGGTGGCTGCGGCTCCGGACGCGCAGGCCATTGCCCTGGCGGAGCAGGATGTTGACTTCTACCAACGGAAACTGGAGGCATGAACCTGATGCTCACCGTGCAGAATGTCTATGATTTCATTGACAGCCGCGCACCCTTCGGCACCCAGGAGGATTTCGACAACGCGGGACTCCTGGTGGGCGACCCTGCCTGGGAGGTGCGCGGGATTCATGTGGCCATGGATGTGACCAGCCGCGTTCTCGACGAGGCGGAGGCCCATGGCGCGAACCTGATCGTTACCCATCACCCCATGATGTTCTCCGCCCGCAAGCGCATGACGGAGACCGACGCGGAGGGGCGGCTGTTGTGCCGGATGATCCGCGGGCGCATGGCGCTCATTGCGGCCCACACCAACCTGGATCGCGCGCCCGGGGGCATCAACGATGTGCTGGCTCATGCCGCAGGACTGACGGAGGTGTCCGGCGAGGATTTCGTCCGGGTGGGCAGCCTCCCCGCCCCCATGACCGCCCGTGCCCTGGCGGACGACCTGTCCCGGCGGCTGAACACGGTGGTGCGCCTGATGGGCCGGGAGGATGCGCTGATCCGCCGGATAGGGCTGTGCAGCGGCGCGGGCAGCGACTTCTGGCAGGAGGCCGAAGCCATGGGCGCGCAGGCGTTCCTGACGGGGGAAGTCAAGCACCACCACGCCCTGGCTGCCGCGGAAGCCGGGGTGGTCATGCTGGAGGCGGGGCATTTCGCCACGGAGGCCCCCGGCATCTTTACCCTGGCAGACGCTTTACAAATCTGGCCGGATGCGGTACAATATGGTGTATGCGTATCGAAATCGGAAGCCCCTGCCTACGCATGATGGCAGACCCGGGCGCCCTGCCGCGCCCTGACAAATATTTCAGGAGGTACATCCATGGATCAGCAGCAGCTTGAGCTTATGTGGCAATACCAGCAGGAGGACATGAAGGCGGATCGCATCGCCAACGACATCCGCCGCTCCCCCACCCGCCAGAAGCTGGAAAAGAGCCGCGATTTCATCATGGAGCAGCAGAAGCTCTACAAGCAGATCGAGGAGCAGGTGGCCATCATGGCGGATCGCAAGGACGCCATCCGCGACGCCATCGCCCGCTGCGAGGAACAGCTGAACGCTCTGGCTGCCAGGTTCAAGGCCGCTCCCCCCGAGGACGCCGAGGCTGCCCGCGCCATGCTGCAGGAAGTCAGCAAGTGCCGTGACACCATCGCCTCCTACGAGCAGGAGATGAACCGCATCGTCAAGGATTCCAACGAGCATGACCGCAAGCAGCGCTCCATCCGCCACGAGGCCGCCAAGGTCAAGATGGAGTTCGACCAGCTCAAGCAGGTCTACGACAAGGAAATTCAGGAGAAGAAGGCCGCCCTGGACGCCCAGCGCGCCGTAGCCAACGAGAAGGCCGCCCTGGTGGACAAGGAGCTGATGGCCGAGTATCTGGCCATCAAGAAGCACATTGCCCCGCCCATGGCCCGGCTCATCGGCGACCAGTGCAGCGGCTGCAACACCGCCCAGCCCTCCGCCCTCCTGCGCAAGATCAAGAGCGGCACGGTGCTGGTGGAATGCGAAACCTGCGGCCGCATGATTATCCAGTAACCCATGAAGCGCAGAGGTCAGGGCAGCGCCCCGTATCCTCTGCGCTGCTTTGCACCCCGTCAACCTATCAGCCAAGGAGGTAATGCATCATGAGCGAAGCCATGGAAGCCATGCTCACCCGCCGTTCCTGCCGCAAGTACAAGTCTGACATGGTTCCCCGTTCCGTCCTGGAGGAGATCGTCCAGGCAGGCACCTATGCCCCCACCGGCATGGGCAAGCAGTCCCCCATCATCATCGCTGTGACCGACAGGGCCATGCGCGACCGTCTCAGTGCCATGAACGCCGCCGTCATGGGCAAGGGCCCCGAGAGCGATCCCTTCTACGGCGCGCCGGTGGTGCTGGTGGTGCTGGCCGACCGGGCCATCGGCACCCACCTGTACGATGGCAGCCTGGTCATGGGCAACCTGATGCTGGCCGCCCATGAGCACGGCCTGGGCTCCTGCTGGATCCACCGGGCCAAGGAGGAGTTCGACTCCCCCGAGGGCAAGGCCATCCTGGCCGACCTGGGCATCACCGGGGATTACGAGGGCATCGGCCACTGCATCCTCGGCTATCCCGAGGAGGGCGGCATCCGCCCCGCCATTCCCCGCAAGGAAGGCTACGTCCACTGGATTGAATAATATCGCAAGGCATAACAAAAGCAGGAAGGCCATGGCGCGCCTTCCTGCTTTTGTTATGATTCAAAGGGATAGACCATCCCCCACTGGGCGCGGAAGGCATCCATGACCTCCATCATGTGAATGGTCTGGGCATGGGGCATCTCCGGACACTCCAGCGCGCCGTCTTCAATGGCCTTCATGCAGGCCTCCACCTCGTACTCGTAGCCGGTGATCTGCTCCGGCACGGGAATCACCCTGCGCACCGGGCCCCGCTGCACATCGTCATAGACGGTGATGGTTTGCGGGTTGTTCACGTTGTCCAGCATGATCGCGCCCTTGGTGCTGTAGATCATGCAGTGACGGTCCGTACGCACATTGGCCGTGGCGTAAAGCTTGGCCATGCGCCCGTCCCGGTAGTAAAGGTCGAGGCTCTCGGCGCAGTCCACGCCGGTATCGAACATGGTCACCGAGCTTTCCATCCGCGCCACATCGTCCCCGAAGGTCATGGAGGCGAAGTTCAGCACATACACGCCCACGTCCAGCAGCGCGCCGCCCGCCAGCTCCGGCCGGACAATGCGTTCCTTGCCGTCGATCAGGTAGCCCAGGTTGGCCGTCAGCAGCTTCGGCTCGCCGATCTCCCCTGAGGCCAGCAGCTCGTCCACCATCTTCCGCACGGGCATGTACCGCGTCCAGATGGCCTCGGTCACCAGCACGCCCTTCTCCCGGGCGTAGGCCAGCACCTCCCGGGCCTGGCGGGCATTGGCGGTAAATGCCTTCTCCACCAGGGCGGGCTTGCCGTGGTCGATACACAGGCGGGTATGCTCCGCGTGATGGCTGTGGGGCGTAGCCACGTATACCAGATCCACCGCCGGGTCGCTGAGCATGGCCTCGTAGGAGTCATAGGCCTTCTCAAAGCCCCACTTCTCCGCAAAAGCCCTGGCCCTTTCCCCGCTGCGGGACGCCACGGCATAAAGCGCCACGGGCCGTCCCTTCGCCTTCATACCCTGCAGGGTTTGCGCCATGCTGCCCGCAATGGCGCCTGCGCCCAGAATTGCCACATTCATCATCCGTCATACGCCTCCTGTTTGTTTTCTTTTCATGATTGTACCATCTGGGCCCTTCACCGTCAAGCGCAGGGCGGCGCCGTTCATGGCTGGGACGTTTTCCGCCATCCTTTGTTCCGTATTCGACATAGACTGTTTTCTTTTTGGAGGAAGGATGCTATAATGGTGAAAACGCGCGGCGCACACAGGCGCCGCATATGGGAGGACAATTTCATGAGCGAAGGGAAATGGCAACGGATCCGGTTTATGCCGGGCAGTCCGCTGGAGGGCAGGGAGCAGCGCGTAACCGGCTGCGAGGCGCACCGGGCGCTGTCCCGGCGGGCCGCCTGCGAGGGTATGGTGCTGCTGAAGAACGAGGATGATTTTCTGCCCCTGGGCGGCGGGCAGCGCATTGCCATGTTTGGCAAGGCCCAGGCGGATTATGTCAAGGGCGGCGGCGGCAGCGGCGATGTGACCTGCGCCTATATCCGCAGCATCCTGGAGGGGCTGGAGGACAAGGAGGCCCAGGGCAGGGTGCGTCTGTTTGCCCCGCTGAGCGAATACTACCGGGCGGATGTGGCCCGGCAGTATGCCGAGAGCAAGCATCCCGGCCAGACCGTGGAGCCCGCCCTGCCGGAGGCGCTGCTGATGCAGGCCCGGGCCTGGACGGACACGGCCCTCATCACCGTCTGCCGCTTCTCCGGCGAGGGCTATGACCGCACGGGCGAGGCCTTTGACGGCGACTACTTCCTCAGCCGGGAAGAGGCTGCGCTGGTGGAGCGGGTCACGGCGGCCTTCCCCCGTGTGGCGGTGGTGCTGAACACCGGCGGCATGATGGACACCACCTGGTTCAAGGACAATCCCCGCATTCAGGCGGCGCTGCTGGCCTGGCAGGCGGGCATGGAGGGCGGCCTGGCCACGGCGGACGTGCTGTGCGGCGACGTGTGCCCCAGCGGTCATCTGAACGACACCTTCGCGGTGGACTTCGCGGCCTATCCCTCCTCCGAGGGCTTCAATGAATCCGAGGAATACGTGACCTACGAGGATGACATTTTCGTGGGCTACCGCTACTTCGAGACCATTCCCGGCGCGGCGGAGAAGGTATGCTACCCCTTCGGCTTCGGCCTGAGCTACACCACCTTCGCCCTGGGCGAGGCTGCTGTCAGCGTCCACGGCGATAACATCCGCGTGACCGTCCCAGTGACCAACACGGGCCGCGTAGCCGGGCGCGAGGTGGCGCAGGTTTACTGCGAGGCTCCCCAGGGCAGGCTGGGCAAGGCGGCAAGGGTGCTGGTGGGCTTTGCCAAGACCCGCCTGCTGAACCCCGGCGAGACGGAAACTGTTTCCATTGCCTTCACCCCCTACCAGTTCGCCAGCTATGACGACGAGGGCAGGGTCTGCGCCTCGGCCTATGTGCTGGAGGCGGGCGAATACCGCTTCCATGTGGGCGACAACGTGCGGGACGCCAGGCCTGCGGTCTTCGTCTATACCGTGGAAACGGATCGGGTGCTGGAGCAGCTCAGCCCCCGGTGCGTGCCCACCTCCCTGCCCCGCAGGCTGCGGGCGGATGGCAGCTACACGCCGGTACCCGGCTGCGGCCCCGCGCCGGAGCGGGTCATCGCCGACAATCTGCCCTATGACGGCCAGCAGCCGGTGGAGTGGGACGGCCCTGTTCCCGGCTGGTGGGACGAGCTTCCCTTCCCTTCCCTGAAGGATGTGTACGAGGGCCGCGCTACCCTGGACGAGTTCATCGACGCGCTGACGGACAAGGAGCTGGTGCATCTGCTGGGCGGCCAGCCCGGTCGCGGCGTGGCCAATACCGGCGGCTTCGGCAACCTGCCCTCCCGGGGCGTTCCCAACGTGATGACCGCCGACGGTCCTGCCGGTCTGCGCATTGAAAAGATCTGCGGCGTGAATACCACCGCCTTCCCCTGCGCGACGCTGCTGGCCTGCACATGGGATCCGGAAATCGTCTTTGAGGTGGGTTACGCCGGTGCAGAGGAGGTTCGGGAGAACGGCTTCGGCGTGTGGCTGACCCCGGCCATCAACATCCACCGCAGTCCGCTTTGTGGCCGCAACTTCGAGTATTATTCCGAGGATCCGCTGCTGGCGGGCAAAATGGCCGCCGCCATGATCCGGGGCATCCAGAGCATGGGCGTGGCCGCGTCCCTGAAGCACTTCGCCTGCAACAACAAGGAGACCAACCGTCGGGAGTGCGACTCCCGCCTGTCCGAGCGGGCGCTGCGGGAAATCTACCTCAAGGCCTTCGAGATCTGCGTGAAGGAGGCCTCCCCCTGGACCATCATGAGCTCCTACAACCTGGTCAACGGCCTGCGCGCCTCCGAAAACCGCGACCTGCTCACCGGGATTCTTAGGGAGGAATGGGGCTTTGACGGGGCCGTGACCACCGACTGGTTCACCCATGGCTCCCAGTACACCGAGATCGCCGCGGGCAACGACATCAAGATGGCCTGCGGCATGCCCGAGCACACCCTGCAAATGCTGCAGGAGGGCCGCCTCAGCCGCGAGGATGTGAAGGCCAGCGTCCGCCGCGTACTGCGGATGATTCTGCGCCTGGCATAACCCCCTTATCAGCGCACAAGCAGCCACAGCGGAGCATTCTGCTGTGGCTGCTCACCATTGTAGCCATGAAAAACCGGATGAACCTGAATAGCGAAGAAGGTGCTCAAACCAGATGCAGTACAGCATCATGACGGAAGCCGACGTACCAGTCATCGCGAAGCTCTATATGGATTACTACAACCATCATGAGGACGGATGCTGGCAATTCGAGAAGGCCTGCAAGCGCATCCATCAGATGGTCACCATCGAGGACTCGCTCTGCCTGATTCAGAAGGATGAGGAAGCCCGCACGACAGGCTTTGCCATCGGCTACTTCAAGGAGTATGACGACATATCGGTCTATTATCTGGAGGAAATTGTGATTCTGGCAGCCTTCCAGAACCAGGGCTGCGGCAAGCAGCTCCTGCGGGAAATCGAAAGGCGCGCATTGTTACACGGCGCCAGGCATATCGAACTGACCAGCGTGAATGATGAACATCATATGCATTTCTACAAGGGCTTCGGGCTGTACGAGGCCACCAACCTGCGGGTGATGGGGAAGCATTACGACTGAACCGCCTGCTGCAGCATACAGACGCATGGGGCGCGCTTCCACGCGTCACGCCCCTTCCATACCGGCTACAGCAATCGCCCCGGACGTCATGCCTGTCCGGGGCGATCATGATTGCCGGGCGTATTGCGCATCATGCATGCCGCACGACGCTCCATCGGGTGAAGGCGCTCCATCAGCCCAAGCCGTCCCATATGCAGGGTCAGCCTGCCTGACATGTATGCACGCAATCATGACTGCGGCATGCAGAGGGTCAGGCGGAGATCACTGCTGCTGTGTGCCGTCACATGTGCTTCCGGGCGGAAGCCCCGCACCTCATACCGGCCCAAGGGAACCCTGCTGCGGGCATCTGCCCCTGCTGCAGCGTCGGTCAGGCTTTCATGCAGGGAAACGGATACAGGATGGCCGTCCCAGCGCTGCAGGGACAGCTGCTCCCTCTGCTCCTTCTCACGGCAGGCAGCCAGCGCCCTTGCGGTGGTCGGATGTGCCCGTCCGCACTGATCCGTCAGCTCATGGGCACACGTCCATCAAAGCATAGATTGTTTTCATTCCCAAGCCCTGTCTGACAGACGCTCACCAGCGTTCCGCCGCGCCGGGCTCCGGATGAGCACGGGTGTCCGAAGGCCCATGAAGCATGTACCCGTCGATCGCCTGCAGCCCCGGGCCAAAGGAAAGCGTCCGTCCCCCGGCAGGGTGCGCACGGTGACCGCATAACGCCCGTCACAGGCCACGCCCCAGGGCGCGGGCATGGATCATGCTTCTCCCCCCAGCAGATGCTTGTCCGTGCTGACAGCCGCCAGCCAGCAGAATGCCTGGGGCCAGGCCACCAGCCATTCGTTGATGTAGCCCGGCGCGCCCTCCTCGCCCCAGTGGCAGTGATGATACCCCTCGTTCTGCGCGCCGGGGCCGCGGAAGTGGCCGTGGATCACCTTACCTGACTTTGGCGCGATATTCTGGATGGCGCTGGCCCACAAAAGCTGACCGCGCTTTTTCCAGTGGGCGTCGCCGGTGATCTCCCACAGGCGCATCATCTGCGGCACCACCAGCGCGCCCCAGGGGTCGATATGGTGGTGCTGCGCCGACACGCTCGTGCCGCCCAGGGTGCGGTAGCCGTAGCGGTCAAAGTCGCTGCCCGGACGGTTGATGCTGTCATGGTGGAACATCCACGAGCAGAAGTACCAGCCTGCCATCTTCGCGCAGTCCAGCCACTCATCGCTGCCGTCGATGTCGTAGAGCGCCAGCGCCCCCGCCAGCATCGGGCCGGAGGTTTCCTTGTCGATGCAGTAGGTGTCCAGGGCTCCGGCGGTGCAGCGGAAGTGACGCAAATCCCTGTCGCGGTAGAAGCGGCAGGCATGCCGCGCCGCGTCCAGGTACTTCGTCTCTCCCGTGACGCGGTACAGCGCCGCCAGCCCGGGAATCACATACGCCCCGATGGTGCCCTGGGGATCGGCGCACTCGCCGGTTTCCACATTCCATGCCTTGCCGAAGCCGTATTCGGGATACACATGGGCGATCAGGAAATTCGCCGCGCCCCGGGCTGCATCCAACCACGCGGGATGCTCCACGCCCCGCTCGTGCATGGACTGCCAGGCCTTCGCCAGCTCCAGGATGGCAAAGCCCTGGTTGCAGGTGTCCTCCACGTCGCTCTTGCTATGCACCATCCAGTCGTAATGGGTATGAATCAGCCCCGTTTTCCCCACGGCCTCATGGCTGAAGGCGTCCAGCACCTCCGTGCCGATGGCCGTCAGAATTTCGTCGCCCTGCTCCATGCCGCGCATGAGCATCAGCCGGGCATACAGGCCGTTCTGGCCGCACCAGCCGAATTCGTTGCCCTCCCGGTTCTCATGCACGTCTCCGTCGCCCAGGGCCTGGCCGATGCTGAACAGCCGCCGTCCGCCCACATCCTGCAGCAGCCGCCGGGCGAACAGGCAGGCCAGCTCTGCCACCTCCTCCGGGGCATAGCGGGGCGGAAAGGGCTTCCCCAGCAGCTCCAGCGCAGCGTCCTCCACGTTGGCGGCGGCGAAATTGGGCATCACCGGCTTGCCGGTCAGCACCCAGGCGGTGGTGGTTAGGCTCTCGCCGGGGCCCAGGGTGATGAAGCTCTCATGCGGCGGCGCGTAGCCGTCCCGGGTGCAGTAGGTGACAGGCCCCTCCATGTCCGGGTACAGAATCAGGTGCACCATGCTGCCGTCGGGTTGGGGCATCATGGCGCAGGAGGCCGTCAGGGAGGCCGCATCCACGTCGGAGGCCATCAGGGCCAGGTAGGCCGTGCCGCATTCGCTGATTGTGCAAGCGGGGATGGTGGTTCGGCGGCTGTCGAACACCCAGGGCTGCCCGTCCCGGGACAAGCCCTTGGGCTCCTTGCCCTTTCCCCAGTCGTTGCCGTTGCAGCTGACCCCGGGGATGACGTAATGGGTGAAGACAAAATCCCCCTGCACCCGCAGCGCCAGCTGGCAGGTCAGGGCGCGCCCGGACACATTGCGCCAGCGGCAGGTTATGCGATCACGGCCAGGCTGTATCTCGTCCAGGGTGATGTCCACGTTGAGGCAGGCCTCGGCCCAGGCATGCCCGCCCTCCGGGGTCATGGGATGCCATGTGCCGTCATAGCGGCAGGCGGGGTTCAGCAAACGGTAGCTCATGCGTATCTCTCCTATCGTTGATGCAGCGGCACACTGGATGCCCTGCTAAATGCTGAATCATGAGGGATTCCGGTGGAAGCGCCAGGGCATGTCCGTCTCGGCAGGCATATCCCTGACGGAGGGCGCAGCCATGAAGGGCTTGTCTCCACCGTGGCGGGGCTGAAGCCGCGCAGCGTCAGCATGGCGCTTGTTGCCTTCGGCTGCAGGTTGACCGCCTTCACAATCAGGTTGCCGCCGGCCCTGTCGATGCTTGCTGCGGTGCAGCGGGGCCCCACCCTGCGTCAGGCCGTCAGCGGAAGCTTATGCCCCATTGTACCTGACCGGATACCATTTGTCCATACAAAAATACCGTCACGGGAGCTGACCACAAAAGCAGAACCGGGGGATGCCATCACGATCTCCCGGCCCGCTGAACGATGGGAAACAGGGTGTTTGCGGTAATAACTGCTGCCCAAGAGCGTACGGCGGCGCATAGCAGCCGGATAGCGTATGGTACAGGATAGGACAGCCGTCTGCGTCCGCTCGCACCAAAATGAAAAAAGAAGCAGTCTCATCGACTGCCTCTGTGGTGAGCCCGGCGGGATTCGAACCCACGACCTTTTGATTCGTAGTCAAACACTCTATCCAGCTGAGCTACGGGCCCATGGCTG
Source organism: Aristaeellaceae bacterium (assembly GCA_051883775.1). Taxonomy (GTDB): domain Bacteria; phylum Bacillota; class Clostridia; order Christensenellales; family Aristaeellaceae; genus UBA11524. The sequence continues at coordinate 5,587 of JBJEUJ010000102.1, read as the reverse complement.
TCATGGCGGCGGCAGGTTGTTGAGTGAGCCCGGCGGGATTCGAACCCACGACCTTTTGATTCGTAGTCAAACACTCTATCCAGCTGAGCTACGGGCCCACATGCCGCATGCCACGGAGCGATTGTGTCGCTCACTGACAGCTTGATTATAATATCATTCCTGGCCGGATTTGTCAACCCTTTCAGCGAATTTTCTTTACTTTTCTGCTTCAGGCGTTTCCTCCGGCTTGCGGGCCTTGGGATACACCCCCAGCAGCCGCAGCTCCTGCGTGAAGGGCGCGGCGTCCGCCATGGCGGCGTTCAGATGCGCGGCATCCATCGTGCCCTCGAAGTCCGCAGAGAAAAAATAGGTGAAGGTGGTTTCCGGCATAGGGCGGCTCTCGATGCGGGACATGTTCAGCCCGCTGCGGGCAAAGGACGCCAGCACCCGCACCAGCGCGCCCACCTCGTTGTTCACCGTGAAAACGACCGTCGCCTTGCTGGGCTCGGCCAGGGGCGTATCCTCCCGGGAGAGGATGAAGAAACGGGTGGTATTGTGGTTGCTGGTCTGAATGTCCCGCCGGAGGATGGTCAGGCCGAAGGCCTTGGCGGCCTCCACGCTGGCGATGGCCGCGCAGGAGGGATCGCCCTTCTCCGCCACCTCCCGGGCGCTGATGGCCGTGTTGGCGGAAGGGACAATCTGCACGCCCTTCATGGTGGACAGGAACTCGTCGCACTGGGCGATGGCCTGCGGATGGCTGGCCACCTGCCGGATGCCCTCCAGCGTCGCCCCTGGCACGGCCAGCAGCTGATGCCGCACGGCCTTCATGGTTTCGCCCACAATGTGCAGGGGCAGCTTCTCCAGCAGGGAGTAGGTGGGCAGCACCGCCCCGGCAAAGGAATTCTCCACCGGCAGCAGCGCATAGTCCGCCCTGCCCTCCACCACAGCCTGGGCCGCCTCGGGGAAGGAGGGATAGCCCACGCATTCGCCCTGGGGGAAGGCCTCCTGGGCCGCTGTGGCCGAGAAGCTCCCCTGGGTGCCGGGGAACGCGATTACCTGACGCATGCCGCCCGCTCCTTCCACAAGTCCATCACGCCGATGGCCGCCATGGCCTCGATCACCGGCACCGCACGGGGCAGGATGCAGGGATCATGCCGCCCGTGGACGGACAGGGTCGCGTCCTTGCCATCGCGCAGGGAGACCGTCTGCTGCTCCCGGGCGATGGAGGGCGTGGCCCGCACCGCGCAGCGGAAGATCACCGGCATGCCGTTGGTGATGCCGCCGTTGACGCCGCCGGAATGATTGCTGGCAGTCACCACCCGCTCCCCCTCCATGCGGAAGGGATCGTTGGCCTGGCTCCCCCGCAATTGGGCGAAGCCGAAGCCCTCGCCGAAGGCCACAGCCTTCACCGCAGGCACGGAGAACATCAGATGGCTCAGCACGCTCTCCACGCTGTCGAAGAAGGGCGCGCCAAGCCCCGCGGGCAGGCCGGTGATCATGCACTCCAGCACGCCGCCCACTGAGTCCATCTCCGAGCGGGCAGCAAGAACCTCAGCCTCCATGGCCTCATCCAGTCCGGCGCGGAGGACGGGCAGATGCATGCCCTTCAGGTACGCATAGTCGGCTGCCGGATCCGCGTCCATGAAGGAATCGTCCGTGACGCTGCCCAGCTGCTGAATGTGACAGGCGATCCTCACACCCCTGTCAGCCAGCCACTGGCTGCACAGGGCGCCCGCCAGGGTGATGGGCGCCGTCAGCCGCCCGGAGAAGTGTCCCCCTCCCCGCCAGTCCTCAAAGCCGAAATAGCGTACATGCCCGGTGTAGTCCGCGTGGCCGGGCCGCACCAGGTCAACGCCCGGGCCGTAATCCTGGCTGCGGGTGTTGGTGTTGCGGATGATGGCGCAGATGGGCTGGCCCGTGGTGCGGCCATCCAGCACGCCGGAGAGGAACTCCGGCGCGTCCGGCTCCCGGCGGCTGGTGGTCATCCTGCTCTGACCGGGGGCGCGGCGGGCCATTTCCGCAGCCAGGCGGGGCATGTCGATCACCATGCCCGCAGGAAAGCCGTCCATGGTGACGCCGATGGCTTCCCCATGGCTCTGTCCGAAAAGGGAGAGCTTCAGCCGCTCCCCGTAAAAGCTGCTCATGCCATTTTCCCTCCCAGGGATGCGTAGGCCGACAGATAATCCGGCCAGGACTTGTTCAGCGCCTCCACGCCCTCCACGGTGACAGGCTCCTCCGCCACAGTCGCCGCCAGGGACAGGAGCATCACCATCCGGTGGTCGTTGTAGCCATCCAGGGTCACGCCGCCCCGCAAATGCGCCACGCCCTCCACCACCATGTCGTCCCCCTCAGCCCGGGCCTTGCCGCCCAGGGCGTTGAGGAGCTCCACCGTGGCTGCCAGGCGGTCGCACTCCTTCAGGCGCAGACGGCCGCAGCCCTTCAGGCGGCTCTCGCCCTGGGCCAGCTGGCAGGTCAGCGCCAGCACCGGGGCGATGTCCGGGCAGTCGTGCATGTCCAGCACCGCACCGTGCAGGCCATTGCCCCGCACCGTGATGCCCCGTTCATCCTCCGTGACCTCCGCGCCCAGCGCCGCCAGATGCCTGAGCACTGCCCTGTCGCCCTGGGTGGTCCGGGACATCAGCCCGGTGACGGTCACATCATGTCCCAGGGCTCCGGCGCACAGAAGCACCGCCGCCTGGGAGTAGTCCCCCGACAGACTGCCGCTGCGAGCCTGGTAGGTCTGCTTGCCGGGAATCTGCCAGCTGAAGGGCGCTGTTTCTTCAATGACAATGCCGCTTTGCTGCAGGGCCTCCACCGTCATGCGGATGTACCCGGCCGATTCCACCGGCGTCTGCACGGTCAGGGTGGAATCCGCCTCCAGCAGCGGCAAAGCAAAGAGCAGCCCTGACACAAACTGGCTGGACACATTGCCCGGCAGCACATAGCTGCCCGCGGTCAGCGATCCCCGCACAGTCAGCTCCGCCGCGCCGTCCGCGCCCACACCCATGCGCCACTGGGCGCCCCGGGGTACAAACAGGTCCCGGTACACGTCCATGGGCCGCTGGCCCAGCCGCCCGTGCATGCGGAACATGCCGCCCCCCGTCACCGCCATAGCAATGGGCACAAAAAAGCGGAGCGTCGAGCCGCTCTCGCCGCAGTCCAGGGAGGGCATCCTGCGGGGCTTTTTCGCCCAGCCGGTGACCGTCAGCCGGTCGCCCTCCTCCTTGAGTTCCGCCCCCAGGGCCGTCAGGCACCGGGAGGTCGCCGCCATGTCCGCCGAGTCCATAAAGCCGGACAGGACGGTGGTTGCGTGGGTCAGCCCCGCGCAGATCATGCGCCGGTGCGCCTCGGACTTGGAGGCCGGCGCAGCCAGCACACCCTTGAGTACCGCCGGATAAAAGGTTTTATTCATCGGAAGCAAGGCTCCTTTGCATCTTCATGGTGATGCTATCATACCATAGCCGGGAGGGGTTGTCACGTTTTCTTGCTGTATTTTCATCAAAGCATAAGAAAACGCCCCCGGCTCAGCCGGAGGCTACAGGCACGGACGACCCTGTACAGGCAGCCCGCTCATGCTGCATATTCATGCACAAACGTGGTATCTTTTCTGGCTGCAAGCCAAGCGGATCGGCCCGCCGGGCTCAGCCCCGGGGCTCCTGGCAGAGCCGGGCGCGGATGCTGGGGCAGGAGGCGCAGCCGCCCTCGCCGGTTTCCCGCAGGCTGGAGGGCAGGCAGTCGCCCACCTCCTTCATCACAGCAACGACCTCGTCCGGGTCGATGGGGCAGCGGATGCCGCTGAGGGCCATGTCCGCCGCTGTGAAAGCCACGCCGGAGGAGCCCACATTGCGATACACACAGGGAACCTCCACCAGGCCGCCCACCGGGTCGCATACCAAGCCCAGCAGGTTCATCAGCGCAAAGGCCGCCGCATCCACGCACTGCCGGGCTGTGCCGCCATCAAGGAAGCACAGTGCCGCCGCCGCCATGGCTGCCGCTGAGCCGCACTCCGCCTGACAGCCGCCCTCCGCGCCGGAAATGCTGGCCCGGGTAGCGATGGTCTGTCCCACCGCCGCCGCCACGAACAGCGCGTCCACCGCCTTGCGCTCACTGATGCCGCGCTCCTCCATCATGGCCAGCACCGCTCCGGGCAGGATGCCGCAGGCTCCCGCCGTGGGCGCGGCCACAATCTTACCCATGCAGGCGTTGCATTCCGCCGTGGCCAGGGCGTAGACCTCCGCCTTGCCCAGCAGATTCCCGCACAGGGATTTCCCCTTCTGCAGCCGCTGCATCAGCACCGCCGCCTGTCCTCCGCTCAGCCCGCTGACCGAGCGCAGCGTGGCATCCAGGCCGTCCTTCACCGCCTCCTGCATGCAGTGCAGATGATGGGTCATCACCGCGCGGACCTCCTCCGCCGTCATGCCGGATTCATGGGCCTGCATCTGCACCGCTGTAGCCGCCATGCTGCCCTTGCCCGCCATGTTCACCCATTCCTTCAGGGTAAAATCCATCAGCACGACCTCCTTCTCAGGAAGATGGCGCTCTGGATGCCCTCCACCGCGCGCACCTCCGCCAGCATGTCCTCATCCAGCAGGCCGTCCAGCTCCAGTACCATCATGGCGTCTGCGCCCGCACCCCGCCGGTACACCGACATGTTGCCGATGTTGATCTTCCCCCGGGCCAGCACGCCCGTCACCGCGGCGATCTCGCCCGGCGTATCCTTGTGGTGGATAATCAGCGTGTTCTCCTTGCCGGTGAAGGTGACGTTCAGCCCGTCCAGCCGGTGCACCTCGATATTCCCCCCGCCCACGGAGGCCGCCTCCATGGTCAGCTGCCGCCCGGTCACGCCGACGACGGTCATGCGGACGGTATTGGGGTGTGCGCCGCGGATGTTCAGGGGCGTGAACTGCAGGGCGATTCCCCGCTCCGCCGCCAGCTCCAGGGAGCCACGCAGCCTGGGGTCGTCCACCTGCATGCCCATCAGCCCGCCCACAATGGCCCTGTCCGTGCCATGGCCACGGTAGGTCTTGGCGAAGGAGCCATGGAAGCCGATATCCGCGCTGGCCACATCCTCCCCCAGCAGCATGCGCGCCGTCAGGCCGATGCGCGCCGCGCCCGCCGTGTGGGAGCTGCTGGGGCCGATCATCACCGGCCCGATCAGGTCAAACAGATCCATCCGGATCACCGCCTTCATCTGTATCGGATGCCAGGCATCCGCCTTCCTATTGTACATCATGATCCGCCTTTGGTCAACGGATGCAGGCATGCGGAAAATTCCTGTAACTTTTTTTGCAATTACTCTTGACATAATGGGCCTTTATAGTTATAATATTCATCGTTGCGGTTGACCCACCGCAATGTGGAGAGTTGGCTGAGTGGTCGAAGGCGCACGACTGGAAATCGTGTTACGGCTTATACCCGTACCAGGGTTCGAATCCCTGACTCTCCGCTGAAAAAGCTCCGAGGCGTTTGCTTCGGAGCTTTTCTTTTTGCATATGAAAGCAGCATGCCGGATCGGTTCCGGCATGCCGCCTGTTTGTGATGGGATGGCTTATGTCCTCGCCTGCTGCATCCCTGTGCTGACGATCTTGTAATAGGCGTTGGCCGTCAT
>JBJEUJ010000101.1:0-2959 GCA_051883775.1 Aristaeellaceae bacterium | reverse complement strand
GACGAGATTGACAAGATTGCCGGGCATCGCGGCGGCAGCGGCCCGGACGTGAGCCGCGAGGGCGTGCAGCGCGACATCCTGCCCATTGTGGAGGGCAGCACCGTCAACACCAAGTACGGCCCCGTCAAGACGGACTTCATGCTGTTCATCGCAGCGGGCGCGTTCCATGTGGCCAAGGTCAGCGACCTGATTCCCGAGCTGCAGGGCCGCTTCCCGGTGCATGTGCAGCTTCGCAGCCTGACCAGGGAGGACTTCAAGGCCATCATGACCCAGCCGGACAACGCGCTGACGAGGCAGTACCGGGCGCTGCTGGAGGTGGATCGGGTGCTGCTGACCTTCGAGGACAGCGCCATCGAGGCCATTGCCGACGCAGCCTACACCGCCAACGAGACCGCCGAGGACATCGGCGCGCGCCGTCTGCATGCGGTGTTCGAGCAGCTGCTGGAGGATATTTCCTTCAACGCCGGGGACGAGGACATGCCGCCGGTGGAGCTGAAAATCGACGGCGATTACGTCCGCGCCCATCTCAGCGGGGAAAACAAGCCCGTTGATCTGCGGCGGTACATCCTGTAAACCCGCCCCAAGCAGGAGGCCATGCGCTTCCTGCTTTTTCTTTTGCCCTGCTTGACAAACGTTTGTTCTCATGATATAATAGGAACATCCATTCGCATGGAAGGAGGCTGTACCCAGCGTGAACGTTCTGCTGACCTCCTGCGGCCTGGAGACCCCGGCCATTACGGACTGCTTCCTGCGCATGCTGCCCAAACCTCCGGAGGAAGCAAGAGCCATCTTCATTCCCACGGCGGCCAATTCGCCCGACGCCATCCAGGTGCTGCCCAAGTGTCTGAACGATCTGCTGAAGTGCGGCATCCGGCAGGAGAATATCCTGGTGTACGACCTGCACAGGCCCATGAGCGAGGCAGCCTGCTGCGGGTACGACGTGATCTACCTGTGTGGCGGCAGTCCGTCCCACCTGATGCAGCGGGTGAACGAGGCGGGCTTTGACCGGACGATGCACGCCTTCATCCGCAGGGGCGGGGTGGTGCTGGGGGTCAGCGCGGGCAGCATGATTTTCGCCGATGGCATGCCAGACAACCTGGGCTATCTGGCCTGTCCGCTGGCCGTGCACAGCAGCGGGGAGGATCGGGAGCCGCCGGGCCGCTATCCCCGTCAGCGGCGGGAACGCATCCGGCTGGGCAACCGTCAGGGCCTGTATTGGGATCAGGATAGCCTCGTCGTGTTCGAGTAAGACTCTGAAAACAAATTTACAGGCCGCCTGCAAGAATACCGCTATGCAGGCGGCTTTTTCCGTGCTATAATAGTCAGGGTATTTGCCTGCCTGCAGGCTATGGGAGGAATATGCATGAAGACGATCGGTCTGATCGGCGCGGGCAACATGGGCAGCGCGATTCTTCGCGGGGTGATCGACGCGGGCTATCTCAAGCAGAGCCAGATTGCCGTGTGCGATACCAGCCGCCGGAAGATGATGGAGCTGTCTGAGGAAATGTCCGGCGTCATCTTCTGCGACAGCGCGGCGGATCTGGCCGGGCAGGTGGATATGATCATACTGGCCGTGAAGCCCCACTACATCCGCGGCGTGATTGACGACATCCGCGACCAGCTGCAGGGCAAGGCGGTGATCTCCATCGCTGCTGGCTGGACGGTAGCCATGCTGGCGGACGCGCTTTCCGGCACAGGGGCCACCTACCTGCGGGTGATGCCCAACACGCCCGCCATGGTGGGCGAGGGTATGACCGCCCTGTGCGACGACAGCAACTTCTCCAAGGAGGATTTCGACTTCGCCAAGGGCATTTTCGACGCGGTGGGGCGTACCATCGTGCTGCCGGAGCGGCTCTTCGACGGGGTGATCGCCATCAGCGGCTCCAGCCCGGCGTATGTCTTTATGATGATCGAGGCCATGGCCGACGCGGGCGTGAAGGAAGGGCTTCCGCGCTCCTGCGCCTATGAAATGGCGGCCCAGGCGGTGCTTGGCAGCGCGCTGATGGTGCTGCAGTCCGGCACCCATCCCGCCAGCCTGAAGGACGCGGTCTGTTCGCCCGGCGGCACCACCATCGAGGCCGTGGAGGAGCTGGAGCGCAAGGGCTTCCGCGCCGCCATCATGGACGCCATGCGCGCCTGCGCGGAAAAATCCCGCGAGATGTCCCGGTAAGGCGCATACATTATCAACGGTAGGGGAGTATATTTCATGGAAAGCAGACCCCGCAAGCAGGTCAACATCTACACCGACGGCGCGTGCTCCGGCAATCCCGGGCCGGGCGGGTGGGGCGCGATATTGCAGTTTGGCCCGCACAGCAAGGAAATGAGCGGCTACATGGCCGGCACCACCAACAACCGCATGGAGCTTTTCGCCGCCATCAGCGCCCTGGGCGCGCTCAAGGAGCCCTGCGATGTGAAGCTGTATTCCGACAGCAACTACATGGTGCAGGCATTCAACGACCACTGGATTGACTCCTGGAAGAAGAAGGGCTGGAAAACCTCCACGGGCGCGCCGGTGGAGAATCAGGATCTGTGGTTCATCCTGCTGGCCCAGACGAAGAAGCACAACGTCACCTTCATCAAGGTGAAGGGGCACGCGGATCATCCCCAGAACAACCGCTGCGACGAGCTGGCCCGCGGCGCCATTGAGGAGTACCGCCGCATCAACACCCCCAAGGACGACGACGCGGAGTGACACAGCCGGGTGGGCAAGGTGCTCACCCGGTATCCACGGGTCTCTTCAACTATTCGCTAAACCACAGTTTCACGAATAGTTGGCCATCCCGAAAAGGAAGGAGGAACCAGCAAGTGTCCGAATCCGCTTACCGCGAGCAGATCGACGCCCAGCGGATTGTGCAGATCCGCGACATCTGCCGCGAGCTGCCCCAGGCCTGCGGCGATTTTCTGCGCAAGCCCCTCGGCAATGGCGGTTTTACCAACGCCCGGCTCGCCTATAAGGCAG
>JBJEUJ010000100.1:0-15889 GCA_051883775.1 Aristaeellaceae bacterium | reverse complement strand
GGATGCATAAAAGGACTTCAGGTCAATGGCGATATAAACCCGCTGCTGCGGCATCGGCCATGCCTCCCTTCCTCCCTCAAAAACAGAATAGGGAATAAATGTTCGCTTATAGGGATTCGACGGCATTTCCCGGAATCCTTTAGGCGAACATATGATTTCCTTGAAAAAGTTTTTTCCAGGAGAGGAAGCTGCTGCCATCCTTTTCAGGCCAACAAAAAAAGCGCTCCGGCAGGGGAGCGCGCAGGCTGTCAGAAAGGCATTCGTTTGTTTCAGTCATTGGCCGTCGGCAGACTGCTGTCGAAGGCTGACGACCTGTGAGCAAGTGGCCGCAGCCACTTGCTTGACACGAATCACCCGTCGTCCCGGAACACAACCTCCTGGGTCATGTGCTGGGCGATGTTCATCATGTCACGGTTGATGGCCCGGCGCTCCAGCAGGAAGCAGTCCGCCGCCTCCCACAGCGCGAAGGAGCCGATGACGCTCAGCAGCTCCAGGAACAGCCCGTCATCCTCCCGCAGGGCAAAGAAGAAGTACATGGACAGGAACACCACCCCCACCGCCACCATGCCGAGCAGCTTCCACAGGTTGCTGCGCAAATCCCAGGTCCTGTCCTGGAGGGCGATGCGGTAGTGCTCCGCCATCAGGCGGCGGATCTGCTCCTGATCCTCCGGCGAAACGCGCCCGTGGAAGCAGATCCTCAGCGGCACCTGGGCGGGAAGGAGATTGGCCTTCTGTTCGATGAAGCCGTAGATGTCCGGGTTCAGCTCCAGCTGCCGCCCGCAGGAGAGGGGATCGTACAGCTCCAGCCCCTCATACAGGCACACGTCGATGACCCCGCAGCCCTCCGCGTCCATGTATTCCTCGTTCAGGTAGCTGCGCAGCGACCTGAGGGTCGCCTCGTCGCGGACGGCGCGCCTCAGCTGCCTGCGGCGCTCCCGGGGCGGCAGATGCTCGGCCATGGCGGTTCCTCCTTTGCGCGCCAGCCGGCCTGCGGCTGGTTTTTCTGCATCATAGCATGATTGCCCGGGGAATGCAAGGGTGGGCGCTGCCGGTGAAAAGACGCAAAAAATGTTCATGGGCGATGATAAATAAAGGAAATCCGCGCCAGGGCTTCACGGATTGACATTGATCGAATTTTGTCTATCATGGAATCATAAGCATACAAGCTGTTTGTTCCATCATCAGCGCGGGCGCGGGACGCATCGGGCAAGCGGGATGGCGCCGCGCCGCAGCATTTCATGAAACAGGTGAGGAATAGATGCCAAGCAAGCAATTCTGGGCCTCGAGAACATTCCGCCTCTGGTGTATATGCTATCTGATCGTCATGCTCCTGCCGACGGTGTTCTGCGAGGCGTTCTTTCACTATACGGCCAATCTGCTCAGGGACAATGCCTACGATGCGGGGCAGACCGCCATCAAGCAGGTGCGGGACATTGCTGACGGGTATCTGTCGCAAATCTGCGCGGTGAGCGATACCGTGTACGTATCCCCGGACATCCAGCGGATACGCTACGTCAAGCCGCCCTTCACGGCGGAGAAGTACTTCGAGCTGCATCAGCGGGCGAAATATCTGGATAACTTCAGCGCCCAGTGGGAGCTGCTGACCAACCTGTACCTGTACCAGAGTGAGCTGGACTGCCTGCTGGACTCCGGGCACATTTACACGCCCATCAACCAGAAGGACAGGGTGATTCACGACTGGATCGGCCTGACGGACGAGGAGTTCGCTGCCTGCATGAACGAGCGGCAGGTGCATTGCTTCCGCTTTGTCAGCCAGGGCAGCCGGATCCTGTACATGCGCACGCTGGCGGAGCGTCTGGATCAGGGCAAAACGCCGGTCATGACGCTGATCATCGTCATCAACACGGAGCGGCTGAACAAAATCCTTTGCAGCACCGGGGAGAACAACGGCGGCAGCGCCTATATTCTCCTGCCGGCCGGACAGGTTTTCGGTGCACCCCAGGACAATGATCCTCTGGACTATCAGGCGCTGGCCGATACGGACAGCCAGGAATGGGTCAAGTCTATCGGCCATGTGGTGGCCTGCGCGGATTCGGCGGTGTCGGACATGCGGTATGTGCTGTCGGTGCCGTGCAGCTCCTTTATGGCGGGCATCAATCATATTCAGCGGGTGTTCTTCTGCTGCCTGTGTGTGATGCTGCTGATCGGGGTAGGCGTTGCCTATCTGCTGGCCAGCCGGTGTTACCGTCCGCTGCACCAGCTGAAGCAGACGGTGGAGGGCACAGGGAGGAAGAAGGATCGCAAGGATGACTTTGCGGTGCTGAGCGCGCATCTGACGCAGCTGCGCGACTCCGAGGAGCAGCTGCGCGAGGAGGTGGAGCGGCTGAACCGCATTGCCAGTGCGAGGCTGTTTCACCTGCTGGTCAGCGGGCATCTGGGGGAAATGGAGCAGAGGGAGCTGCAGCGAAAGGAATTCTTCAACGGCGATGTGTTCATTGCGGCGCTGATTGTGATCCAGAGTCCGGCCCGGTGCGAGGGAAGCGCCATGGGCACAGAGGACGACATCACCAGCGTCATGCTCAACAAAGTCGCCTATGAATGCTGCAGGGACGTGTGCAAGTACGTCATCCGGCGGGAGGACGGGGATTATGCGGCGGTATTCTGCTTTCCGGCCGGCACAGCCCCGGAGGACGCCCAGCCCGCTGCCCAGGAGGTCTGCGTCCATCTGCATGAGCGCATGGGCTATCTGCTGAACATGACCTCCGTCATCTATGTAGGCGATGCGGCCGAGGGCGTACGCTGCGTCGGAGAATCCTACAAGCATGCCCGGCAGCTGCGGGACTATGCTGAGCTGGCCGACATGACCGGCCGGCAGGTGCTGCTCTATGACAAGGAACTGTTCTCCACCCACATCGCTTGGCAGGATTATGACATTGTGGATGCGGAGCGGCGCTTTGTGGACCTGATGCTGGAGGGCAACTACGCCAGCGGCGAGCGGGTGCTGCATGAGATTTTCTCCTACTTCAGCTTCCACGACGGCATGAGCCTGTATGTGATGCGCTGCAGGATGTTCGGCATGATGAACATGATGATCAATGTGCTCCACGATGTGGAGCCGGATATTGACGCACTGTTCTATGAGGAGGCCAATCCCATTGAGACGGTGCTGTCCGCGCGCACGATGAAGGAGCTGGAGTGTGCCATGTTCGGTATCATCAACCAGCTCATCGGCCGGCAGAAGAACCATGCCGCCAATATCCGCGACAAGCTGACGCAGGTGGAGAATTTTGTGGAACGGCACTACTTTGATCCCAACCTGAGCGTGCAGCAGATTGCCGATGCCTTTGACGTGTCCCTGCCCTACCTTTCCCGCATTTTCAAGCAGGAACGGGGCGTGGGCCTGCTGGATTACATCAACCGCTGCCGCGTCAGGAAGGCGAAAATGCTGATCCAGTCCGACGAGCATATGACCATCGGCGAGGTGGCGGAGAAGGTGGGCTATGGCAGCAGCCAGACCTTCATCCGGATTTTCAAGCGCTACGAGGGCGTTACCCCCGGCAGCATCCGCGCTGCGGAGGCGGAGGAGCCTGAGCATAAAAATGAAGCATCCCCATCGCAAACAGGGCGCATTGACTAATCTGTCCGGTCTTCTATACTGGCAGTATCCGTATGATTGCCTGTATAGGAGGAATCCGCATGAAACAAAAAAGCATCAGCATAACACGGGACCTGACCATTCCCATGCGTGACGGCGTTCTGCTCTACGCCCATCACCTGCGGCCGGATGACGGGGAGGCATATCCGGCCATTGTGGTTCGCCTGCCGTACAGCAAGGAGGACTTCACCTTCGGCCCGGATAACCCCGCCTACATGCGGCCGGACTATTACGCCGGGCATGGCTACAACGTGTACGTGGTGGAATGCCGCGGCTCCGGGCGCTCCCAGGGCGTATCCGAGCCGGATGGCTCCAACGAGCTGGAGGACGGCTATGACACGGTGGAGTGGGTGGCGCATCAGCCCCTTTGCACGGGGGAGGTGGGCATGTACGGCCTGTCGTACTTCGGCATGACGCAAATGGCGGCGGCATGCCTGCGTCCGCCGCATCTGCGGGCCATATGCCCTTGTCAGTGCTCCACGCAGATTCCCATCTACATTCATCGGGGCGGCATGTTTGTGCCGGGGCACCTGCGCTGGCTGTACGGGCAGGCTCAGGGCGAGCTCAAGCTGATGAACGTCAGCGATGAGGAGCGGGCGCGCATCAGCGAGCAGATTGAATACTACCGGCCGCGCCTGACGAAGGAATGCATGCATGCGCCGCTGGTGGAGGCGCCGGCGATTCACATCCCGGGCTTCCCATACCTGGAGAATTTCGTCAGGGCCATTGACCATATGGATGACGAAGCCTATTGGCACAGGAGCGGCATACCCTATCGCTTCGAGGACTTTGACGTACCCATGTTCCATGTGACGGGATGGTATGATTCCGTGCGCTCCGAGACCATCTGCAATGAACGGCTGGCCAGGGAGCAGGGCGGAACGGCCCGCACGCGGGAGCATCAGCAGCTGATGATCGGCCCCTGGGTGCATGGGCTGCCCAATGACGCCTGCGTCGGCAGCGTGAACTTCGGTCCCCAGGCGTCGCCGGAGGCCTCCGGGCTGGCGGAACGCATGCTGGCGTGGTTCGACTGCTACCTGAAGGGCGCGGACAACGGCGTGCAGGCACAGCCCCGGGTCAGCTATTTCATGATGGGGGAGAACAGGTGGCATACCGCCAGCCAGTGGCCGCCGGAGGAAGCGGTACAGACGCCCCTGTACCTGGACAGCCGGGGGCATGCCAATACCCGGCGGGGCGATGGACGGCTGACGTGGACGCCGGGGAGCGGGGTGGACAGCTATCTGCATCGGCCGGAGGATCCAGTGCCCTCCAAGCCCTGGACGGACATGGAGGCGGCTGATCCGATGACCAACGATCTCCTGCCGCCCCTGGTGGATGAGACCCCCATTGAGGAGCGGGAGGATGTGCTGGTCTACACCACGGCGCCCATGACGCAGCCCCTGGACATGGCAGGGGAGCTTTGCGTGACGCTGTACGCATCCTCGTCGGCGGAGGATACGGACTTCTTCTGCCGCGTTACGGACGTGTATCCGGATGGCCGCAGCATGAACCTGACAGAGGGCGGCGTCCGCGCCAGGTATCGCAGCAGTATGTTCGAGCCCTCCTTCGTGCCGCCGGGAGAGATTTGCCGCTATGTGTTCAGCATCGGCGAAACGGCTGTGCGGATCCTGCCCGGTCACAGCCTGAGGGTGGAGGTGATGAGCAGCTGCTATCCCGCCTGCGACATCAACATGGGCACTCGCGAAAGGATCGGGCGGCAGACGGTGCGCGTTTCGGCACGCAACACTGTCCTGCATGATGCGGAGCATCCGTCCTGCATCATGCTGCCCCTGCTGCCTGGGAACAATCCGTGAGAAATGGATAAAAACCGACCATCCGAAACAAAAAATGTGAAGAAAAAACAGCAACCGTGCTTGATAAAAACCGTGGCTTTACAGCCGCCGACGGTGTGGGTTATGATGGCGCCACAGAACATGGAGCGCCGCGGCGGCGGCAGGAAAGAACAAAGGAGGAATCCCCAAATGAAGAAACTGACCGCACTTGTACTCTGCCTGATGCTTCTGCTGACGGCAACGGCTTCCCTGGCGGAGGCGCCCACAGCCGCCAAGCTGGATGGCAGCAAAATCCAGCGGCTGACGGAGGAACCCGTTACCCTGACCTGCTGGGTGGCCGTTGACAAGAACGCTGCCTATGGCAAGATGATTCAGGATCTCAACGAGATGGATCTGATGAAGGCCATGGAGGAAAAGACGGGCGTTCACATCGACTTCCAGCCCGCGCCCATCGGTCAGGAGGAAGCGTCCTTCTCCCTGATGCTGGCCTCCAGGAAGTACCCGGACATCATCATTCAGTTCGACAGCTACTACACCCAGGGCGCTGAGAATGCCATCGAGGAGGGCGTGATCCTCGACCTGAACGGGCTCATCGAGCAGTACGCGCCCCACTACGCCGCTGCCAGGAGCAGCTCCGAGCTGCGCATGAAGAGCACCCTGACCGACAAGGGGTATCAGCCCTACATCTGCGCCTTCTCCTATCAGGATGTGCCGGGCCTGCCCAGCGGCGGCGCGATCATCCGCAAGGATCTGCTGGACAAGCTGGGCATGGACATGCCCGTCACCTATGACGACTGGTACGACTTCCTCTCCCGCTGCACCAATGAGCTGGGCCTGAAGCGCACCTTTGGCATGAACTATGCCGGCATCTGCAAATACAATGCCTTCAATGCGGGCTTCGGCTTCGGCATGATGTCCAACACCGTCAGCGCGCCCTTCTATCAGGTGGATGGCAAGGTCATGTACGCCCCCCTGACGGACAATTACCGGGAGTATCTGGCCATGATGGCCAAGTGGTATGCCGACGGCCTGATTGACCCGGACTTCACCTCCACCCTCACCTTTGACGACGGCGTGGCCATGATGAGCAGCGGCGAGAGCGCCGGTACGGCGGATCACGGTGCGCTGCTGGACTACGTCAACACCCTGGGCAAGGCGGTGGATCCCGACTTTGAGTACGTGGCCGTCCCCGACCCGGTGCGCCAGGCGGGCGACCAGATTCACATCTACAGCCCGACCAACAACGGCATTGACCGTGTGTTCGCCATCTCCACCAGCTGCAAGAATCCTGAGCTGGCTGTGGCCTACTGTGACCAGTTCTTCACGGACGAGGGCTTCATGCTGTGCAACTACGGCACCCTGGACAAGACCTATACCATCGTGGACGGCGAGCCTGTCTACACGGATCTGATCTGGAACAACCCCCAGGGCAGCATCACCGACATGCTGTCGGTCTACGCGGGCCCTGCCCAGTGGCCGGCCTTTGAGCGGGTGACCGGGCGCGACACCAGCGAGGCAGCCAAGGCCAACTTCCGCGTGTGGCAGTCCAATGCTGACAACCTCTACGAAATGCCCTCCGATATCAGCCTCAACACCGAGGAAATGGAGGCCTACTCCAGCGTGTTCCCGGAGATCAAGTCCTACGTGGAGGAGATGACCGTCAAGTTCATCATGGGCCTGGAGCCGATGGAGAACTTCGACCAGTTCGTGGCGCAGGTCAGGAGCCTGGATATTGATGCAGCCATCAACGCTTATCAGTCCGCGCTGGACCGCTATGCAAGCAGGTGACGGGAGGCACGGAATCCTCTGCGCTGAGCAATGCTTCGGCACATGCCGGGACCGGACGTGGTACATGCGTCCGGTCCCTTCTCAGAGGAGGAACGTCCGCCCAAGGAGGAATGCGCAATGAAATGGACGCAGCTGAAAAGGAATTACCGGAGCAACAGGCTGCTCTACTGGCTGCTCGCCCCCACCATCCTCTATGTGATTGTTTTCCATTACATCCCCATGGGCGGGTTGGTGATGGCCTTTGAGAAATATTCCATCACCCGGGGGATCTTCGGCAGCAAGTGGTTCGGGCTGGACAACTTCATCAAATTTTTCAAGGGACTGTTTTTCTGGCGCACCATGCGCAACACCCTGGTGCTGAGCGTGCTGGATCTGCTGGTGGCGTTTCCCGCGCCGATTCTCCTGGCGCTGATGCTCAATGAGGTGCGCAGGCCGCGCTTCAAGAAGCTGGTGCAGACCTGCAGCTATATGCCGCACTTCATCTCGATGATTGTCGTCGTCGGGATTGTGAACGAGTTCACCAGCGCAGACGGGGTGATCGCCTCCGTGGTGCGCGCCCTGGGCGGCACGCCGCGCAGCTATATCGCTATGCCCCAGTACTTCCGGGCGATCTTCATTGTCTCCAACGTATGGCAGACCATCGGCTTCAACAGCATTATTTATCTGGCGGCGCTTTCCGGTGTGAACGAGGAGCTGTATGAGGCGGCCAGGATGGACGGCGCAGGCCGCATCCGCCAGCTGATTCATGTGACGCTGCCCGGCATTATGTCCACGGTGATCATTATGCTGATCATGCGCTGCGGCCAGATCATGAACGTGAATTTCGAGAAGGTTCTGCTGATGTATTCCCCTTCCACCTATGAAACGGCGGATATTGTCATGACCTACATCTACCGCATGGGCGTGGTGGAGCAGAACTACGGCTATTCCACGGCGGTGGGGCTGTTCAACTCGCTGCTGGGGCTGGCGCTGATTGTCGGGGCCAACAGCTTCAGCAGAAAAGTGACGGAAATCAGTATTTTTTGAGGGAGGGCGAGAAGCAATGGCAATCAGGGAAAGCCGTGGAAGGAAGGCCTTTCTGTGGATCAATGCGATGCTTCTGGGGCTCATCGCGTTTTGCTGCTTTGCGCCGATGCTGCATGTGCTGTGCTGCTCCCTGTCGGATCCGATGGTGCTGGCGCGGGAGGGCGGATTCCTGCTCTGGCCCCTGGGGCAGTGGACGCTGGAGGGTTACAGGGCGGTGCTGTCCTATGCCAATGTGCTGACGGGCTACATGAACACGCTCCTGTATGTGGCGGCAGGGCTGGCGCTGAACCTGGCGCTGACGGTGACGGCGGCCTATGTGCTTTCGCGCAAGCGCTTCGCCATCCGCAACGGTGTGATGCTTTTCCTGTCCTTCACCATGCTGTTCAACGGCGGCATGATCCCCAACTATATCCTGATCCTGAACCTGGGGCTGCTCAACACCCGCTGGGCGGTCATCCTGCCCAGTGCATTCTCCGTATTCAACCTGGTGGTGATGCGCACCTCCTTTGCGGAGATTCCCGACGCGCTGGAGGAATCCGCCCGGCTGGACGGCGCCAATGACCTGCAGATCATCACCCGGATCATCGTGCCTGTGTCCAAGGCGACCATCGCGGCGATCATGCTCTTTGCCACCGTCGCCATCTGGAACAGCTGGTTCACCGCATCCATTTACCTGACGGACCGGGGCAAATGGCCCCTGCAGCTCTTCCTGCGGGAGATCCTGATTTCCAACTCCCAGCGGAATATCGAGAGCAACGTGAAGGCGTCCGTTATTGCCTCGCAGATGCAGATCAAGTACGCGATTATCATCGTGGCGACGCTGCCGATCCTGTGCGTGTATCCCTTTGTGCAGAAGTACTTTGTCAAGGGCGTCATGATCGGCTCCATCAAAGGTTAAGGAGGCTGAAAGTATGGCATGGTCGCTGCAGCAGGCGATGAACGCCAGCGCCGTGAGCTTTGACCCCATCAATATGCGCAATATACCCGGCGCGGCATACGGCCCGCGTCCCAACGGCTTTGAGGAGGCGCCCGGGACGGAGCTGCTCCTGGATGGGAAGGTACGGGTGAACCTGTATGCCCCTGATGCAGGCCGGGCGGAAATCGCCCTGTGGGACTGCCTGGAGCGCACGGACATGCTCCGCAGCGCGCACCCGGGCTACTGGGAGCTGACCCTGGAGGGCGTGCCGGCAGGCTTTCGGTATGCGGACTTTTATGTGGATGGCGTCCGGTGCCTGAACGAGCTGATCCCCATCGGCTACGGCGCAAACAGGGCGGTCAACTATATCGAGATACCCGACCCGGACTTTGACCTGTACTGGCCCAAGGGCAGCCCCCATGGGACGGTGAGCTTCTGCCGGTTCTTTTCGGCGGAGACGGACGGCGAGCATGGCTGCTATGTCTATACCCCTGCAGGCTACGAGGAAGGGACGGTGCGCTATCCTGTTCTGTACCTGCTGCACGGGGGCGGCGAAAACGAGACGGGCTGGATCTGGCAGGGCAAGCTGCCGGACATGCTGGACAACATGATTGCCCAGGGGCTGTGCCGGCCGATGGTGGTGGTGACGCCCAGCTTCAACACCTACCTGCACCGCGGCGGGCGCGCTGAGCTGTGCGCGGTGGAGCATGTCATGCGGGAGGCGTGCGTTCCCTTTGTGGACGGGCGCTTCCGCACGATGCGTGATCGCGGGCACAGGGCTGTGGCAGGGCTGTCTCAGGGCGGCCTGCGGGCCAGGCAGATCGCGTTCGCCAATCCGGAGCTGTTTGCCAGCCTGGGCGTGTTTAGCTCGGGGGCCGGGTTTAAGATTCGAGGCGAGGACATCTGGGGACAGCCGTATGATGATTCGGCGCTGTTTGCCAGCCCGGAGCACTATCGCTCCCTGATGCAGGTGACCTTTGTGTCCTGCGGGCGGGACGATCCCCGGCACGCATACACGTCCGAACAGGTTGCCGCGCTGCAGGCGCAGGGCTTTGACGTGTCCTATCATGCTTATCCCGGAGGCCACGAGTGGCAGGTATGGCGCAGGAGCCTGCGGGACTTTCTGCCGCTGCTGTTCCGGGAGGACGGGGAAGGGAAGGTCGACCATGGCTGAGAAGAAGGAACGGCTGTGGTCTGCGCCCTTTGTGAACATGCTGGCCGTGCAGTTCTGCCTGCAGATGGGGCAGCAGATGATGAACACCCTGGTGCCCAAATATGCCAATGCGCTGGGCGCGGCGGCGTCGGTGGTGGGCATGGTGAGCAGCGTGTTTTCCATTGCCTCCACGCTGATTCTGATTTTTGTCACGCCGGCCTTTGACTGCTGCAGCCGCAAGCGGCTTCTGCAGTGCGGTATTGCCGGGCTGGCGGCGGCGTTTGTGGGCTATGGCTGCGCAAGGTCCGTGCCGGCGCTGTTTGTGTTCCGGATTCTGCAGGGGCTGGCCCTGGGATGCACCGCGCCGCTGACACTGGTCATGGTCAGCGATACGCTGTCCCACCGGAACATGGGCAAGGGCATCGGCGTATTTACCCTGTGCCAGGCGGTGGGGCAGGCAATAGGCCCGGGGCTGGGCCTTCGCCTGAGTGGCGCGATCGGCTATAACCGAACCTTTCTGGTGGGGGCGGGCGCAATCCTGCTTGCCCTGGCGCTGTCGGTGCGCATCCGGGAGACAGCGCCTGTCCGCGGCGTTTACAGGATCGCCTGGGATCGCATCATCGAAAAGAAGGCCCTCCATCCGGCAATCCTGATTTTCGCGCTGCAGGGGCCCTATTGCTGCATCAGCAGCTTCATCGCCATCTATGGCGAGCTGCGGGGCGTGGACGGCATTGGTCTGTACTTCACGGTCTACGCGCTGTGTCTGCTGCTGACCAGGCCGCTGTCGGGCGCGGTGATTGACAGGATCGGCCATGAGGCCGTGCTGATGGTGGGCATTGTGTGCTTCGGGGTATCGTTTTTGCTTATCAGCCTGGCGCGGTCGCTGGGGATGTTCCTGGCGGCGGCAGCCGTCAGCGCCCTGGGCTACGGTGTATGCCAGCCCACGCTGAGCTATCTTTGCATGAGCTGCTCGCCCCGGTCGCGCCGCGGCGCCGCCAGCAGCACGAGCAGCATTTTCCAGTCCATGGGGCTGTTCGTGGGGGTATCGCTGGCGGGCTGGGTGGTGGATGCGCTGGCTGCCTCCGTGGGCGACCTGACAAGCGCCTATGCCGGTATGTACAGGATCATGATCCTGCCGATGGCCTTTGCGCTGATCTATTTCCTGGCCGTGCGCAGGCGCATTGCGGCCAACATGCGGCAGGCCCGGCAGGAAGAGCCGGACTGAGACGAAGCAGGGTCTGAAAGGGATCATGCTCCGGACGGGGAGGAGGAACGGGCAGTGGATCAGGGCTTTGTCTGCAGCGCAGAGGCGAACGTGGTGGAGACAACGGCAGGCCGGGTGCGGGGCTATACCTGGCAGGGAATTCATACCTTCCATGGCATCCGCTACGCCGAGGCGGCACGGTATCACATGCCCGTGCCGCCCCGGCCCTGGAGCGGCGTGCGCAACGCCTTTGACTACGGGTGCGCAGCGCCGCAGATGCGGCGGTTCCAGCCGGTCAACACGCTGTTTGCCGCTGGATATCCCTGGCCGGAGGACGAGGACTGCCACTTCCTCAACGTATGGTCTCCCATCCTGGACAGGCAGGCGCGCAAGCCCGTCATGGTGTGGATTCACGGGGGCGGGTATGTCAGTGGCAGCGCGAACATGGCCCGGGAGATGGACGGCGCCAGCCTGAGCCTGCATGGCGATGTGGTGGTGGTATCCATGAACCACCGGCTGGGCGTACTGGGCTGCCTGGATCTGTCTGCCTATGGCAGCGCGTATGCGAACAGCGGCAATCTGGTGATGGCGGACATTGTGGCGGCGCTGCAGTGGGTGCGGGAGAATATTGCTGCCTTTGGCGGCGACCCGGAGAACGTGACGGTGTTCGGCCATTCCAGCGGCGGCGCGAAGATCGTCAACCTTCTGCAAATACCCGCAGCCGACGGGCTGTACCACAAGGCGATCATCCAGACCGGTATTATTCCGCCCTCGCTGCGTCCGAACGAGGAGGACAGCCTGGCCCTGGCGGATACGCTCCTGGAGACGCTGGGCATCGGCAGGCACGATGTGCAGCGGGTGGAGCAGGTACCCCTGGCACAGCTGATGCACGCCTGCGCCTGCGCCGAGGATAAGCTGCGCGGGCAGGGCAGGCGGGTGGTCTGGGGCGTACATCCCAACGGGTATTATGCCGGGGATCCGCTGGTGGTGGGACTAAGGGAGCATGCGGTGCAGATTCCGATCATGACGGGGACAACCATCGGGGAGTTCCGGGCGCTGGAGGGCTGTCCCGGACGGGAGCTGCTGCCGGACGAGCTGCTGGAGAAGTGCCTGCGGGAAACCTACGGCGCGCGGACGGAGAGGCTGAAGCAGCTCTTCCATGCAGCCTATCCCTGGAAGCATCCCTCCGTGCTGCTGGGCCTGGACGCCCATGCCCGGCTGTGTGCGCTGCGCTTTCTGGATCATGCGCTGGACCGGGGATGCCGCAGGCTGTACGCCTACCTGTTTGCGCTGGACTTCCCGTACATGGGGGGTGTGCCGGCGTGGCACGGGGCGGAGATTCCCTTCGTTTTCCATCAGACAGCCTGCCTGCCCCTGTATCACAGGCCCGGCGTGACTCAAAGACTGGAGGCGCAGGTCTCGGGGGCGTGGGCGCAGTTTGCACGCACGGGCGATCCCTCCTGCACGGCGCTGGGCGAATGGCCTGCCTGCACCAAAGCGCGGAGGACAACGATGATTCTGGACGAGGCATGCCGCGTTCAGGCGGATGAAGACCGGGCGCTGGCGGAGCTGATGGGGAGGGGGGAGAAGCAATGATGGATTTTACCAACCTGGACGCGCTGCTCAAGCGGCTGACGGCACAGCGGCTGCCCGGCATTGCCTGCGTGATGACGCAGGGGCAGGAGATCATCTATGAGCGATACGAGGGCTATGCAGATCTGGAGAGCGGCAGGCCGCTGAGGGAGGACACGGTTTTCCGGATTTATTCCATGACGAAGCTGCCCGTCTACACGCTGTGCATGCTGCTGTATGAGCGGGGGCTGTTTCTGCCGGACGATCCGCTGTCGGATTACTTTCCGGAATACGGGCAGCTGAAGCGCTTTGTCCAGCAGGACAATGGCGGCTATCATGTGGCGCCGCTGCAGCGCACGACACAGGTCAGGCATGTGCTGACCATGGGGGTCGGGCTGCGCTATGGCCATCGCGGAGGAAGCCAGCTCCCTACGGAGGCCGCCATGGATCGGATGCGTCAGGCGCTTCTGGCCAAGGGAGCCTATTCCCTGCGGGAAGAGATTCGCGCGGCGGCGGAGGTACCCATGGCCTTCGAGCCGGGAACACATTGGATGTACGGCTTTTCCAGCGAGCTGGCGGCGGGGTTGTGCGAGGTGCTGACGGGCAAGGAAATCGAGCAGGCGCTGAAGGATGACCTGCTGACCCCGCTGGAGATGGACAGCACCGGTATGCGCTTCTTTGGGGACATCCCCCAGCGCCTGAGCGCCTATTATGAAGCGGACGAGCAGCTGCGGCCTGTGCGCGGCGTGCCACGGATGGATGAAAAGCATCTGCCGGGGCAGGAAAACCTTCGCGGCTGCCCCAGAATGTTCGCCACGGCCAGGGACTTTGCGCACCTGGGCATCATGCTGGCCAACGGCGGCGAATACCATGGCCAGCGGGTGATGGGCAGGCAGACCATTGACCTGATGCGTACCAACCAGCTGTCTCCGGCGCAGCTCCGGGACTTTGACGGCCGTGTTACCAGGGGCTACAGCTATGGCTACGGGGTGCGCACGCTGATGGACAGGGCTGAGGCCGGTTCCAACGGTTCCCTGGGGGAGTTTGGCTGGGAGGGTGGCTCAGGCCCGTACTTCCTGGTTGATCCGGAGAAATGCATGTCGCTGACGGTTATGTATCAGCGAAGCGGCCCGGATCTGGCTGAGATTCATCTCAAAATCAGAAACACGGCCTATGGCTGCCTCTGAGCCCCGGGCCGGAATACTGCAACCGAGGGCTGCTGACCAGGAGCTGGTCAGCGGCTTTTTTGTGCGAACCTGCCTGGCGAAAGCCGCCGCCCCTGCGCTGCCGGAAACTTTCTTCCGCCCCATCCCTTGACAAGGCGGCGCAGCATGGCTATAATATGGCTAAATCATTTTACCTAAAATAATTTAAGTAAAATGATTGAGATTAAGAAGCAGGAGCATGATGACGATGAATCTGGAGCAGGTGCGCAATGTGATTGCGGAGACCCTGGGCTGCGATGTAGAGGCTGTGACCATGGAGGCGAAGCTGCAGGAGGACCTGGGCGCGGACTCGCTGGCGGCCATGGAGCTGATGATGGCCCTGGAGGAGGCGACGGGCGTGGCCATTGCCGACGAGGCGATGCCCGGGATGAAAACGGTGGCCGACATTGTGGGCTGCCTCAGCGCGAAGTGAAACGATGGACCCTGCCGCGCCGCAGCGCTGCGGCGGGGTTCTCGCATGAAGGAAGGGACGCACCATGACGAACCAGGAGATTTTCGAGCTGCTGAGCCGCTTTGAGGGCAGCAGCCTCCGGGCCATGAAGGTGACCCGGGGCGATTTCTCCCTCGAAATGGAGAGGGAGTGCGCCGCTGCGCCCGCCCCGCAGGCCGCTGCCGCCGTGCCCGCCGCCGAAAAGCCGGAGGAGCCTGCCATCAGCGCGCCGCTGGCGGGGGTGTTCTACGCCGCGGCCGAGCCCGGGGCCAAGCCCTATGCCGCCGTGGGCGACCGGGTGCGCAAGGGCGACACCCTCTGCCTGATGGAGGCCATGAAGATGATCAGCGAGATCGCCGCGCCCTGCGACCTGATCGTCACCGGCATCCTCAAGGAAAACGGCGAGCTGGCCGCCTATGGCGAGCCGCTGATGCGGTACCGGCCATGCTGAAGAGGGTGCTGATTGCCAACCGGGGCGAGATTGCCCTGCGGATTTTGCGGGCCTGCCGGGAGATGGGCATTGAGACGGTGGCGGTGTACTCCCAGGCGGACGCGGAGGCGCTGCATGTGCAGCTGGCCACCAGGGCGGTGTGCATCGGCCCGGCCCCGGCAGCGGAAAGCTACCTGAACCAGGGCGCGCTGCTGACGGTAGCCAGGGCCACGGGCTGCGACGGCGTGCATCCGGGCTACGGCTTTCTGTCGGAGAACGCCGGCTTTGCCGACGCCTGCGCCCGGGAGGGGCTGACCTTCATCGGCCCCTCGGGGTCGACCATTCGCCGGGCCGGGGACAAGGCCGTTGCCCGGCAGCTGATGCGCCAGGCCGGCGTGCCCGTCACCCCGGGCTCCGAGGGCGCGCTGGCCAGCGTGGAGGAAGCGCTGGACATGGCCGCCCGGGTGGGGTATCCGGTGCTGCTCAAGGCGGCGGCAGGGGGCGGGGGACGGGGCATCCGCCGCTGCGACAGCGCCCAGCAGCTGCCTGCGGCCTTTGCCCAGGCGAAGGCGGAGGCCATGGCCTGCTTCGGCCGGGACGACATGTACCTGGAGAAGCTGATCGTCAGGCCCCGGCACATTGAGTTTCAGATTCTGGCGGACAGGCAGGGGCATGTGCTTCACCTGGGGGACAGGGACTGCTCCATCCAGCGGCGGAACCAGAAGCTCATCGAGG
>JBJEUJ010000099.1:0-2962 GCA_051883775.1 Aristaeellaceae bacterium | reverse complement strand
AGGGGCTAACGCCGCCCCTGCACCCGCGCAAGGGGTTTCACCCCTTGACCCTTTTTCGCTGGCGCGATTCCCTGCAGTTGGCTGTCATTGTTCTTACTTTTCGCAGACGGCGCGGATTTCCTGGAGGTATTGCACGATGGGCAGATGCTGGGGGCAGGAGCGCTCGCACTTACGGCAGGCAATGCACCGGGAGGCGTCGGCCTGCTCCTTGACGATGTTGGCATAGCCCTGCTTGAAGCTGCCGCCGTCCCGCAGGAGGGACACGTCATAGCCCTGGAAGATGGAGGGAATCCGCACGCCCCGGGGACAGGGCTGGCAGTACTTGCAGCCGGTGCAGCGGGTCTTGGTGCGGGCCATGTAGGTTTCCTTCACCTGGCGGTACAGATCCTGATCCTGCCCGGTGAGGGTCTCGCCCTGGGGCACATCGAAGATGCGCAGGTTGTCCTCCACCTGCTCCATGGTGCTCATGCCGCTGAGGATGGTCACCACGCCGGGCATGGTGTACAGGTAGCGGAAGGCCCAGTCCACGGCGCTGCGCTTCACGGGCCAGCTGTCGTAGAGCTTCACCACATCGGAGGGCGGATTGGCCAGCAGGCCGCCGCGGAGGGGCTCCATGATGACCACGCCCACGCCCTTGGCCTGCGCGTCCCGGATGCCCTGGAGGGTCGCCTGGTTCTTGTCGTCCAGGATGTTCATCTGCACCTGGCACATCTTCCAGTCGTAGTCGTTGAGGATGCGGGTGAAGGCCTCGTAATTGTCATGGAAGGAGAAGCCGGGATAGCGGATCTTGCCCTGCCGCACTGCCTCGTCCAGGAAGCTGCGGTAATCAAGGGCCTGCATGGCGTCCAGCCGCTCGGCGCTCATGGCGTGCATGAGATAGAAGTCCACATGATCCACCTGGAGCTTTTCCAGCTGCTCGTCCAGGATGGCCATCATGTCCTCATGCTTCGTGCATTTCCACACAGGCAGCTTGGTGGTCAGGATGACCTTTTCCCGGTAGCCGTCCTTCAATGCCTTGCCCACCAGGAGCTCGCTCTGCCCGCCATGATAGGGATAAGCCGTGTCGATATAGCGCACGCCGCCGTCGATGGCACGGCGGATCATGCGGATGGCCTCATCCTCGTTGATGGCGCCGTCGGGGTTGGTGGGCAGGCGCATGCAGCCGAAGCCCAGCGCGGAGGATTCCCGGTTCACCGTGGGAAACATGGTTTTCAACATAGGTAACGCACCTCACAATCTCACTTGGTCGTTATGGATGATTATATCATATCCTCCAGGGGAATGGAAGGGCGCAGCGGGAAATATTCCTGCCGCCTCTCCCACGATTTTTTCGGCAGGGAAAACCTCCGCCCGTGCTGAATCGTCTGATAGGCGTCCCTGCAAAATGCTCCGATGCAGGCGATGATTCTGGATTGCAGGCCTGCTTTTCAGCATGAAAAGGACAGAGGGGAACGATACCATGGATGCTTTGACGTTTCAAGCGGAAATCCAGCGGATGGAGAAGCTGATGTACCGTGTCAGCCGATCCTACCTGGGCAACGACCAGGACGCCGCCGACGCGGTGCAGGACGCACTGACCAAGGCCTGGGAGAAGCGATCCCATCTCCGCGACCCGAACCAGTTCCGGGCGTGGTTCATGCGGATCCTGACCAACCAGTGCAAGGACGCCCTGCGCAAGCGCAGAAGAATGAGCTTCTATCCCCTGGAGGAAGGTACCGTCCCGGTGGACATGCAGCCCACGCGCCCGCCGGTCATCGAGGCCATGGAGGCCCTCACCCCCGAGCAGCGCACGCCCATGCTCCTCCACTACGTGGACGGCTACTCTGTGCAGGACATCGCCCGCTCCCTGGGCATCCCGGAGGGCACGGTGAAAACCCGCATGCGCAGCGCAAGGAAGCGTCTGAGCAGAACGCTCCTCATTGAATGGGAGGAACAAGTATGAAGCAAGAAGAATTCCGCCGCCTTCTGGCTGCCGGAACCCCCGATATGCCGGACAGCTTCCGCCTCCGGGTGGACGCCTTCCTTGCCGACAGGGTTGCGCAGGAGGCCCATACCCCCACCCGCCAGCCTGTGCGCGTCGGCGGACGAATCGGCGTCCGCGCGCTGGCCTTTGCCCTGCTCGCCGCGCTGCTGCTGGGCTCCGTGGCCTTCGCGGCAGTACACTTTGGCATCTTCGACTCGCTGAGGTTCATGGTGGGCGCGCAGCCCGACAGCACCCGTGTGGCCGCGCAGCAGAACCTTCACCAGGAAACCATCAACAATGTGGAAATCACCATCCGCGAGGCCGCCTACGACGGGCGGACGCTCTTCCTCCAGTACAGCTACCGCATGCTGGACGTGGACAAGCCCCTGGGCAATACGGACGAATACGGCCAGCTCCGTGAGGGCCTGACCGGGGATATGTGGGAGCAGCTCTACGACCATAACGTGGGCTGGTGGATCGACCACTTCTGGGTCAACGGCCAGTGCATGGACATGGCCGACAATTCCGGCGCGGTGGAGTCAGGTACCAACACACCCGGCGAAATCCTCCGGACGGAATACTGGCGGCTGGACAACCTGGGCGTTACCCTGTCCGGACAGGTGGAAATCGCCCTGCCCATTGGCGAGTGCCAGCCCCTGGAGGACTACCGCCTCGCCACCCACCCGGAGAAGTACGGCGAGGACGGGAACCTGCTCAAGCCGGACAAGGGCCTGGTGACCTTCTCCTTTGACGCGGGGAACATGCTCAGCCAGGTGGTGACCCTGCATCCCAACGTGGAAACCGTGACCCCCGAGGTAACAGCGAAGGTGTCCGAAGCCTCCTTCACGCCGCTGATGACCTACATCACCCTGGACCTCGTGGGCAACCCGGATGCGCTGGCGGCCTACAAGGCTGAGCACGGCGAGGGCTACTTCGACGAGGATGGCAACCTGCTCTGGCCCTACGAGAGCCTGGACGTGCACAGCGGCTACATCGCCA
>JBJEUJ010000098.1:0-2975 GCA_051883775.1 Aristaeellaceae bacterium | reverse complement strand
CGCTCGGTGTGGCCCATCTTGCCCAGCACGCGGCCGTCGGGGCTGGTGATGCCCTCAATGGCGTAGTAGCTGGCGTTGGGGTTGAAGCGCATGTCCATGCTGGGCACGCCCTTCAGGTCCACATACTGGGTGGCAATCTGCCCGTTGGCAGCCAGGTCGCGGATGAGCTTCTCCGGGCCAACGAAGCGTCCCTCGCCGTGGGAAATGGCCACAGTGTGGATGTCGCCGGCCTGGCAGCGGCTCAGCCAGGGGGACTTGGCGGAGGCCACGCGGGTGCGCACCAGCATGGACTGGTGGCGGCCAATCTCGTTGAAGGTCAGGGTGGGGCACTGGTCGTCGGTATCCACAATGCGGCCGAAGGGCACCAGGCCCAGCTTGATCAGCGCCTGGAAGCCGTTGCAAATGCCCAGCATCAGGCCGTCGCGCTTCTCCAGGAGGTCAGCCACCGCGTCCTTCATGGCGGGGTTGCGGAAGAAGGCGGTGATGAACTTGGCGGAGCCGTCGGGCTCGTCGCCGCCGGAGAAGCCGCCGGGCAGCACGATCATCTGGCTGCGGGCAATCATCTCCGCCGCCTTGCGGATGGACTCGGTGATGGCCTCGGGGCGCAGGTTGTTGATGACCAGGATCTCCGCCCTGCCGCCTGCCCGCTCCACCGCCCGGGCGGTGTCGTACTCGCAGTTGGTGCCGGGGAACACGGGGATGAAGGCCAGGGGCTTCGCAACGGAGGCAGCTGGCTTCACCCGCTCGGTGGTCAGGCAGGTGAATGCCTCGGTGGTCTCGCCCGCATGGCCCCGGTAGGGGAACACCTTCTCCAGCTTGCCCTCGTAAATCTCCTGCATGGGGTTGAGGTCGATGCGGTCGCCCTCGTACTCCAGCGCCCAGTTGGGGATGGTGTCGCCCACCTTGCTGCCCAGGTCGCACTCGGCGGCGCACTCGATCAGCATGCCGCCGATCTGCTGGGCGAACAGGTCGCCGTCGTAATCATCGTCAATGCGGGTGCCGATGCCGTTGCCCATGCCCATCTTGAACAGGCCCTCCGCCACGCCGCCCAGGCCCAGCGCCCAGGCCGCCACGATGGTGCCGTCCAGGATGCCCTTGCGCACCGCCTCGTAGTTGGCGGTCAGGGCGGGGGTATCGTGAGGATCGCAGGCCACCAGGCGGATGCTGTGGCCGGCCTCCTTGAATTCGGGAGAAATGACCTCGCTGGCCTTGCCGGGGGCCACCGCGAAGGAGCACAGCGTGGGCGGCACGTCCATCTGCTCAAAGGTACCGGACATGGAGTCCTTGCCGCCGATGGCCGCAATGTTCAGATCCAGCTGCGCGTCGAAGCCGCCCAGCAGCGCCGCGAAGGGCTTGCCCCAGCGCTTGGGGTCGGAGGTCATGCGCTCAAAGTATTCCTGGAAGGTCAGGTAAGCCTGCCTGTAATCAAAGCCCGCGCACACCAGCTTCGTCACGCTCTCGATCACCGCCAGGTAGCTGCCCTCGTAGGGGGACTGCTCCAGCAGCTCCGGGTGCATGCCGTAGGCCATGCCGGACACGGTGTCCGTCACGCCCTCCAGCACGGGGAGCTTGGCCACCATGGTCTGGTTGGGGGTCAGCTGCTTCCTGCCGCCAAAGGGCATCAGCACCGTGCCCGCGCCGATGGTCGCGTCGAAGCGCTCGCTCAGGCCCTGCTTGGAGCAGATGTTCAGGCTGCCCGCCATGGCCGCGAACTTCTCCGACACGGTCTCCCCCGCAAAGGGCACCTGGGCCACGGTATCCTCGGGCACCTGGACGGTGGTATGCTTCTCCGCGCCGTTGCTGTTGAGGAACTCGCGGCTCAGGTCAACGATGGTCGCGCCCTTCCAGGTCATGCGCAGCCGGGGCTCGGCGGTGACCTCCGCCACCACCGTGGCCTCCAGGTTCTCCCGCTCCGCCGCCGCCAGGAAGGCCTCCACGTCCGCGGGATCCAGCACCACGGCCATGCGCTCCTGGGATTCGGAAATGGCCAGCTCCGTGCCGTCCAGGCCGTCGTACTTCTTGGGCACCCTGTCCAGGTCGATGAGCAGGCCGTCCGCCAATTCGCCGATGGCCACGCTCACGCCGCCCGCGCCAAAGTCGTTGCAACGCTTGATGAGCCTCGTCACCTCGCCGTCCCGGAACAGCCGCTGCAGCTTGCGCTCGGTGGGGGCGTTGCCCTTCTGCACCTCCGCGCCGCAGGTCTCGATGGACTCCAGCTTATGGGACTTGGAGGAGCCGGTGGCGCCGCCGCAGCCGTCGCGGCCCGTGCGCCCGCCCAGCAGCACGATCTTGTCCCCGGGGACGGGGGCCTCCCGGCGAACGTTCTTCTCCGGGGCCGCGCCCACCACCGCGCCGATCTCCAGGCGCTTGGCGGCGTAGCCGGGATGGTACACCTCGTCCACCAGGCCCGTGGCCAGACCGATCTGGTTGCCGTAGGAGGAATAGCCCGCGGCGGCGGTGGTCACCAGCTTGCGCTGGGGCAGCTTGCCGGGGAGGGTCTCGCTGACGGGCTTGAGGGGATCCGCCGCGCCGGTGACGCGCATGGCCTGATACACATACGTGCGGCCGGAGAGCGGGTCGCGGATGGCGCCGCCGATGCAGGTGGCCGCGCCGCCGAAGGGCTCAATCTCCGTGGGATGGTTGTGGGTCTCGTTCTTGAACATGAGCAGCCAGGGCTCGCTGACGCCGTTCACGTCCACGTCGATCTTGATGGAGCAGGCGTTGATCTCCTCGCTCACGTCAATGTTGGGGGTCTGGCCGATCCTGCGCAGGTACTTGCCGCCCATGGTGGCGATGTCCATCAGGTTCACGGGCTTCTGGGCCACCCGCTGGCCGTAGACGGTCTCCCGGGCGTTCAGGTATCGCTGGAAGGCCTTCTCCACCGCAGCCTTCTCGATCTTCGCATCATCGATGGTGGTCAGGAAGGTGGTGTGGCGGCAGTGATCCGACCAGTAGGTGTCGATCATGCGGATCTC
>JBJEUJ010000097.1:0-3019 GCA_051883775.1 Aristaeellaceae bacterium | reverse complement strand
TACCGCCCCGGCCCCATGGAGTCCATCCCCCGCTACATCGAGGGCAAGCACAACCCCGCCTCCGTCCACTACGAAACCGAGAAGCTCCGCCCCATCCTGGACGTGACCTACGGCTGCATGGTGTACCAGGAGCAGGTCATGCAGATCGTCCGGGATCTGGCCGGGTACAGCTACGGCCGCAGCGACCTGGTGCGCCGCGCCATGGCCAAGAAAAAGCACAAGGTCATGGCCCAGGAGCGGGAGTACTTCATCCACGGCAAGCTGAACGAGGACGGCTCCATCGACGTGCCCGGCTGCGTGCGCAACGGCGTGCCCGAGGCAGTGGCCGAGCATCTCTACGACGAGATGACCGCCTTCGCCTCCTACGCCTTCAACAAGTCCCACGCCGCCGCCTATGCCATGGTGGCCGTGCAGACCGCCTGGCTCAAGCGGCACTATCCCGTGCAGTTCATGGCCGCCATGATCAACAGCGTCTACGGCGCGTCCGGCAAGGTGGCCGCCTACATCCAGTACTGCCGCAGCCACGATATTCCCGTCCTGCCCCCGGACGTGAACCACTCCGTGTGGAAGTTCACCGTGCAGAAGACCCCCGAGGGCAAATCCGGCATTCTCTTCGGCCTGGGCGCCGTCAAGACGGTGGGGCAGGGCGCGGTGAAGGCCATTGTGGAGGAGCGGCAGAAGGGCCCCTACCGGGACATCTTCGACTTCTGCAGCCGCATCGACCCCGGCGAATGCGGCAAGCGCGTGGTGGACAGCCTGATCCGTGCCGGGGCCTTCGACCAGACCGGCGCCAACCGTCCGCAGATGCTGGCGGTGTACGAATCCGCCATGGACGCCAGCATCGCCCGGCGCAAGCAGAACGTGGACGGGCAGATCAGCCTGTTCGACCTGGCCTTCGGGGGCGACATGGCGCTCCAGGAGACCCGCGCCCTGCCGCCCCTGCCGGACTGCACCCTGCGCGCCCGCCTGTCCATGGAGCGGGAGATCGCCGGGGTGTACATCACCGGCCATCCCCTGGACGACTACCGCGACACCCTGTCCCACTTCGCCTTCTCCACCGCCGACCTGGCGGACCTGGAGGAGCGGGAGGATCACGGCATGCTGCTGGACGGGCAGATGGTGGAGATGGGCGGCATCCTTACCGAGGTCAAGGGCAAGGCCACCAAGAAGGGCGCGTACATGGGCTTCATCACCCTGGAGGATCTCACCGGGCAGATCGAGTGCCTGGTGTTCCCCAAGATCTACGAGCGGTATCAGGGCATGATGGCCCCGGACGACCTGGTGGTGCTGACGGGGCGGCTGTCCCTCCGGGAGGACGAGGCGCCCAAGCTGCTGGTGGAATCCATGACCTCCCTGGAGGACTGGAAGCCCGACGCCGCCGCTCCGCGCCCCGCGCCCCGGACAGATCCTGCGCCCCGTCCCGCCCGGGAGGACGCGCCCAAGCCTGCGCCCGCCCCGGTACGCCGCGCTCCGGAATCGCCCCGCCTCACCGATGCGCAGCTGGCCGCCAGGGCCACCCGCAAGCTCTACCTGCGCCTGAAGCGCGCCGACATGGACAGGGCGGCGGCGCTGCTGGCCCTGCACCCGGGGAGCGTCCCGGTGTTCATGCATCTGCCCGATGAGAAAATCACCCTGCTGGCCCCGAAAATCAACTGGTGCGACGCCACCGACGCCTGCCTGCGCCGGCTGGAAAACGCCTACGGCGCGGCCAACGTCAAGCTGGTCAGCAAGTAACGCCCATGAAAGGAAGGATTCCCATTCTGAACCGCAAGCCTGCCATCATCTTCGACTGGGACGGCACCCTGGCTGACAGCATGGAGCTGTGCATTGAGGAGGTACGCCTGGCCCTGACCCGCATGGGGCTTCCCGTGCCCCCGGAGGGGGTGATCCGCCAGTGCAACGGCCCCACCTTTGAGGAGAGCATTCCCCTGCTGGGCATTCCCCGGGCGCGGGCGGAGGAATACCTGCGGGTACGCCTGCAGGCGGGGCTGGAGCTTTGTCCCCGTGTGAACCGGCTGTTTCCGGGCATCCGGGAGCTGCTGCTTTCCCTGCGCGACCGGGCCGAATTGTGCATTGCCTCCAACGGCACGGCGGATTATCTGTCCCTGTGCCAGCAGGTGTTCGGGCTGGAGGGCGTGTTCCGCGCCGTCCGCGCAGCGCAGCACGGGCGCACCAAGGCCCTGGCGGTGGGGGAGATTCTGGCAGAGCTGCAGCCCTGTGCGGCGGTGATGGTGGGCGACCGGCTGGGGGATATTGAGGCCGGGAAGGCCAACGGGCTACCCACGCTGTGCGCGGGCTACGGTTATGGCGACGCGGACGAATGGGCTGCTGCGGATCAGGTGGCGGAGGATGTGGCGTCCCTTCAGCGGCTGCTGGAGCGGTTCATTGCGGGGGCGGAGTAAAAAGCGCGATTCCCTGGGGTTGGTTGAACCTGCCGTTTCCATCGCGGGATGCGGAGCATCCCGCCCGGAAACTCGCGCCTCCTCTTTTTTCTTTTTACTGTTCGGTTGTGCTGCGCTGGGCTGCCGCCCAGACCTGCGCAGGGGCTAACGCCGCCCCTGCACCTGCGCAAGGAGCTTCGCCCCTTGACCCGTTTTCGCTGCCGCGCTCCATGGGGGTAGTCTCATCATGAAAAACGCCGCCGTCCCTTTTGGGGATGGCGGCGTTTTGTTCAGTCCAGAGGGCGGATCAGGATCAGCGGGGTCAGCTCGCCGCCCTGGCCGGAGGGGTTGTCCTTCATGGCATCCTGGATTTCATCGTCCGTCAGCGGGAAGCCGTCGCACTTGCCCAGCTGGTTCTGGTCGATGTCGTTGGCGTCCATGATGACGGTGGGGATGCCCGTCTCCTTCGTCATGGCGTTGCACAGCTCGACGGGGTTGTCGGGGTTGATCAGCGCCAGGCTCTTGTAGCGCTCAAAGCTGGAGCGGAAGTAGAACCCGTCGATGCCGCCCACGCCCTTGCCGCAGATCTTGTAGAACAGGCCCTTGATGCCGAAGGGGCGGGTCACGGCGGAGACGAA
>JBJEUJ010000096.1:0-3024 GCA_051883775.1 Aristaeellaceae bacterium | reverse complement strand
GTACGCCCGGCAGGATTCGAACCTGTGACCTTCAGAGTCGGAGTCTGACACTCTATCCAACTGAGCTACGGGCGCATGATTGCTTTGCAGCCTAATTATCATAGCACACCCGACGGAGAAAGTCAACCGTTTCAGGAAAATGTCCGCAAATTTGCCAGCGGGGCAGGATTTTGTTCCCATGGCCGCCGGGCGCAAACAAAACGGCAACACGCCGGTGCTATGGTAGGGGAGTACAATCCAATCGGACGGAGGTTATGCACCATGCGGGCAGGCATTTATCTGGGACAGAGGAACGTCACGGTTGCGCAGCTGGAGGATCCGGTGTGCGGGGACAGGGATATTGTGGTGAAGAACCTGTACGCCAGCATCTGCGGCACGGACGTGGCCGTTTATTGCCACGGGCCGAACACGGGCCACAGGATCACCGTGGGCGGCGAGTTCGGGCATGAGGTGGTGTCGCAGGTGGTCCAGGTGGGCAGAGAGGTGCAGGGCATCGCCGTGGGCGATGTGGTGTACCCCTACCCGCTGCTGGCCAGGGGCGATACCAGCCGGGCAGGCACCATCGGCGGCTTTTCCGAGTATATCCTGATCCCGGACTGCGTGCTGAACCGCCAGGTGTACAAGGTCAGCGGCAGCATCCCTACCCGGGTTGCCGCCATGATCGAGCCCTTCACCGTAGGTACTCGGGCGGCCCGCAGAGGCATGCCGAAGCCCGGGGAGAATGCCGTGGTGTTCGGCGCGGGTACCATCGGTATGGCGGCCGCGCTGGCGCTGAAGCACATCTTCGGCTGCGCGCAGGTGATGGTCTGCGACCTGTCGGACTTCCGCCTGATGAAGGCCAGCGAGCTGGGGCTGGCCATCTGCCGTGCGGAGGACGAAAACATGCGCGGGCGCATGGCGGAGTATTTCGGCCAGGCCCATGGCCTGACGGGCATGACCCCGGACGTGGACATCTTCATTGACGCAGCGGGCGCAGCCAGCATCCTGGAGACCTTCATGGCCATGGGCAAGATCGGCAGCCGCTTCGTGGCGGTGGCGGTGAACAAGGCCCTCAGGGAGGTCGATCTGCTCCACCTGACCTACGCCCAGAAGAGCATCATCGGCTCCGGCGGCTACATGCCCGAGGATGTGCGGGACGTGATGCAGCTGATGGCGCGGGGCGATGTGAACCTGGAGGCCCTCATCACCCATGAGTTCCCCCTGAGCCAGCTGCAGCAGGCCCTGGAGACCGCCTCGGACACCAGCCGCTCGCTGAACGTGGTCATCAACCATGCCATGGCGTAAACGGATCAAAACAGAACAGGGCTGCCGCATGCGATCCGTGCGGCAGCCCTGCTTGATTTTGTGGGGAAGGTGTTACCGCGTCCAGGCGGCGAACTCCTCGTCCGTGGCCAGAACCGTGTGCGAGCCGCCCACGGTGTGCTCCGTGCCCTTGGCGTAGTCGATGCCGCTGGAGGCGTAGTCGTAGGTGATGGAGGTGCGCTGCTTTTCCACCACCGGGTTGGGATGGGGGATGGCGGAGAGCAGGCTCTTGGTGTAGGGATGGATGGGGTTGGAGAAAATTTCCTCCTTGGTGCCGGCCTCCACCATGTAGCCCAGGTGCAGCACGCCGATGCGGTCGGAAATGTACTTCACCATGCTCAGGTCATGGGCGATGAACAGGTAGGCGCAGCTGGTTTCTTCCTGGATGTCCTTCATCAGGTTGACCACCTGGGCCTGGATGGACACGTCCAGGGCGGAAATGCACTCGTCGGCGATGATCAGCCTGGGGTTCATGATCAGCGCCCGGGCGATCCCCACGCGCTGGCGCTGGCCGCCGGAGAACTGGTGGGGATAGCGGGCCGCATGCTCGGGGGAGAGGCCCACCTTCCGCAGCATCTCGCTGATCAGCTCCTCCCGCTCCTTTTTGCTGGCGGCACGGTGGTGGATGTCCAGGCCCTCGCCGATGATGTCGCCCACCTTCTTGCGGGGGTTCAGGCTGGCCATGGGATCCTGGAAGATCATCTGCATCTCCGAGCGGAGCATGCTGCGGGTGTCCTTGTCCATTGGGCCGGAGATCACCTTGCCATTAAAGGTGATGCGCCCGCCGGTGGGGTCGTACAGGCGGATGATGCTGCGGCCGATGGTGGTCTTGCCGGAGCCGGATTCGCCCACCAGGCCGTAGGTTTCGCCGGGGTAAATGTCAAAGGATACGCCGTTGACCGCCTTGACCGTGTAGGAGCGGGAAACAGGGAAATGCTGCACCAGGTTTTCAACCTTCAAAAGCGGTTCGCTCATTGGAACTTGGCAGCCTCCTTCCGTGCGCGCTCCAGGCGCTCCTTCAGCTCCCGGGGCATTTCGATGGCAGGCGCATCCGGGTGCAGGAGCCAGGTGGCGGCATAATGGGTGTCGGAAATCTTGAACAGCGGAGGCTCGGCCTTCTTGTCAATCTTCAGGGCGAACTGGTTGCGGGCGGCAAAGGCGTCGCCCACGGGCTCGTGGAGCAGGTTGGGCGGGCTGCCGGGGATGGAGTAGAGCCGGTCGTCCTCGGTGTCCAGGTCGGGCATGGCAGACAGCAGGCCCCAGGTGTAGGGGTGCCTGGGCTCGTAGAAGATTTCCTCCACGTTGCCCACCTCGACAATTTTCCCGGCGTACATCACGTTCACGTAGTCGGCCACCTTCGCCACCACGCCCAGGTCATGGGTGATGTAGATGACGGACAGGTGCATCTTCTGCTGGATGTCCTTGATCAGCTCCAGGATCTTGGCCTGAATGGTCACGTCCAGGGCGGTGGTGGGCTCGTCGCAGATGAGGATGTCCGGGTCGGCGGACAGGGCGATGGCGATGACCACCCTCTGCCGCATGCCGCCGGAGAGCTGGTGCGGATAGTGCCGGAAGCGGTTTTCCGCGTCGGTGATGCCCACCAGCTGCAAAAGCTCCAGCGCCCGGGCCCGGGCCTCCGCCTTGGTGACATGCCTGTTGTGCATCAGCATGCCCTCCATGATCTGCTTGCCGATGGTCATGGTGGGGTCAAGGCTTGTCATG
>JBJEUJ010000095.1:0-3039 GCA_051883775.1 Aristaeellaceae bacterium | reverse complement strand
GGGAAACCCGGCGGATACGAATGAAGTCGGAGGGACTGCGATCCCTCCGACACCATCTGGGGCTTTTTTGACAGTCCGAAGTCTCCGTATGCCATAATGCATACGGAGGCTTTTTTTGCAGCGCGGCCTTACAGCCTGCGGAGGGGGAAAAGGATGTAGTTCTTCCCCGTGGCGGGGCAGGTGAAGTCCTGGGCCGCCCCGGCCAGGGACAGCCCGCTGCGCTTCATCATGTCGATCATTTCGGAAAAGGTCGCGTCGCTCATCCGCTCCGCGCGGAGGTACACAAACCCGGGCACGATCCACTTCGTCCAGCCCTCCGGCGGCTCCGCGTCCATTGCGCACTCCACCCCCGCCAGGTACAGGCCCCGGGTGAAGCCCTCCGTCCAGGGCCGGAAGCTGCGGGAGGGGTCGGTCATGGCACCCCATACGCCCAGCAGGCAGCCGTTATCATCCCGCAGGGCCAGCGGCTCCACCTCCGGGAAGCGGGCGTTGGCCTCCGCCCACAGCCGCTGCACAAAGCCCGCGCCCTCCTCCGTGGAGCCCTCCAGGCCGATCACCGCGAAGGCTTCCTTCTCCATGCGCTCCACGGTCATCACTTCTTCGCCTCGTAGGTCTTCATCCGCCGCTCCAGCACCTCGGGCCGGGCCACGGAATAGCCGAAGAAGCCCAGCACGTCCGCCGAGCGCTGGTACACGCCATGGTTGTAGGCCACCAGCCCCGCGCGCTCCAGGTGCAGGGAGCCGTCCGCATCGAAGAGGTCGTCCCGCACCTGCACGCCCACCACCTCGCCGATGAACATGTCGTG
Source organism: Aristaeellaceae bacterium (assembly GCA_051883775.1). Lineage (GTDB taxonomy): Bacteria > Bacillota > Clostridia > Christensenellales > Aristaeellaceae > UBA11524. The sequence goes on along the minus strand of JBJEUJ010000095.1, from coordinate 2,234 downwards.
GCTGCCCAGCTCCAGCACCTGGCGTACCTTGCAGGCCAGGTAGGCGGGGCACTCCGCGATGGCGGGGGCATGGGTCATGTTCAGCGCGGGCATGGGCGTCAGACCGCAGTGGGCGAACTTGTCCACCTCCCGGCCGGAGCGCACGCCGCAGAAGTCGAGGGCCCTGCAGCGCTCCTCGTCCACCAGGTTCACCACGAATTCCCCGGAATCCCGGATGATGTCATGGCTCAGGCGGGTCTTGCGGATGCTGACGGAGACCATCGGCGGCTCGGAGTTGACCGTGCCCGCCCAGGCCACGGTGATGATGTTGGGCCTGGCGTCCTTGTCCGTCCCCCGGCAGGAGACCATCACCGCCGGCACGGGACTGAGCAGCGTGCAGGGATCAAACGTGCGAAAGTTTTCCATGGTTTATACGCCCCCGTTCTTGAAGATTCCTGTCAAACAGTGTACAATGTTCGGGTACATCTGTCAACAAGTCCTGAGGAGGAGACGAATCCATGACGGTGCTATTGCAGGTGCTCACGCTGGGCCTCCTGATGCTCTGCGGCCTGATCGCAGTCAGGTTCCGGGTGCTGGACCAGAAGGGCGTGGGCGCCCTGAATACCTTTGTGCTGAATTTTGCCCAGGTGGGCCTGATTATTTCCAAGCTGCAGCAGGATTCCAGCCCGGAGCTGGTGACGGAGCTGGCGTGGATGTTCGCGCTGACCTGCCTGACCATCGGCCTGTCCGGGGTGATCGCCAGCCGTCTGTTCCGCAAGGAGGCGCATGACCGCCGCGCCGTGCTGACCTGCCTGTCCATGGTCAGCAACTGCGGCTACATGGGGTATCCGGTGATCATCGCCACCATGGGCGAGGACGCGCTGATCTACGCGGTAGTGTTCGTGGCGGCGTTCAACCTCATGTGCTGGACCATGTGCGCGTACTATTTCGGCGGGAAGGAGGCCATGCAGCCCAAGCGGCTGTTGAGCAACCCCTCGCTGATCGCGGTGATCATCGGGCTGACGCTGTTCCTGACCGGCTGGCGGCTGCCGGGGTTCATCAACAGCGCCCTGTCCATGCTGGGCGAAACCACCACGCCCCTGGCCATGTTTGTCATCGGCGCGCGGCTGATTTCCCTCCGGCCCCGGCACCTGAAGGACGTCAAGCTCCTGACGGTATGCCTGCTGCGGCTGCTGGTGTTCCCGCTGGCGCTGCTGCTGTTGCGCCTGACGCCCCTGTCCCGCACGGTGGTGGACGCGCTGTACCTTTGCACGGCCATGCCCTGCGCCGCCCTGACCGCCATGCAGGCCGACCTGTTCGACTGCGACAAGGAGCTGGCCTCCCGGGGCGTGGCGGTGAGCACCGCGCTGTCGCTGATCACCGTGCCGCTGATGCTGATGCTGATCTGATCCGACGGACTATCCAATCTATGGAAGGGAGGCGTTTCCCATGGCCTATCGCGGACGGCACGAGCATCGCAGCCGCTTCGGGTGCCTTGCGCGCATCGTGACCTTTCTGGCGCTGGTGGCGCTGCTGATCTATCCCTTTGCCGAGCCCTTCATGCTGGAGGTGGAAAACGTCACCCTCACCAGCAGCGACCTGCCCTCGGACATCGGCCAGCTGCGGATCGTGTACCTGTCGGACATCCACCAGGGCTCCTTCTTTTCCCAGAGCCGGGTGGATGAGCTGGTCAAGCGCGTCAACGCCCTGAACGCCGACCTGGTGCTGCTGGGCGGCGACTACGCCGAGGACAGCGACGGCGCGGTGTCCTTCTTCCGCACGCTGCCCAACATTCATGCCCGCTACGGGGTCTACGCCGTCATGGGCAACCATGACCGCACCATCCCCGAGAGCAACCTGCAGGCCATGAAAACCGTCATGATCGCCAGGGGGATCACCCCCGTGGTGAACGACGTGATCCCCGTGCGCATCGGGGTGAGCAACGTTTACATCGCCGGCATTGACGATGTGAACACTGGCTGGCCCGACCTGTCCGGCGTGGCTGCCCGGACCCGGGCGGAGGACTACGTGATCTTCCTCTCCCACAGCCCGGAGGTTATCCCCGACGCCCACAAGTGCGCCGACATGAACGGCCGCCGCGGCTGGTTCGACCTGGGGCTGTTCGGCCACACCCACGGCGGACAGATCGCCCTCATCGGCCAGTACCTGGGCATCGCCAAGGTGCCCGCCCAGTATGAGCAGGGCTGGATTGTGGAGAACCGCATCGACATGCTCATCAGCCGGGGCGTGGGCAC
>JBJEUJ010000094.1:0-3042 GCA_051883775.1 Aristaeellaceae bacterium | reverse complement strand
GATCGGCGCGGGCTGCTTCGACCGGGAGACGGGGGAGGTGTCCTTCCCGGCGGCCAGGCAGGAGCCGGGGAACTGGTCGGGCACGGGCGACCTGTTCGCCAGTGTCCTGCTGGGGGGCGTGCTGCGGGGCGAGAGCCTGCACGCCGCGGCCCAGCGGGCGGCGGATTTTGTCCGCCGCTGCGCCGCCGACACCGCCGCCCAGGGCGGCAGCGAGGTGGAGGGCGTCCGGTTCGAGGGACTGCTGAACGAATTGATGTGAGAAAAAGCCGGCCGCAAGGCCGGCTTTTTCAGCGGGCGGCAGATTGCCGCCCCTGCATGATTTGCGGCAAGGTTTTGGCATGCATGCAGGGGCGGATATGATCCGCCCGCTCTACCGCCCCACCCGGAACAGCTCGCACAGCTTGACCCACTGTTCCCGGCGGTTTGCCGCCGGATCACCCGGCGGCCGCCTCCAGCCGGGCGGCAAATTCCGCCGCCCGCGCCTGCCACAGGCTCTCGTCCGCGCCCCCGGTGGGGGGCAGCGCCCATTCTTCGGCCAGGTATCCGGCCAGATACCGCGAGAATTTGTCCGCGCCGCGGCAGTTGAAGTGGAGAAAATCATGCCAGTCCGTGCTGTCGTCGATGCCCAGCTCGTCCCAGCATTCGTTAAAGTCCATGAACACGGCGCCGGGGAGGGCGGATACGTCCTCCTTCAGCTGCGCGAGCGCCTCCGGGGGAATTCTTCCCTTGGTGGGCGTCAGGAAGAGCAGAAGCTGCGCCCCGTTCTCCCCGCAGAAGTCCGCGATGCGCTGCAGGTACTCCAGATTGCGCGCGTAGTTCTCGTCCCCGGCGGTGTAGTCCCGGTAGACCGCCTCCCCCTGGGGGGCGATGTCGTCCAGAAAGGTGTAGCCCGCGAAAATGTCCGTACCGGGGTGCAGGTGGGCGGCCAGCTCTCCCGCCGTCACCTCGCTCCAGCGGCTGTGGTAGTCCAGAAGGGGGAACAGCAGACCGGTGTGCAGCTCGGGCTCCGCGGCGCGGAAGGTGGCCTCCAGCCGGTTGACCGACCAGGGCATATATGAGATGTTCGCTTTGGTGAAATTGCAGTAGCGGGGATAGAACATCCCGGTGATCTCCACGGCGATGACCTTGGGGCTCTGGGTCCGGCAGGCCTCCTTGATGTAGCTGTAGGTGATGGGCATGGTCTGCTCCGGGCCCGCCATCAGGTACGTGGTGATGCCGCTTTCCTCCCAGATGACGCCGGGGACCACGTTGCAGTACACCAGGGAGCTGCCGAAAAACAGCACGTCGATGCTGTCCTTCTCCTCCTGACGGTAGCTCTCCCAGGTGCCGCCGAAGCTCTGGCGCGGCGGGATGAGCAGCCAGGCCGCCGCGTAGGACAGGACGGCGAAGAGCGCCAGCGACAGGACGGCGGCCAGGACCCATCTTCTTTTTTTCACGGCGCTCACCCCCTCAGAACCGGAAATAGACGAATTCATTTTGATCGAAGGCCGCGCCGTAGCAGCCGAAGACCGCGATGGCCAGCAGGAGGACCAGCAGGAGCAGGCAGTACCCCCAGGGCCGGCCGGCGATCCGGGGCGCGGCGCGCCCCCGGGCCTTTTGGATGTCCTCCAGGACGAAGGGGGCCAGGAACAGGGGCAGCAGCACAAGCCCCCGCAGGGAGAGCCCCAGCTGCGTCAGCGGCTGCGCGCCGAAGCCGTCCCGGAGGATGAGCAGGATGCGTTTGATGATAAACACGGCCTGATCCAGGCTGTCGGCCCGGAAGAAGATCCAGGCGGAGGTCATCAGCGCGAAGACAACGGCGACCTGCACGGCGGTGTGCAGAGGGCCGTCCTCCCGGATGTGCAGCCGCCCGCGCAGGGCGCGGCGGGGGGAGTCGGTGATCTGCCCCGCGATCTGATAGACGCCGTTCAGCACGCCCCAGACCACGAAGGTCATGGCCGCGCCGTGCCAGAGCCCGCTGACGGCGAACACGATCAGGACATTCAGGTACGTGCGCCCTTTGGACACCCTGCTGCCGCCCAGGGGGAAGAACAGGTACTCCCGGAACCAGGAGGTCAGGGAGATGTGCCAGCGCCGCCAGAAGTCCTGGACCGTGCGGGCGCAGTAGGGGGCGTTGAAGTTTTCCGGCAGCGTGAAGCCGAGCATCCACGCCGTGCCGACGGCCATGTCCGTGTAGGCGGAGAAATCCAGGTAGATGTACAGGGAATAGGCCGCCGCGGCAAAGAGCAGCTGCCCGCCGGTAAAGTTCTCCGGCGCGGCGTAGGCCGTGTTGACGATGACGAGCAGGGAATCCGCCGCCACCAGCTTTTTGGCCGCGCCCCACACGAAGCGCAGCAGCCCCTCCCGCATGCGGGGGAAGTCGGGGGTGTGGCGGTACTTGAACTGGGGCAGAAGCTCCCGGGCGCGGGGGATGGGGCCGGACAGGATGGACGGGAAGAAGGACAGAAACAGGGCGCAGTCCAGGAAATTGCGCTCCGCCTCCCGCTTTCCCCGGTAGACGTCGAACAGGTAACCGGCGGCGGCGAAGCTGTAGAAGGAGATGCCGATGGGCAGCAGCAGGCCGAGGCTGGGGCTTGTCCCCGCGCCGAAGAGCGCGGAGAGGCCGCGCAGGAAGAAGTCCGCGTATTTCCACACGGCCAGCTGGCCCAGGAGATAGACCACGCCCGCCGTCAGCCAGAGCTTCCGCAGGCCCCCCAGGCGGGACTGGACCGCCCGCGCGGCCAGATAGGTCACAACGGTGCCCGCCAGGAGCAGGGCGCCGAAGCCGGGCTCCCACCACATATAAAATACATAGTTGGCAACAAGCAGCAGCACCCGCTGCCCACGGGCGGGCAGCGGGTAAAACAGCAGCAGCGTGACTGCCAGAAACAGGACAAATTGCAGAGAGGTGAAGAGCATCTGAATGTTCCTCCGTCGGGCGGGCTCGGTTTCGTGCACTATATTATACCGATTCTCCGCCGAAAGCGCAAGAAGGGAGACAGGCCGCTCTACCGCCCCACCCGGAACAGCTCCCGCAGCCTGACCCCCTGGGCCTGGAGGGCG
>JBJEUJ010000093.1:2263-16337 GCA_051883775.1 Aristaeellaceae bacterium | reverse complement strand
GCACGGCCCGTCAGCTGGCCGGCAAGAAGCTGGGCATCGTGCCGATCCTGCGCGCGGGCCTGGGCATGGTGGAAGCCGTGACCAAGCTGATCCCCGCCGCCCGCGTGGGACACATCGGCCTGTACCGGGATCCCGTGACCCATGAGCCTGTGGAATACTACTGCAAGCTGCCCGCCGACAGCGAGAACCGCGAGCTGCTGGTGCTGGATCCCATGCTGGCCACCGGCGGTTCCGCCAGCGACGCCATCACCCTGATCAAGAAGCGGGGCTGCACCCACATCCGCCTGGTGAACCTGATCGCCGCGCCCGAGGGCATCGCCCGGGTGCAGAAGGATCACCCCGACGTGGACATCTACGTCGCCGGTCTGGATCAATGCCTGAATGAGCACGCCTACATTGTGCCCGGCCTGGGCGACGCGGGCGACCGCCTCTTCGGCACCAAGTAAGGAGCAAGCGTATCCTGGGAGCTTTCCGGTGGGAAGGCTCCCGTTTTTCATCGGAAGGAGGGGACTGCCATGGATGTGATGACGGCGCTTGAGGAGGCGGGCTTCGGCCGGGTGATTCCCGTGGACGCCGGGCAGGTGGACGGCCTTGACCAGGGCACGCTCCTGCTGGCCCTGTGGTTCTACGAGGCGGAGCGGGAGCCGGACATGGCCGGGGCCTGGATTCACCCGTACTATTTCGCCTCCCAGCGGGCGTACATGGCGGCCAGCCGTGTGGTGCAGCAGGCGCAGGAGGCGGGCGTGAGTGTGGCCCTGCGGGACGACGTGCGTGTGAAGCCCATCTTCGCCCGGCTACCGGGGTTCACCCAGGGCAGGAATACCCTGTCCTATACGGAAGGCGCGGGCAGCCGCTTCCATGTGCAAATCCTGCTCCTGGAGGACGTGCTGCCCGGCGCGGTCGCCCTGGAGGAAACGTCCCATACCCTGCACTGCGGCGACTGCCGGGCCTGCATGGCAGCCTGCCCCAACCACGCCATTGATGAGGCGGGCTTCCACCGGGAGAGATGCGTCCGCAGCTGGATGATGTCCGGCAGGCCCATCCCGGAGGACGTGCGTCAAGCCATGGGCAATCGGCTCATTGGCTGTGACGAGTGCCAGCGGTGCTGCCCTCACAATCCTTCGCCCGAGGGAGAGGAACGTCCGTCCCTGCCGCTGGATGCGCTTCTGCGGGAGCCGAAGGCTTCGGCGGAATCGCTGCGCCCGCTCATCGGCGCGAACCTGACCATCCCCAACAGGGTGCTGTCACAGGCCTGCGTCATGGCGGGCAGCGCGGGGGACGCGTCCCTGCTGCCGCTGCTGGCGGGGCTGGCGGAGCATCCCTCGCCCACAGTGCGGGAGCACGCTGCCTGGGCCTGCGCTGCCATCCGCGCCCGGGAGGAGGATGCATCATGCCGGTGATACAGGGCCTGGGCGGCACCTTCGACAGCGTGGCCGACGCCTATGCGCACCTGCGTCCCGGCTACCCGGAAGGGCTGTATCAGGCCATTTTCCGCTGCTGCCCCCTGGGCCCGGAAAGCCATGCCGTGGAGGTGGGCGTCGGCGGGGGACAGGCCACGCTGCCCATCCTGCGCACAGGCTGCCGGGTGACCGCCATCGAGCCAGGCGAACGGTTTTCCACCCTGTGCCGGGAGAAGTTCCGGGACTGGCCGGGCTTCACCGTCCACACGGCGCGGTTTGAGGAAGCGGCGTTTCTGCCGGACAGCATCGACCTGGTGTACGCCGCGTCGTCCTTCCACTGGGTGCCGGAGGACATTGGCTATGGGAAGGTTTACGCCATGCTGAAGCCCGGCGGGGTCTTTGCCCGCTTCGCCAACCATCCCGGCCGGGAGGGGAATGCACCTGCCCTGACGGAGGAGATCGACCGGCTGTACCGGCAGTATTATGATCCGTTCTATCCCAGGACTGGCGCGCCCGATGCTCCCTACGGCCCGGCGCAGGCATCGGCGCGGGCGAGGCTTGCCACCCGCTATGGCTTCACCGATGTGCGCTGGGCGCTGTTCCACCGCACGCGCAGCTATACGGCGGAAGGGTATGTGGCGCTGCTGGGCACCTATTCGGATCACATCGCCCTGGCGGAGCCTACGCGCCATGCGCTGCTCACGGGCATTGGGGAGGCCATTGACCGACACGGCGGCGTGATGACCCTGCAGGACACCATTGACCTGCAGCTGGCCAGGAAACCCTGAAAAAACGACAGCGGGAGGGCCCGTGCGCGGATGCATCCGGCCCTCCTTTTGCTTGCTATCAGGGGGAAAATGCGCTATAATAGACGCTGGTTACATTTGTTGAATAGGATGAGTTTGGAGGAATCGACCGTGCCGCTGAAGCCGATCTTTGAAAAATCCCCGCTGACCACGCTGTCCGCACTGCCCCTTCGCCCGGGCATGGCGCGGGTGACGCTGGAAGAAGCGGAAACGCTGTATACCCTGACCAGCGAGGGCCGGGAGCGTCCCGCCCTGTGGGAGGGGGCGTTCCGTCTGGCATGCCTGCTGCGCGCCAGGCCCGAGCAGGAGCCCGTGCATGGCTGGATCGCCGACGCCATGGAGCGTCAGGCCCCCGACGGCAGCCTGCCCTACGACGTGATGGACGCCCTGGCGGTGGTGCGCGCAGCCTGGGCGGTGTATGAGCACGACGCCCGCCGTCCCCTGCTGGAGAAGCTGGCCCTGTGGTGCGGCTGGCTGTTCGAGCACTGGGACGAGGCCCTGGCCTGCCACCGGCTCCGCGCCCACAGCGCCGACCTGATGGCGCTGCTGGAGAACCTGTACCGGGTCATGGGCAAGAAGGCGCTGCTTTCCCTGTGCGACCGTCTGCGCCAGCAGGCCATGGACTGGAGCGGCATCCTTCATACCTTTGCGGTGCAGCGGCCCATGAGCCGCGTGACCCCCTGGAAGGACATGGAGGCCGGGCTGGAGGCCGAGGGCGGCGACGAGGCGGGCTTCTACACCCGGCAGTACCTGTCCTGCCACGGCGAATCCCTGGCTGACGGCATGCGGGCGGCCCAGGTGACGGGCCTGTTCAGCGGTAACGGCCGGGAGCTGTCCGCGGGAAAGGCGGGCTGGGAGAAGATCAGCCGGTATCACGGCGCGGTGTGCGGCGGCGTGACGGCGGACGAAACCCTGGGCGGCGCCTCGCCCTCCATGGCGGTGGACGCGGCGAGCCTGGGCGCATGGGCGGAGGCCTTCGCCTCCTGCGGCGCGTCGGAGGACGCTGCCTGGGCCTGGAACGCCGCCGAGACGCTGCTGGTCAACGGCATGCCCGCCGCCCTGCACGAGGGGAAGCTGATTCCCTTCCAGCGGGTGAACAGCCTGAGCGTGAACTGCGGCACGAAGGACTGCTATCATGTTCATGAGGAAAGCGAGCAGCCCTGGCGGGCGCTGAACCGGCTGTGCCGGGGCTATGCCGCGCTGCTCAGCGGCGCGGTGAGCCTGACGGAAGCGGGTGCGCAGGTGAACCTGTATGTGCCCGGCCGCTACGCCCTGCCGCTGAAGGACGGCGCGTGCGTGATGAACGTGTCCGGCATGGATGGCGAGTACACCCTGACCCTGACCATGAAGCAGCCGGTGAAGGCTGCGCTGGCCCTGCGCATCCCCGACTGGACGGAGGACGCCTGCATCACCGTGGGCGACGAGGGCGGCCGGGAGGGCCATGCTGGCCAGTACCTGACCGTCGAGCGTACCTGGCAGAGCGGGGACGTGATCCGCGTCAGCTTTGCCCGCAAGGTCGTGGTGGGCGAGGGACACCATCAGTCCTGCGTGATTCGCTACGGCGCGCAGGTGATGGCCTATGTGCCCGGCGAGGACGGGGCCATGGCCCTGTGCGGCGAGCCCGTGCTGGCGGACGGCCATGTGGTTGCGCCCCTCCGGCGCGTGACTGACTGGCGCAAGCGCGGGGGCGTTCCGGCGGATCTGCCCGTGCTGCCCGAGGCTGCGGGCGACACGGTGCAGGCGGAGCTGACGCCCTATGCCTCCGCACCCTGCCGCATCGCGCTGTTTCCCCGGGGGAAGCAGGCATGACCAGCGTTCGCCTGGCCCCGCTGGCTGGGGTGACGGACTGGCCGTTTCGCCTGCTTTGCTTTGAGCAGGGGTGCGACTGCGCCTACACGGAGATGGTCAGCGCCATGGGCTACCTGTACGCCCCGAAGGATCACACCGCCACGGTGAGCCTGCTGACCCGCGCGCCGGGGGAAAAGAAGCTGATCCTGCAGCTCTTCGGCAAGGAAGCGGACCTGATGGCCCGGGCGGCGGAGGAGCTGTCCGCCACGGGCCGCTACGACGGTATTGACCTGAACATGGGCTGCCCCGCCCACAAGGTGGCGGCCTCCGGCGAGGGCAGCGGGCTGATGCGGGATCCGGAGAACGCCGTGCGCATCATGCGCGCGGTGGTGGCGGCCACTTCGCTGCCGGTGAGCGTCAAGTTCCGCCTGGGCTGGGACGAAGGCTCCATCAATGTGGTGGAGCTGGCCAGGGCTGCCGAGGACTGCGGCGTGAAGGAGATTGCGGTGCATGGCCGCACCCGCATGCAGCAGTACGGCGGAAAGGCGGACTGGCGTTGGATTGCCCGGGTGAAGCAGGCGGTGAAGGTGCCGGTTCTGGGCAACGGCGATATTTTTACCGCGGAGGACGCTCTCCGCCGGGTGGCGGAAACGGGCGTGGACGGCGTGATGATCGCCCGGGGGGCCATGGGCAATCCCTGGCTGTTCCATCAGGTCAAGGACGCTCTGGCGGGCCGGGAGCCGGTGCTGCCCACGGTGCAGGAGAAGATCGGCACGGCGCTGCGGCACTACGGCATGCTCCTTCAATGGAAGCCGGAGCATGTGGCGGTGCGGGAAATGCGCAAGCATATCGGCTGGTACATCGCCGGGATGCGGGGCGCGGCCCAGATGCGCACAAGAATCAACCTGATCGAGAGCCCGCAGGAGGCCATGGACGCGCTGCGGGCCTTCGGGCAGGAGGCACAGGACGAGGCATGAATTCAGGCGGCGGATGCGTTATCTTCGTTGGGAGAGGATGTGTTTGACCATGCGACGGATACTCCGGGCGGCGCTGGCAGGGCTGATGTGTCTGTGCCTGTGCGCGCCGGCCCTGGCGGATGCGCGGCTTGTGCCGGAGATGGCGGGCGTCTATCTGGACAGCGAGCCGCTGGAAATGGACCTTTCCGTGGATGTGCAGGCGCACATGCCCTTTGACGATACGCGGACGGAGCAGCTCAACGCCATGCTGAGCCATGTTTCGCTGAGGATGCAGTACCAGTCGCTGGGCGGGGAAACCTGGAGCAGGCTGGCGGTGCTGACGGACGGCGACGAGGTCATGGCCCTGCACCTGCGGCAGACGGACGCGGTGGAGCAGGCCCGGTTTTCCTTTCTGCCGGGCGTCAGCTACGAGTGGCCGGCGGGCAGCGGCTTCAGCCTGCTGGGCCTGCTGGGCGGCGGGGAGGAAACGCTTCCTGTCAGCCTGGACGGCACGGAGGAGAGCTGGCTGGAGGACGGGCGAACCCTGCTGGACGCTCTGCCGGACATCATGCCGGACAACGTCCGGACAAGCAGCATCTCCACCACCATCAACAGCATGGGCAAGGCCGTGAAGAAGCAGATCCTGACCATACCCTCCTCCGAAACAGAGGGCCTGGGCGCGCTGCTGGCGGGGTATGTGCCGGAGGGCAAGCTGAAGTCGCTGCTGGAGCGCATGATTTTTTCCGGCAGGCAGACGGTGACGCTGTGGCGCAATGCCGATGGCGGGATTCTTCGCGCGGACTATGCGGGCAACGCGGGCGTCAGCCAGGAGGATCTGCGGGAGGTATCCCTGGTATGGCGAATGCGCCGGGACGACGGGCAGGTGCTGGACAACCTGACCCTGCGCACGCCCCGGGTCAAGGGCAGCGGACGGAACAATGTGGTGCTGACCCGCACCCTGACGGAGGAGGACGGCCAGTCCGCCCTGGAGCTGAGCCTGCGCTACGAGGTGCTGGCCGGAGGCGTGAAAACCGTCCGTACCTGTGCGGCGGATCTGACCCGCATGGCGGAGGAGGACGGCGCGCACCTGACGGGCGAGGTATCCCTGCAGACGCAGACAGGTGAGGAGAGCGCCGATAAGCTGGCGCTGACCCCGGATGTGGTGTTCACGCCCGGCACGGACGCGCCCGTTGCGCAGGGAAAGGTCGGCGTGGCGCGGTATACGGGCAGCAGCCTGAAGGAGCAGGCGGACGTGAGCGTCACGGTCCGGCTGAACGACTGGATGGTCTGGGAGCTGCAGCCCAACGTCATTCAGGTGAATGAAAGCAATATCGACAGCATCCGCAAGCGCATCCTGCAGGAGTCCACGGTGGCGCTGGTGCGCCGTTTGGTGCTTCTGCCCCAGGAGGGTACGGCGTTCCTGTCCGCAGGGCTGGAGCCGGATGTATGGCAGCAGATTGTTGACGCCGCGCAAAGCGCGCTGCAAGAGGAGGTCATTCCATGATGAAACGGTTTTGGTGCCTGATGCTGTGCCTGGCGCTGACGCTGACGAGCGCCTGCGCGCTGGCTGCGGAGGACTACACGCTGCCGGAGAAGCTGCAGATGCAGATCGAGTTCGGCAACGGCGTCAAGGGCGCGGTGCTGCTGACGGCCTCCGGCGAGGGTGCGCTGACGCAGGCGCTGTCGGCGCTGAACGGCACGGAGATCCAGATCCGCGCCATTACCCTGGACGGAACGTATCAGACGTCCTTCTACGCTCTGGACGGGGAGCAGCAGGTCGGCCTGACCCAGGTGTACGGGGACGGCGACAAGCTGTACCTGCGCAGCGAGCTGCTGCCGGAGCTGCTTCTGAGCTACCCCCTGGGCGAGGGCTGGCTGGAGCGGCTGATGGGCCGGGAGGAGGACGCGAACCCCACCTGGTACAGCGCGGCGGGCAATCTGCTCTCCCTGACCGACGCGGCCTGGGAGGAGTCCTGGATGCCCGCGCTGCAGCCCTACACCACTGCTCTGGAGATGTGGCTGAGCGCCTATGCCTCGGAGCCCGTGGTCAACCAGGGGGAGCAGGGCGAGACGCTGATGACGGTGCGCTACACCGTGCCCGTGGAGGACGTGAAGGCCGAGATCAAGGCCTTGCTTGCGCAGGCTTTGTCCGACGAGACGCTGCTGACCCTGCTGCGCGCCCAGGTGACGGAGGAGCAGGCGGCGGTGTACCTGACCCCGGGGCTGCTGTATTACTATGAGGCCGTCATCGACGCGCTGCCGCTGGCGGGCGAGATCATCATGGAGCGCGACCTGTCCACCCGGGGAGAAACCATCAGCACGGCTGTGAGCCTGCCCCTTCCGGCGGGCAGCCGCTGGCAGGAAATGTCTCTGGAGCAGGGCAGCGGCGACACGACCCTGACCCTGACGGGCGAGGAGAACTCCCTGACGCTGGTGCTCAGGACGGCTTCGGCCACAGAAACCAGCGCGCTGTACAACGGCATTGTGCGCCTGGAGCCACAGGAGGGGCAGGGCCTGGCGATTGCCTTCAACCTGAAGAAGGTCTTCAGCCACACCGTGGACGACGATACCCGTGAGCATGACGTGACCACCTGGACCCTCGACCTGGCCATGGACGAAACCGTGGCAGGGGACGGGGACTATGCCGACTTTGCGCCGGTGCAGGCCACGCTGATGACCCACTTCCACAGCAAAAACGCCAAGCGCAACGCCACGACGCTGGAGGTGACCGCCTCCCTGACGCAGGGGACGGAATCCCTGGCCCTGGCCGGCAGCATCAAGACGACCAGCCCCTGGGTGCTGGATCAGCTGCCCACGGACGGCGCGGAGGACCTCACCGCCATGACGGACAGCTTCCGCGGCGAAATCCTGGGCCTGATGTGGGAGAATCTGCAGTCTGCTCTGTCCACGCTGCATCCCGGCGAGCTTCCCGTGCCTGAGGACGATATGGCGTCCGGCACGGACACGGCTGATGAGGACGAGGATCAGTCCACCGCTGAAGCAACGGTGGTTCCCGCCGTGGAGGCTGCCCCGTAACAAGGAAGGAGGGCTGGCGGCCATGAGAAAGCTGATGGCATGCCTGCTGGCTGCGCTGATGCTGGCACAGCCGGTGCTGGCGCTGGGCGAGGGCGCGCAGTCGCTGACAATGACCCTGGAAACGGACGCAAACCGTCTGTCCCCGCTGGTGACCGCCCTGATGGGTGAGGAAGACCCGGACCTTGGCGAAAGCCTGGCTGCGCTGATCAATTCCTTCGTGTTGGAAACCTGCTGGCAGGAGGACGCCACGGTGGTCTCCCTCAGCCTGGAGGGGGACACGGTTCTGGATTATGCTGCGACCATGGCTGGCGGCAAAGCCTGCTTGACCTCCAGCCTTGTCCCCGGCTACGCCCTGCAGACGGCCCTGGAGCAGGAGCTGGACTGGAGCCTTCTGGCGCAGGCTGACTGGTCGGTGGAAATGGCGCTGCTGGCGGAGCAGGTGGAAACGATGGCTGCCTCCCTGGAGCAGGTGGAGGAGACGGGCAGCTTCCTGGGTGACGCCTATGAGGGTGGCGTTCGCCGGGTCACCTATCGGCTGGATGACAGAACCATCTATCTGCTGGCGGAATGCCTGCTGGGCACGCTGGAAAGCAGCGAGCAGCTGGCCCATGCGACGGGCTGGTCGCCGGAGGAATGCTGCGCAGCCGTGGCGCAGCTGCGCTCCTGGCTGCTGCCTGCCGCGCTGGAGAACGTCTACTCTTATCAGCTCAGCCTGGTGTATGACGAGGCGGATGTGCTGACGGGCATATCCCTGACGGCCCTGGCGGGGGACAAGCAGATCAGTACCCTGTCCATCGGCCTGATGGCGGATGGCCTGGAGGCCGTGTGGGGCTATGGCCGGGATGGGGTGAATGATTACATCCGTCTGCTGGCGCTGACCGAAGAAACGGAAGATGGCGCGCAGGCCCTGGGACTGCGTCTGACTGTGCTGGAGGATCCCGCGCACATGGGTTACAGCATGGTCAGCCTGATGGATGGCGCGGCGGAGGAGGATCATATGCTGAGCCTTGCCATCTACCCTGCGGAGACCGGGTACAGCTGGATCGGGGAGTACCAGTTTACCACGCCGTCGGGCAGCGTTACCCTGGTAGGCAACGGGACGTATGTGCCGGAGCCCTTTGCATTGAACGCCGCGGTTGACTTCTACGAAACGGAGCAGAGCGCCTCGCTGATGACCCTGTGGCTGACCAGTGATGTGTGCGAGGCTGTGACCGTGGATACGGAGGGCCTGACCATCATCGATATGGACAATATGGACGAGGAAACGGAGGCCGACCTGGATGAGGCAATGTACAGCGCCGGAACGGAGCTTGGCCTGAAGCTGCTCTTCATGCTGCCAAAGGAGCTGTTCCTGCTTTTGATGCAGTAAGTGCAGATACGCCGGACGCAATCATCACGCGTCCGGCGTCTGTCTGTTGAAGCGCCCTGATGGCGGCGCAGGCTGCACATGGGGGTGCGGTCTGTATTTTTTGGGGGAACGTCTGCGAATGGGGTAAAACAAACCGGGCGCAGGTGGATGCGTCCGGATGATGAATGTTCGGTTGACAGGCGGCAGCGCGTTACCGGCCCTGCAGCAGGCACACAGCCTGGGCGCTGATGCCCTCCTCCTGGCCCTCAAAGCCCAGCCGCTCGGTGGTGGTGGCTTTGACATTGACCCGGTCCATCGGCAGGGCCAGTGCGGACGCCACATTTTCACGCATCTGCGGGATGTAGGGCAGCAGCTTGGGACGCTGGGCCACGATGGTCACGTCCGCATTGGCGACGCGGAGGCCGCGATCCTCCAGCAGGCAGGCCACATGCGCCAGCAGCTTCATGGAGGATATGCCCTTGTA
This sequence comes from Aristaeellaceae bacterium, assembly GCA_051883775.1. GTDB lineage: Bacteria > Bacillota > Clostridia > Christensenellales > Aristaeellaceae > UBA11524. The sequence continues at coordinate 6,519 of JBJEUJ010000093.1, read as the reverse complement.
GCGGGGATCGGTGTCGGGAAAATGCCTGCCGATGTCCCCCAGGGCTGCCGCGCCCAGCATGGCGTCCATCAGCGCGTGCAGGGCCACGTCCGCGTCGCTGTGGCCCAGCAGGCCCAGGGTGTGGGGCACGGTCACGCCGCACAGCACCAGCGCCCGGCCCTCCACCAGCCGGTGCACGTCATAGCCCTGGCCTATCCGCAGACAGGGCAGGGCAGGGCTTTCCTGCAGGAATGCTTCAGCCATGGCAAGATCCTCCGGCGTTGTCAGCTTGATGTTGCGGCGGCTGCCCTCCGTCAGCTGGACGGACAGCCCCATGTGCTCCACCAGGGACGCGTCGTCCGTGCCCTGGTAGCCGTCCTCCCGGGCCCTGCAATGGGCCTGGCGGATCAGCGCGGTGGTGAAGCCCTGCGGCGTCTGCACGCAGCGGAGCGTCGCCCTGTCCGGCGTGGCAATGGCCCTCATGGCCGCGTCCGCCACCTTCACCGTGTCGACCGAGGGCACCGAGGCTACGCCGCTGCCGCAAACATCGACGGCCTGCTGCACCCTGCGGATCACGCCCTCGTCCACCAGGCACCGGGCGCCGTCATGGATCAGCACCCTGTCCGCGCCCTCCGGCAGGGCGCACAGGCCGTTCCAGACGGAGGCCTGACGGGTGTCGCCGCCATGGGCGTACAGCACGGGAAAGGGCAGCACGGCAGCATCCAGGGCAGCGCGGACAGCCGCTTCATCCTCCGGGCGGACAACGGTCACCATGCCCTCCACCAGGCCGGAGAAGGCCCTGGCAGCCCTGGCAATGACCGCCTCGCCCCCAAGGGAAAGCAGCACCTTGTTGCGGCCTGCGCCCATGCGCGCGCCGCTGCCGCCCGCCAGCAGTATCGCATACCACATGCCGGGCACCTCCGTCAGTTGCGTTCAGCCGCCACACCCTCGTCCTCGGAGAGAATGCGGTACAGCTCGGATGCGCCGTCCTTGCGCACAGTCTCGGCCACGGCGAGAATCTCGTACTTGCCGTAGCGGTCACCGAAGCGGATGGTCATGATGTCGCCGGGCTTGACCTCCGCGCCGGGCTTGCACACCTTGCCGTTGAGGGAGACGCGGCCGCCGGCGCAGGCCTCATTGGCCACGGTGCGGCGCTTGATAATGCGGGAGACCTTCAGGAATTTGTCCAGACGCATAAAGGGATCACTCTCCTTGATTGAAAAAACCCGCAGGCGTACACCTGCGGGCGACAGAACCACGGGACGGAACTTACGCGTTCACAGCGTCCTTCAGGGCCTTGCCAGCCTTGAAAACGGGAGCCTTGGAGGCCTCGATCTCAATTTCCTCGCCGGTGCGGGGGTTGCGGGCGGTGCGGGCGGGACGCTCCTTCACCTCAAAGGAACCAAAGCCGACAACCTGAACCTTCTCGCCGGAGGTCAGGGCTTCGGTCACAACGTCAACAAAAGCGTTCAGGGCCTTTTCGGCGTCCTTCTTGGCAAAGCCGGTCTTGGAGGCCAGGGCAGCAGTCAGTTCGGTCTTGTTCATGGGTCAATTTCCTCCTTGCTGATGGCGCCGCGCCGGAATATCGCGCGGCAAAAAATGAATTGAGGGGACAGCATTTCATCCGCCCATGCAGTGATGGCGCATGATTGGCGGATGGCGCGGTCAAGTCGCATTGCAGCAGCTCTGCGCTGATTTGACCTGACTCCAGTATACATCCATTTCAGCCAAAGTCAAGCCCTCCAACGTTTTTCCGTCGCAAATTATAAGATTTTCCATGGCTGTGAAGCGGCGGATGAACTTTTCGGTGGCCTTTGTGAGCATTTCCTCAGGGTCCTTTCCGCACAGCCGGGCCACGTTCACGCAGGAGAAAAGCAGATCCCCCAGCTCCTCGCCGGGGTCGCGCTGAGCCTCCAGCTCCGCCTGCACCTCCTGCGCTTCCTCCGTCACCTTGGGCAGGGCCTCCTCCGGGCTGTCCCAGTCGAAGCCCACCTGGGCGGCCTTCTTCTGCACCTTGGCGGCGCGCATCAGTGCGGGCAGGCCACGGGAAACGTCCGCCAGCACCTCGCCCTGGGTGGACAGGTGCTTTTCGGCCTTCTTCAGCCGCTCCCAGTTGACGGACACGTCCTGGGCCGTGGCGCACTGATCCGTGCCGAAAATGTGGGCGTGGCGGTAGATCATCTTCCGGCAGATGGCGGTGGTCACGTCACCGACGGTGAAGGTGCCGTGGCTCTTGCCCACATTGGCGTGGAACACCACCTGCAGAAGCACATCCCCCAGCTCGTCCGCGATGTGGTCGGGATCGTCCTCATCAATGGCGGCGCAGGTCTCGTAGGCCTCCTCGATCAGGTACTTGCGCAGGGATTGATGGGTCTGCTCCCGGTCCCAGGGGCAGCCGTGCTCTCCGCGCAGGATGTCCATGATCTCCACCAGGTCAGCAAAGCAGTACCGCTGCCGCCCGGTCAGGGGCACGGCGGGCAGGTACACGCTGACGGTATGGTCGTAGGCCTTCTGCCTGTCCAGCTCCAGCAGCGGAATGGTCACGGCGCGACGGCTTCCCTTGACGCTGGAGGGGAAGAGGGTGACGGCCATCTCCTCGTCATACAGGTCGGACAGCCACAGCTTCACGTCCCCGGCCAGGGCGGGGTTGTCGATCTCGGTAATCAGCAGCGGCAGGCGGGGGTCATGGGCCGCGCCCGTGCAGGCCAGGGCGGGCAGCACCCGCAGGCCGCCTGCGTTCAGCTGCTGGGCGGGAGCCTCGCACAGGCAGGCATCCGCACGGCTGACGCCGGGCAGGCGCATCACCCGGCCGCCCTCGGGCGTCAGGGCGTCGATGGCGGCCAGGCTGCTGTCGGCGGTGGCGTCCATCACAGCGTAGGTGACGGGCTGCAGGGCGGCTTCCTCCCAGAGCTTGCGGGCGATGGCCCGGTTCAGCTCGTCAAAGTCGTCAAAATGGTCGTAGTAGGCGTCAAAGGAGACATAGGCGACGCCATGCTCCTTCAGCCATGCCGCGACGGGATGGCGCTCCGTGCGCAGCATCAGCCGTTTTGCCTGGCGCAGGGCCTCGGCGGTCTGGAGGGTCAGCAGGGACGGATCCCCCGGGCCAAGGGTAACAACGGTGATAACGGGCTTCATGGCAGGTCACCTCATGCTTTCTTTCTGCGGCGCAGAGCCTGGAAATCCGCGGGGGTCACGGCCTTGACCAGCAGGGCCACGCCCACGTACACCGCCACCGCGATGGCGATGATCAGCAGCGTGGTGAAGTGGTTCATGGGCAGCAGGCTGCGCAGCCCCCACACCGCCAGGCCCATCACCGCCGTGGCCGCGCCGGGCCGCAGCACCCAGCCGCCCCAGTTGAAGCGCATCCTGCCGTACTTCAGCACGAAGTAAAGGTTGGGCAGCATGGACACGGAGTAGCACACGATGGAGGCCACCGGCGCGCCGTGGATGTTGATATCCGGGATCCCCACGAGAATGTAGTTCAGCGCGATCTTGCAGGCAACCCCGGCCACAAGGGTGTACATGGGGATGCGCTGCTTGTGCAGGCCCTGCAGGATGCTGCTGGTGGCCTGTACCACGGTGAAGAGCACCACCGTCAGGGCGGAGACGCTCAGCAGCTCGCTGGAGACCTGCAGCTGCTCCGCCGTCAGGGTCGAGGCATAGAAGAAGGATATGATCTCCCTGGACATCAGGCTCATGCCGATGGAGCAGGGGAAGCCGATCAGGAAGGCGAAGCGCAGCCCCATATCGCTCTGGCGGCGGATGCCGTCATAGTCCTCCGTGGCCTTGGCGGAGGAAATGGCGGGCACCAGGCTCATGGACACGGCCAGGGCCAGGGCGGTGGGGATGTTGATCAGCCGGATGACCATGCCGGAGAACAGCCCGTACAGGGGCCGGGCCATCTCCCGCGTCATGCCCGCGTCCACCATGCGGTTGACCAGCATGGCGGAATCCACAAACTGCGCCAGGGGCACGATACAGGCGCTGATGGTGATGGGGATGGAGATTTTCATCAGCCGCCGGGCCAGGGTGGAGGAGGGGATGGGCTCGTCCACGCTCAGCTGGGGGATGGAGGAGAAGGTCTGGCGGCGGCGCAGGTAGAGGATCACCATGTACATCAGGGCGATGGCTTCCACCAGCGTGGTGCCCAGCAGCGCGCCCGCCGCGCCCTCGGCAATGCCCACCCGGGAGCCCAGGTAAGCCAGGGGCAGGGAGACGAACACCTTGCCCACCTGCTCAATCAGCTGGGAGGTGGCGGTGGGCACCATGTTCTGCTG
>JBJEUJ010000093.1:0-2163 GCA_051883775.1 Aristaeellaceae bacterium | reverse complement strand
AGGAAGCATCCTATTGCATATCACGCTTATTATACGCCGAAAAGGGGCAAGGTACAAGGGGATTCTTCCCGGCGGCGCGAGGGTTCATCAAATTATCACTTGCATTTTCCCTGCGCCCATGGTTTAATGGAATGTAATCAAAAAGGCTTGAAGCAGGATGGTAATGCAATGGAAATCAACTGGTATCCGGGCCATATGGCCAAAGCGAAGCGTATGCTTTCGGATCAGCTGGGACGGGTGGACGTGGTCATTGAGCTGTGCGACGCGCGGCTTCCCCATGCCAGCCGCAACCCCGATCTGGACAGGCTCATCAGCGGGAAGAAGCGGGTGCTGCTGCTCAACAAGGCGGACCTGGCGGATCCCGTCGTCACCAGCATGTGGCTGAATCATTTCCGCGCCCTGGGCATCGACTGCGCGCCCTTCAACGCAGCCTCCGGCAAGGCCAAGGACGCACTGGCCCTCATCGACCAGGCGGCGAAGGAAATGGTGGAGCGCGCCGCCGAAAAGGGCGTGCGCAAGACCGTGCGCGTGATGGTGGTGGGCGTGCCCAACGTGGGCAAGAGCACCTTCACCAACCGGCTCCACGGCGGCGCCATCGCCAAGACCGGCGACCGGCCCGGCGTGACACGCTCCAACCAGTGGGTGCGCATCACCCCCTACCTGGAGCTGCTGGACACGCCCGGCCTGCTCTGGCCCCGCCTGGACGACCAGGTGGCGGCCCGGCGGCTGTGCTACATCGGCACGGTGAAGGACGACGTGGTGGATCTGCCCATGCTGACCATTCACCTGCTGGAGGACATGCTGGCCGTGAAGCCCCAGGCGGTGATGGAGCGCTTTCGCATCAAGGAGCCCGATCTCCGGGGCGAGGCGCTGCTGGAGGCGGTATGCCGGGGCCGTGGCTTCCTGATGAAGGGCGGCGTGTGCGACTACGACCGCTGCTGCGCGGTGGTGCTGGACGAGTTCCGCGGGGGCAAGCTGGGCCGCATCAGCCTGGAAACGCCGGAGAAGGAGCGTCCGCGCCCGGTGATCCGCGGCGCGAAGGATGAAAGGCCGGAGGAGAAGCATGGCGAGGATTGACCGGGAAGCCCGGGTGCGCGAGCTGGCCCGGACGGACGAGGCCTTCTGGAGCCAGGGCATTGTGCTGGCGGGCATGGACGAGGCGGGCCGGGGGCCCCTGGTGGGCAACGTGGTGGCCGCCTGCGTGGCGATGCCGTCCACGCCGCTTCTGCCCTGGGTGGATGACAGCAAGAAGCTGTCGGAAAAGCGCCGGGAGCAGGTGTATCAGGAGATTCTGTCCACGGCGCTGTACGTGGGCGTGGGCCAGGCCACCCCGGCGGAAATTGATGAAATGAACATCCTGGAGGCCACCCGCAAGGCCATGCGGGAGGCGGCGGCCCAGGTGCCGGCGGAGGTGTTCCTCATCGACGCGGTGACGAAGCTGGGCCTGAACGGTCAGGAGGTGCCCATCATCAAGGGCGACGCCACCTCCTACAGCATTGCCGCGGCCAGCATTGTGGCCAAGGTGACGCGGGATCACCAGCTGCTGGAGCTGGACGCGCGCTACCCTGCCTACGGCTTTGCCCGCAACAAGGGATACGGCACGGCGGAGCATATTGCCGCGCTGCGCAGCCTTGGCCCCTGCCCGGAGCACCGGCGGAGCTTCATCGGGCATTTCTGGCCATGAGGGTGTATGATGCGGGCCTGAGTGGCGAGCGTCAGGCGGAGGAATACCTGCTTGCCCGGGGCTATGAGACGGTCTGCCGCCGCTGGCGGGCTGGGGATGGGGAGATCGACCTGATCATGCGGGACGGCTCCTGCCTGGTGTTCGTGGAGGTCAAGAACCGACCCCGGGGCTTTGCAGGGGACGGCATGGCGGCGGTCACGCCGGCCAAGCGTCGCAGGATGGCCCATGCGGCGCTGGCATTTCTGGCGCAGCGGGAATATCTGGGCTGCGCCGCGCGTTTTGATGTCGTGGAAATTACCCGGGACGGCCTGCGTCATGTGCAGGACGCCTTCCGGTCAGGGGAGTGAGCGGTGTGCGGATGCATCATGGGGATAGGATGACGTATCTCCGGCGGCTGCTGATCCTGTGCCTGGCGCTGTGGCTGGCGGGGGTATGTCCCGCGCTGGCGGAGGACGCCGGGGACAATCTTTTGTACAACG
>JBJEUJ010000092.1:0-3064 GCA_051883775.1 Aristaeellaceae bacterium | reverse complement strand
GCGGGCCGCTTCTGCTTTTTCTTCTTACTCATGGCTGAACATGTACCCCACGGCGCGGATGGTATGGATGGTCTTGATGCCGAAGGGCTCGTCGATCTTGTGGCGCAGGTAGCGGATGTACACGTCCACCACGTTGGTGTCGCCGGCATAGTCGTAGCCCCACACGTCGCTGAGCAGCGCGTCTCGTGTGACGGCCTGCCCCTTGTGCTGCATCAGGTAGCGCAGGAGGTCAAACTCCTTCTTCGTCAGGCTGACGGGGTGCCCGTCGTAGCTGACGGCATAGCTGCCGGGATCCACCCGCAGGAGCCCTGCGGTCAGCACAGCCGGGGCTGCCTCGGAGGAAACGCGCCGCTTCTTCAGCCCCACGCGGATGCGGGCCAGCAGCTCCTCAATGGCGAAGGGCTTGGTCATATAATCGTCCGCGCCCATGTCCAGGCCCATTACCTTGTCGGACACGTCGTCCTTGGCGGTGAGCATGATGATGGGCAGGTCGCTGTCATGGCGCAGGCGGCGGCAGACCTCAATGCCGCTGAGCTCCGGCAGCATCAGATCCAGGATCATCAGATCCGGCTGCCAGGACAGGGCCTTCTCCAGCCCGGTGCGGCCATCGTGGGCGGTGTCCACCTCGTATCCCTCATGCATCAGCTCCAGCTCCAGGAAACGGGCGATCTTCTTTTCATCCTCAACAATCAGGATACGGCTCATGGGCGACACTCCTTACGGCTTGCTTATGACGACAAAAGGGAATGGGCAGCAGGGGGAGCTGTCCATTCCGGGAAAGGGGAGGAAGGGTTACTCGATGGTGGCGTTGGTGAAGCCGTCCTTGTCGGACTCCACGGACACGCTGCCGTCCTGGCTCTCCACCTGCACGGGCACCTGCAGGGTGGGCGCGCTGCCGCCGTAGGAAGCATGGTAGGTGGTGGCGGCGGGGTTGGCCTGGTAGTAGCTGCGCTGCTCGGGTTCGGGCCTGGCAGCCTCGGCCTTGGGAGCAGCCTCGGCGGCGGAAGCGTCATTGTCGGTAGCGGCGGTGAATTCCTGCGCCATGCTGCTGACGGATTCCTTCACGTTCTGCGCGGCATTGCGGACCATCTTCTCCAGGTTGTCGGAGGCAAAGTCCGGGTCGTGGCGCTCGAAGGACACCTTGTAGCCCAGGATCAGCATCAGGATCACGCCCACCAGCACCAGGTGCGGGCTGATGAGCAGCGCCAGCAGGGAGAAGAGCAGCGACAGGTTCAGGATGCTGGTGTTGCCCTTCCTGACCTTCACCCGTGCCTGATACAGCCGGCTGATGACGCCCATCAGGCCCCTGCGACCCTGGCTCCTGCCGGTGGTCTCCCGCTTGGGCCTGGCCTGCTCGGCCTCGGGCTTGATGCGGCCGTTGCGCTCCAGGTCAACCAGCGCCCGTGCCACGTTGCCGTTGTGATAGTCCAGCAGCGCGACGGCCTCCTGGTAGCTGATGCCGCTCTTGCGGCGGATGAGTTCAATATCCTCGATCGTGTAGCTTGCCATGATGATAACTCCTTTCATGCGCTCAGCCTGTCCTCCGGCTGATGGCTGTATCATACCATATCCTGGCCCCGGATGCTTGAGAAACGGCTGGCGAATTGATGAGAATACCATTAGAAACAGGATACGGCTTTCTCAGCGGATATGGGAAAGCGAGAGTCCGCCCGCAGGCAGGCTCTCGCAGCGTTCACTTGAGGTATCGGTTCTTGATCTTGGGCATGCGGGCGTTGTGCACCCTCCTGCGGCGGATCAGCTTGCGCAGAATATGGATCATCAGCCACAGGGCCAGGACGGGCAGAATCAGGTACATGGCCAGCTCCAGGGTCAGGGGCGGGAAGGGGTTGGGGTCAGCCTCCGTCTTGGCGACGATTTCCTCCAGGGTCAGGGGCGCGTTCTCCCGCTTGGCAATGCTGCGATCCGCCACCAGGTTGTAGACGACAGGGTCGCCCGTCTCGGGGAAGTAGGTCATGGTGCCCATGATTTCCCCCGCCTGGATGGGCGCGACAAAGTCCCGGCTGTACTCGATGAGCACCGTGTCCCGCAGGTTGCTGGCCATCAGCTCCACCTCGTCCCGGGTGGCGGTGATGGAGGCGGAGGCATTGATGTCCTGGGGCACGCAGGTCAGCGACAGGGTGCCCATGGCCGCATCGTTCAGGGAGAAGCCCGTGGTCTCAATGGAGATGGGGTTCATGTTGTACAGGTCGATGGGCGTGACGCTGACATACTGGCTGAAGCCGTAATCAAACAGCTTGATGGTATCGGCCCAGCGGGCGTTCTGCCCGGTGAAGAACACCACCGAGATCAGCTCCACCCCGTCCCGCTCCGCAGCGCCCACAAAGCAGTACCCTGCCATGGAGGTGGTACCGGTCTTCACGCCGATGGCGTCGGGGTAATAGTATTTGTTCGTGCTCTCGGAGGTGCTGGGGATCATCAGGCGGTTGCTGTTGGTCCAGGTACGGGCGCGCATGAGGTTGGTTCTGGGGCAGGTGTAGCTGCTGGTGGAGACCATCTGCCGGAAGGTCTCGTCCTTCAGCGCCTCCCGGGTGATCAGCGCCATGTCCCGGGCGGTGGTGTAGTGATTGTCGTCATGCAGACCGTTGGGGTTGACGAAGTGGGTGCTGGTGCAGCCGTAGAGGGCGGCAGCCTCGTTCATCAGGTCCACAAAGCTGCTGATGGAGCCGGACACCGCCTCGGCTACGGCATTGGCAGCGTCGTTGGCGGACTGCACCAGGGTTGCGTAGAGCAGATCCCGCAGCGTCAGCTCCTCGCCCTCCCGCAGATCGGCGGTGGTCACATCGTCCTCATAGAAGGTGACCGCCTCGGCGGACACGGTGCAGGTTGCATCCAGGTCGCCGAACATGATGGCCAGCAGGGCCGTCATGATCTTGGTGGTGGACGCGGGGTACATGATCTGGTCGGCGTTCTTTTCAAAGATGACCAGGCCGCTGCTGGCCTCCATCAGGATGGCGGATACGGCGTAGAGCTGATCCTCCTCCAGCGCCTCCGGATGCTCCGCGTCATAAGGGGCGGCGTCCGGGGAAAGGGTGGGCTCGGGAAT
>JBJEUJ010000091.1:0-3066 GCA_051883775.1 Aristaeellaceae bacterium | reverse complement strand
CGGACATCCCTGGCGCGGATCAGGATACTTACCGCATTGCAGCGGTCAGCAGCGAACAGAACGGCCTGACTCTGCGCTGCGTAGTTATCGACCAGTCTGGGAGCAGCGTCACCTCCGACTCCGCAACGCTGACGGTTCTGCCGCTGCCTGTGCAGCTGTTCATTGACGGGCAGCCTGCAAGCATCTCAGTGTCCGATGGCATGGAGGCCGCGTTCTCCGTGTCGGCAGACGGCGGCGACAAGCCCTACCGCTACCAGTGGCAGCGCATGACCGGGGTCAACCAATGGGTGGACATCCCGGGCGCGGATCAGGACACCTACCGTATAGCGTCGGTCAGCAGCGAGCAGAACGGCCTGACCCTGCGCTGTGTGGTTACCGACCAGTCTGGGAGCAGCGTCACCTCCGATGCAGCAACGCTGACGGTTCTGCCGCTGCCTGTACAGCTGTTCATTGACGGGCAACCTGCAAGCATCTCAGTGTCCGAAGGCATGGAGGCCACGTTCTCCGTGTCGGCAGACGGCGGCGAGCAGCCCTACCGCTACCAGTGGCAGCGCATGACCGGGGCCAATCAATGGGTTGACATCCCTGGCGCTGATCAAGACACCTACCGCCTTGCAGCAGTCAGCAGCGAGCAGAACGGCCTGACCCTGCGCTGTGTGGTCACCGACCAGTCTGGGAGCAGCGCCACCTCTGACTCCGCAACACTGACGGTTCTGCCGCTGCCTGTGCAGCTGTTCATTGACGAGCAGCCTGCAAGCATCTCAGTGTCCGAAGGCATGGAAGCCACGTTCTCCGTGTCGGCAGACGGCGGCGACAAACCCTACCGCTACCAGTGGCAGCGCATGACCGGAGCCAACCAGTGGATAAGCATTCCGGGAGCTAACCAGGCTACCTACCGCATTGCAGCGGTCAACGACGAGCAAAACGGCCTGACCCTGCGCTGCGTGGTTACCGACCAGTCTGGGAGCAGCGTCACCTCCGATTCCGCGATGCTGATCGTGATACCGCAGACCGGCGACGGATCGCATCTGATGCTGTGGCTCCTGCTGGCGCTTGCATCCATGGCCGGACTGACGATGCTGTGCCGCAAAAAGCACAGCTGATCATCCATCAAGGACGGGGGCGAAAGCAGCTTCCCGCCAGGATGAGCCCGACGCAGCGGGGAATTGTTCGGCCTTCCTGCGATAGATCCGGTCTTTCACCTATCTGTCCTTTCTCTATCAAACAAACGAACCCATCTTCCTTTCGGAAGATGGGTTCGTTTCTGTATGCTATCCTCTTACACAAAGTCGAAGAAAGTCTGTACGGCGGGGTTCTTGCAGTCCTTGAGGCACATCAGCTTGTAGCTGATCTGCCGGTTGCTGGGCAGCTCAAAGCGCGTCAGCCCCGCACCGTAGGAGTCCACAATGAACCCCGGCACCATGGCGACGCCGTGCCGGGCCCGCACCAGCATCAGCTGCGCATCCAGGGAGTTGGTCTGGCTGATGTTGGCGGGCACAAAGCCGAATTCATCCTGGAACATGGCCCTGAGCATCCGTACGGAGGAAGGCCCCTTGTTCTCACAGGTGGTGATGATGCACTCCTTTTTCAGCATCTCCCGCACATCTCCGCCGTGACGCTGGGCCACCTCCGGCATGGCCACGATGTAGTTGGGGGAGGTGAACAGCTCCCGGGACTGCAGGCTGAAGCGGCTGAAGGTGTCCTCGCACAGCGCGTCGCCGATGATCAGGTTCAGCTCGCCCACGCGCAGCTTCTCCGTCAGCTCGCTGTAGGGGTATTGCAGGATGTCCACCTTGATCTCCGGGTGCCGGGTCAGGAAGTCGGAGAAAATGCCCTCGGTGGAGCAGTACTCATACACGCCCACGCCCACCGTCAGGCTGCTGGCATACCCCAGGTCGATGGCCTTGACCTGCTCCAGGGTCTCGTCGTACTGCTGGAGCAGCCGGGTCACATGGGTGTAGTAGGATTTGCCCGCCTCGGTCAGGGCCACGGTGCGCTGGCTGCGCTCGAACAGCCGCACCCCCAGGCGTTCCTCCAGGCCGGAGATGTACTGGCTGATGGCCGTCTGCGACACGTTGTAGCGGGCGGCGGTCTGGGTGAAGTTCAGGCATTCCGCCAGGGTAACAAAGTAGTGAATCTTGCGGTTAATCATGGCGCGTCCTCTTCCTGCATGGCTTTCATCCTATTGTCGGCTACACGGAAGCAAATGTCAATACCCAGGATGGAAAAGATTATCCTTTTTATTGTGATAACTCTTGCATGATAATGAAAATGCTGGTACAATGGTTTGGGCTTCTGAGAATGCAAATCAGGGAGTATACCGATGAAAAACGTTTATGACTGGCCCTATGCCAATGAATTTGGCGTGCGGGAAACCGTGGAGAGCGACCTGGTGGTGCTGGGCGGCGGCTTGGCGGGGTGCTTTGCGGCCATTGCCGCGGCGCGCAAGGGCGCGAAGGTTGTCCTGGTGGAGAAGGGCGCCACGGAGCGCAGCGGCTCGGCGGGCAGCGGCTTTGACCACTGGGAGTCTGCCTGCTCCAACCCCTGCTCCCGCGTGACACCCAAGGAAATCGCCGAGGCGTACATTGAGGAGCAGGACGAGTATTCCAACGGCATCGCCCATTATATCGAGTGCCGTGAGGGCTATGACCGGCTGCTGGATCTGGAGGACTTCGGCGGGAAAATCCGCGACAGCGAGGGCGAGTTTGCCGGCGCGGAGTTCCGCGATGAAAAAACCGGACTCATGTTTGCCTATGACTATACGAACAAATTCACCCTCCGGGTGTGGGGTTCCACCTTCAAGCCTGCGCTGTATCGGGAGATGAAGCGGCTGGGGGTGCGCATCTTCGATCGCACGGAGGCCACCGCCCTTCTGACCGCCGTGGTGGACGGGAAAAAGCGGGGCATCGGCGCGGTTGGCATGAACGTGCGCACAGGCAGGCTGATGATCTTCAAGGCGAAGGCCACAGTGCTGGCCATGTCCCGGCCTGCCCGGGTGTGGCTGTTCAATCCCGACCTGGTGGGCCTGTGCGAGTTCCGGCCCACCCAGTCCATCGGCAGCGGCCA
>JBJEUJ010000090.1:0-3076 GCA_051883775.1 Aristaeellaceae bacterium | reverse complement strand
GCGCCGTACTTCTTGTCCAGCACCACGTTGCGGCCCTTGGGGCCCAGGGTGATCTTGACGGTATCCGCCAGGGCGTTGACGCCCTTTTCCAGGGAGCGGCGAGCCTCTTCGCCGTACTGAATCTGCTTAGCCATAATGTCTCAGACTCCTTTATTCATTCAATACCATGGATTGGGAATGGTTGGCTTACTCCACCACAGCCAGGATGTCCATCTGGCGGACGATGGTGAATTCCTCGCCGTCCAGCTTGACCTCGGTGCCGGCATACTTGCTGTAGATGACCTTCTGGCCAACCTTGACTTCCATCTTGATTTCCTTGCCGTCCACCATGCCGCCGGGGCCAACGGCGATAACCTCCGCCATCTGGGGCTTTTCCTTGGCGGCGCTGGTCAGGATCAGGCCGGACTTGGTGGTTTCCTCGGCTTCCACATTCTTGATGACGACGCGGTCACCCAAAGGCTTCACGGTCATGAATTGATTCCTCCTGTTTCTTCTTGGACTCGCTCGATTCCCTTCCGGGAAGGTTGCCGGTCATTGACCGGGGGTTGTTAGCACTCGATTGGGTTGAGTGCTAAAAAGTACGGTGCTATTATGGCGCAATATGGCATGAGTTTCAAGAGAACATGTGTTCTATTTCCATGAAAAATTTTTGAACAAATCATGAACAACGGAAAAAACGGGTCATGGCTGGCATGGAGCGGGGGAGATGTGGTACAATGGGCAGCGTGAAGGAGGAATGGCCCATGACGGAAGCGGCCGCGCTGCTGCTTGAATGGTACGACGCCCATGCCCGCAGCCTGCCCTGGCGGGGCATTCACGACCCCTATCGCACCTGGGTGAGCGAAACCATGCTCCAGCAGACCCGGGTGGAGACGGTGCTGGCCTACTACGACCGGTTTCTTGAGCGGTTTCCCACGGTGGAGGCCCTTGCCGCCGCGCCGGAGGAGGATGTGCTGAAGCTGTGGGAGGGCCTGGGGTACTACCGCCGGGCGCGAAACCTGCACCGGGGCGCGCAGCAGGTGGTGGAGGAATTCGGCGGGGTCATGCCCGCCAATGCGGAGCAGCTGAGGAAAATCCACGGCGTGGGGGACTACACCGCCGGGGCCATCGCCAGCATCGCCTTCGATCAGCCCGTGCCCGCCGTGGACGGGAACGTGATCCGGGTGGTGTCGCGCCTCAAGGGCATCCGGGAGAACGTGGGCGTGCCCTCCGTCCGGCGGCAGCTGACGGCGGAGACTGCGGCGCTGGTACCGGTGGAGCGGCCCGGGGACTTCAACCAGGCGCTGATGGATCTGGGGGCGACGGTGTGCGTGCCGGGAACGCCCTCCTGCGAGCGCTGCCCCCTGCAGGAGCTTTGCGACGCCTATCGTGAGGGCGACGCGGAGGACTTGCCCCTGCTGCCCCGGAAGAATCCGCCCCGGATCATTGACTACGACCTGTGCCTGATTCTGTCAGGCAACCGGGTGCTGATGCGCCGGCGGACGGAAACCATGCTCCAGGGCTTGTGGATTTTCCCCCTGCTGGAGGAGCACCACAGCGCATCGCAGCTGCCGGGGCTGGTCCGGCGGAGCCTGGGGCTGCGTACCGGCCCGGCGGAGGCGGCAGGGGAGGCGCGGCACATCTTCACCCACCAGGTGTGGCAGATGAAGCTGTACGTCCTGCATGCGCCGGCGGACGCCGCTGCCCCGGAGGGCTGGCGGTGGGTCACCCGGGAGGACATGGACGCGCTGACCATCCCCACAGCCGTGCGCACCGCAGCGACGAAAGCCCGTGCCCTCCTCTCCCAAGACTGACCACTCCCCTGGAGCGCGCCAGCGAAAACGGGTCAAGGGGCGAAGCTCCTTGCGGGGTTTGGGGTGGAACCCCAAGCAGGTCTGGGCGGCAGCCCAGCGCAACACACCCGCCCCCCTCAGGTGCAAACGAAGAAGCGTAAGTTTCCGAGCAGGCGACGCAGTTCGCCCGCGAGGGAAACGGCAGAAAAGACAACTCCCATGGAGCGCGCCAGCGAAAACGGGTCAAGGGGCGAAGCTCCTTGCTTTGGTAGCAGGGGCGGCGTTAGCCCCTGCGCAGGTCTGGGCGGCAGCCCAGCGCAACACGCCCGCCCCCCTCAGGTACAAACGAAAAGCGAGAGTTTCCGAGCAGGCGACGCAGTTTGCCCGCGAGGGAAACGGCATGTTCCGAAGCGTCAATAGGGAACGCCCCCATCCGCCCTGACAGCAAAAGGCCCGGCTTACCAAAAAAACGCGGTAAGCCGGGCCTTTGCTTTGCCGGAAATCAGGTGCGATCCGCCAGGGTGCCGCCAATGTCGAAATGACGCTGGTCACCCTCGAAGCCGCAGAAGGAGAAATCATCCCCCAGGGTGCGCAGCTCCGTGCGGATCTCCTGCCCGGGGCGTACCTCCAGGTCGTAGTTCACGTCGAAGCGGCGCAGACACTTGCTCCGCAGGGTGTCGATGCCCAGAGCGTTGCAGCACCAGTCCATGTACTTGACGTTGTTGACATGACCGTTCATGTCCAGGTCGGTGTAGACGGGGGAGAGATGACCCGTCTGCAGCGTGCCGGAAACCTCCGCCACCGGCGCGGGCAGACCCAGAGGCGCCAGCAGATCGCTGTTGTCGGGCATGAGGCGGGCCACACTGTCCGGGCGGGCCATCTTGCGGGTGTTCACGTCCAGCAGCACCCACAGGCTCCCGGCCCGGCCGATTTCCTGCCCCTGCTCATCCCGGAAAATAAAATAACGCGGGAAGAACCACCGGCGCACCGGCATGGGGAAGGTCTCCGTGGCCACGGTTTCCGTGTGACGGGGATAGCGGTCCATCTCCACCTCCACCCGGGTCAGCACCCAGACGATGCCCTGCTGCATCAGCGCGTTGCGCCCCGCGCCCAGCAGCTCGGCGTGCTTGCCGGCCATCTCCTGCATGTTCTCCAGGATGGCGCTGGGCTTCCACTGGCTGCTCAGGTCGCACTCGGCGGCGCGCAGAACGTTTTCTTCCTTATAGGTTTTCAGCATACGTTTCCTTCCTTTCAACAGGCGCAGAGAACGGGCAGCATCATCAGCAGCTGCTCCAGGTACCCAA
>JBJEUJ010000089.1:0-16548 GCA_051883775.1 Aristaeellaceae bacterium | reverse complement strand
GCGTGGGCAAGACCACCACCATCGGCAAGCTGGCGCTGCGCTTCCAGTCCATCGGCCGCCGGGTGATGCTCTGTGCGGGCGACACCTTCCGCGCAGCCGCCGCCGAGCAGCTGACCGTGTGGGCGGAGCGGGCGCGGGTGCCCATCGTCAGGCACGAGGAGGGCGCCGACCCCGCCGCGGTGCTGTTTGACGCGATCAAGTCCGCCAAGGCCCAGGGGGCTGACCTCCTGCTGGTGGACACCGCCGGCCGCCTGCACAACAAGAAGAACCTGATGGATGAGCTGAACAAGATGCGCCGCGTGCTGGACCGGGAGTACCCCGAGGCGGACGTGCGCTGCATTCTGGTGCTGGACGCCACCACCGGCCAGAACGGCCTGGCCCAGGCCCGGGCCTTCAAGGAGGTCTGCGAGGTGGGCGGCATTATCCTGACCAAGCTGGACGGCACGGCCAAGGGCGGCATTGCCCTGGCCATCCGGCAGGAGCTGGAGGTGCCGGTGTGGTACATCGGCGTGGGTGAGGGCATCGACGACCTGCAGCCCTTCTCCGCCAAGGATTTCATCGACGCGCTGTTTTGAGGGGGCGGACGAGGGAAGGGGGCGCTGCCCCCTTCATCCCCGCCAGAGGGCTGCATAGCCCTCTGGACTCCCTTTTGGGTGGACTGCTGCTTGTTTTTTTCCTTTGCAGGGGTCACGCCGCGCGGCGGGCGCGGCGCGACGCGGAGCATGCGGCGGCCATGGCAGCAATATGGACGATGGACGGAAAAATATCAGGCGCGCCGCGCTGGAATGGCTGTGCCAGGGACGAAACAGTTGCGTTGCCTGCTGCTGCCCCACCCGTGACCATCAAGGAGGAAAGCCTATGCCATCCCTGTCCCCCTACAAATCCGACCTGGACTACGCCTACGCCCCGGGCATCTTCCCAGCCATGGAGTGCCTGCTGCACCGGCCAGACAGCGCCCGCCGGGTGCTCCTGCACAGCAAGGCGGAGGGTACCGAGGGCGCGGAGAAGCTGACCCGGCTGGCGGAGCAGCTGCGCGTCCGGGTGGAGGTTGCGGACAAGGCTCTCGCCCGCATCTCCGGGAAGGAGAACTGCTTTGCCGCTGCGGTGTTCGCCAAGTTCGACGACGCGCTGGCCATGGACAGGCCCCATGTGGTGCTGCATCATCCCTCGGACTGCGGCAACGTGGGCACCATCCTGCGCACGGCGCTGGGCTTCGGCGTGGAGGACGTGGCGCTGATCCGCCCCTGCGTGGACGTGTTTGATCCCCGGGTGGTGCGGGCCAGCATGGGGGCCATGTTCCAGCTGCATGTGCGCACCTACGACAGCTTTGCGCAGTATGAAGCGGAGCATCCCGGGCGGATGCTGTACCCCTTCATGCTGGACGGCTCCCGGTCCCTGCCGGACGTGCTGGCGGGGGACGTGCCGGGAAACTGGACGCTGATCTTTGGCAACGAGGGCAGCGGGCTTCCGGCGGAATTCTCCCGTATGGGCCAGCCTGTGCGGATCCCCAGCAACGACCGGGTGGATTCCCTGAACCTGTCCATCGCGGCGGCCATCGGCATCTATGGCTTCACGCAGAAAAAGTAATGCTGTCTGCGCGCTCGCGTCAGCGCGGGACAGCCATGTGAATAAGCGGCTCAGACCGCTTTTTTTGTGTGCGCAATGAACGCCGCTGGCGGAATTTGCCCTCATGCCGCGCTTGTGCGCTGGGCAATCTGAAAGGCGGAGGTGAGCGCATGAAACGACCCAAGGACATGGTTCGCGCCATTCTGCGCGAGCAGCAGAAAAAGAACCCCACCGATCCCCTGGGCTCCTGGACAGGCGTGCCCTACAACGAGGATGAGGAGCCCGTGCAGGATGCGGACGACCTTTGATCCGCCTGGGCAGCGTGACGGGCCTGCCGGTGGTATGCGCAGGCAAGCTGCAGGGCCGGGTGGAGCAGGCGGTGCTGAACCCGGACGGGCGGAGCCTGCGTGGGCTGGTGGTGCGCAAGGGCCTTGGCGGCGCGCGGTGGCTGGCGGCGGAGGACATCCTGGTGCTGGGCGAGGTATCGGTGATCGCCCTGCGCCGCCCGGGCCGCATGCCCCGGGACGCAGCCTTCACCCTGGGATCGGTGCGGGACACGGCAGGGCTGGATCTGGGGCGGGTGACGGACGTCTACCTGCAGCCTGACAGCCATCGGGTGGCCGCGCTGGAGATCACCCTGGGCCCCCTGGAGGAGCTGCGCTGCGGGCGGATGCTGGCCCGGAGCTTCGCGGTGCATCCTGCGCCGGGGGAGCCGGGGCAGGTGCTGATACCCACCGGCTGCACGCTGG
Organism: Aristaeellaceae bacterium; assembly: GCA_051883775.1. Classification (GTDB taxonomy): domain Bacteria; phylum Bacillota; class Clostridia; order Christensenellales; family Aristaeellaceae; genus UBA11524. Next base: position 14,233 of record JBJEUJ010000089.1, on the reverse strand, counting down.
AGCGGATCAGGGAAAGGAGGTGACCGGGATGTCGCGGTTTGCCATGGGCGGCGCCATGGGGTTCATGCTGGGCGCTGGACTGATGATGATGCCTGCAGGACGGGCGCTGCGGCGGGACGCGAAGCACGCGGCGGGCAAGGTGCGCCGCTGGCTGCGCAGCATGTGACGGCAGGGCAGGGGAGGCGAGGACTTCCCCTGCCGCTTTTGTGGAAGGGCGGGAAAGGCATGGAGCGGCGGGCGGCACGGGTGAACGTGCGGACGGCAGTCATCATCGCGGCAGGGGCGGCCATCCTGTGGCTGACGCGGCATGTGCTGTGGGCGCTTATGATGCAGCTGCTGGGCGGCTATGTGCTGATGGCCATGGCGCTGCCCCTGTGCCGCGTGCTGGAGAAGCGCCTGTCGCCGGGGCTGGCGGCGGCGCTGGCCTTTCTGGCGCTGGGGCTTGTGGCAGCGGGGGTGCTGGTGGGGCTGATTCCGCCGCTGGTGCAGCAGTTCCGGCAGGTGTCGGCCATGTTCCCCGCGTGGCTGAGCTGGCTGGAGCAGCATCTGGCCCGGGGGCAGACGTTCCTGCAGGAGCGGGGGGTGAACCTGTCCCCTGTGCGGGATGAGTTCTTCAGCACGGTCAGCCGCTATGCCGGGAATGCTGTATCCGCCCTGGCCGGCACGGCGGCGCAAACCGTGCGCACCATGAGCAAGCTGGTGCTGTCGCCCCTGATCGGGTTTTATCTTCTGCGGGACAGGCGGCAGATTGCCTCCCTGCTGATGCTTTTGCTTCCGGTATCCTGGCGGGCGCGGGCAGTGCGCGCGGGGCGGGAAATGCGCCGGGAGACGGCGGGGTTCCTGCGGGGGCAGCTGCTGGTGTCGGCCTTCGTGGGGACGCTGACGGCGGTGGGGCTGATGCTGATCGGCACGCCGGGCTGGCTGCTGCTGGGGTTGCTGATGGGGGTGATGGAGCTGGTGCCCTACATCGGCCCGGTGCTGGCGGGCATTCCCGCGGTGCTGATGGGCCTGCAGAGCGGGCTGGCGCAGGGGCTCTGGACGCTGCTGGTACTATGGACGGTGCAGCAGGTGGAGGGCAGCTTCCTGTCGCCGCGGCTTTTGTCGGGGGCCACGCGGCTGCATCCGCTGACCGTGCTGCTGTCGATTTCCGCCGGAGGAATTTTTTCCGGCACGCTGGGGATGCTTTTGGCGCTGCCCGTCGTTGTATCGGTAAGAGGCGCGATAAGAGGCCTGCGCCGCTGACCTCAGAAGATTTTAATGAAAAATGGTCTTTTCATCCACGGCAGAAACGTGTATAATGAAGCTGTATTAAGAGGAAGGAGCCAACTGCTGTGCCGGAACTGTTCAACACCACCAAGCTGACCCCTATTCAGGAATCGGGCAACGAGGCGCAGGACATCCTCATGTATGTGTACAATGCCCTGCAGGCCAAGGGCTACGATCCCATCACGCAGATCGTGGGGTATATTATTTCGGGTGACCCGACCTACATTACCAGCTATAACCAGGCCCGGAGCATGATCTGCCGCCTGGAGCGGGACGAGATCCTGGAGGAGCTGGTTCGCTTCTATCTGGATGGCCATACGGGCCGCTGAACGGAGGCAGGCGTTACAGGCGGCTTTGTTTGCCGCGGGCAATGATTGAGCGGGCAGGAAGAGGGCATACCGATTCCTGCCCGCTGGCATTTCAGGAGGAGCATGCATGACCACGGAGGCGTTCTGGGCGGCGTATCTGGCGGAGGCGGGGCTTCCGGCGGACACCCGGTATGAGAGCTGCTTTCACTTTGAGCTGACGGAGAAGTGGGCCAACGCGCTGCTGGCGCTGGTGCTCAGCGGGCAGAAGCGGGCCACCTGCTCCAGCCTGCGCAGCTACGAGCTGGACGGCGAGCCGCTGCCGCAGCCGGGCGCGCTGCACATTGTGACGGACTGGGCGGGGGAGCCGCGCTGCGTCATCCGTACCACGGGCGTAACCATCCTGCCCTTCCGGGACGTGACCTATGACATCTGTCGCCGGGAGGGGGAGGACGACTGCCTGGAAAGCTGGCAGGCGGGCCACCGCAGGTTTTTCATGGAAGAGGGGCAGGAGATGGGCTACACCTTCCGGGAGGACATGCCCGTGGTGTTTGAGGACTTCGAGGTTGCGTGGCAGCCTCGGGAATGAGCCTTGCCGGGTCAATGCGCCCGGCGGGCTTTTTTTGATGGGCGTTCAGGCAGGGGATGAAGCGCGTCCGCCTGGCTTGCCGGAAGCGTCACCGGGGCGCCGTCATCTCGCCGGGCAGCAGACAAGTGGTGATGAGCAGCATCAACTCCGCGCTGACGAGGAATACTTCCCGTTCGCCATCCACGACCTTCACCAGATTCCCTGACGCAGCAGAGGCCAGCAGCGTATCTGCATCCTGCACAAATTCTGCCAGGGAAACCGTCTTTGCTGTTGCTGCCATGTTGTCATCCTCCTGTATATGCTCGATATAACGTCTGTAAGAACAAAAAATGCTTTTGGTTGCCAATATCTATGATAAATGCAACCAAAAGCAAAATACATAGACGATAAGAAAAATTTTGGAGAATTCCTCAGGGAACAATTCTTACAGAAGCAGGAGCATCGGACCGTCCGTCCGCTGGAAGCGTCACTCCGTGACCCGGCTGGCAAAGCCGTCCGTCATGTGAACCGTGCCGTCGGGGAGGTACCACAGCGCCTCCACGTCCGACAGAGCGTCAATCATGGCGCGGCTTTCCTCGTAGGGCAGCACAAAGGCCGCCGTGGACAGCCAGTCCGCCAGACCGGAGTCCGGCGCGATGATCGTCACTGCCCGCACATGGTCGGCGGGCATCAGCGTCTCCGGGTCAATGATGTGGTGCAGCCGCTGGCCATCCACCACGTAGTAGCGCTGATAATCGCCGCTGGTGACCACGGAGCAGTTCTCCGCGCGGATGGTGCAGAGGTACGCATCCTCCTCGCCCACCAGCGCCTTGTCCGGATGCTGCACGCTGACCTTCCACCCGTCCTCCGGCGAGGGCCCCAGCACCAGGTTGCCCCCCGCGTTCAGGCTGTAGACGGGCAGCATGTCCTTGAGCTGCCCGGCCACCTTGCCGGCGGCATAGCCCTTCGCCACCGCCCCCAGATCCAGCCGCAAAAGCGGATCCGCGTAGTAGACGGTCATGGCCTCAGGGTCAAGGATCAGATCGTCCAGGGACATGTGCTCCGCCGCGGCCGACAATTCCGCCATGTCCGGCAGGGCCGCCGTGGCCGGGTCGTATTCCGCGTTCTCCCGGGCATCGTGCCAGATGCTCAGCACACGGCCCATGGCGGGGTTCACTACCGGGGACAGCGCTTCCGCCCGCTCCTTGCATTGCAGGAGCAGCTCCATCATATCCTCCGATACCTTCACCGGCTCCTTCCAGGCCGTCTGGTTCAGGTTCCATACGTTCTGCATGGTGTCGGAGTGAACGTAAGGGTCGAACAGCTCGTCGTAGTAGCGGAAGGATGCCTCGCAGGCCTGGGCCGCGCGGTCGAAGGTCTCCTGGCTGTCGGCATAGCCTGTCAGCACAATAAAGGTGTCGAAGGTACCGAAGAAGGAGTGGGTGTAGCGATTCAGCGGCGCTTCCCTGGACGCGCAGCCGCCAAGGAGCAGCAGGCACAGGATCAGCAGCAGGGCCAGCGCTTTGCGCATGAGTGGATCGCCTCCAGTGCGTCGAAAATCGGATAAAAAACCGGGAGAGGCAGCAATGCGCTCTCCCGGAAGGGTTGCCAGGGATGATTACTCAGCCAGGGCGTCGGCCACAGCCTTCTCCAGGGCGACGCACACGCTCTCCAGCTTGATGGAGCACACGGTCACCAGGGACTCGTCCTTGCCTTCGTAGGCGGCCTTCAGATCAGCGGCGGTCTTGCCCACCAGCCAGTCCTCCAGCGCGGCGATCTGCTCGAACCACTCCTTGCCGATGGGGGAAGCGCCACGCATGTTGTACTCGTCCTGCTTCTCCTTCTTGGACTTGATCTCGGCTTCCTTGTCAGCGGTCAGAGCACCGGTGGCGTTGAAGCCAACCTTGGTCTGAGCAGCGTCGATCTTGCAGGACACGATCACGCCGTCCTTGTCCACAACAACGGACACGATGGCGCTGTCAACCTGAGCGTTGCCGTACTTCTCGGCGGTAGCGTCGGAGCTGGAGCCGATGCTGGTGGCGATGCCCAGGCCCAGGAAGGTTTCGCCCTCAGCCAGGGCGGAGACGGCGCACAGCACCAGTGCCAGCGCCATGATCAGGGAAAGAACCTTTTTCATGTTGGGAGTCCTCCTTGAAAATATTATGGATATAAAATATCCAGGGGCTACATCATAGCATATTGACAAGAAATAATCAAGGGGTCCTGCGCAGAATGCATGGATTGTAAGCGCTTTCTTTTCTGTGTGGCGGCAATGGAATCAGAAGGAAGCAGCCGGAGCCCCTTTTCGGGCCCGGGCCTTTCTTTTTGCAGGAAACTATGCTATAATAGAAATGGTATGGAAATTTGCGCCTTTGCGCCGTCCGCTGCGCAAAGCGGCCATGCCGGCGGGAGCGGACGCCCTGCGTGCGGAAAGGGTTCCGCACTGGAAGAATTAAGGAGTGATCTTTTGTGTCTGCCGACCCATGGGGAGGCCCTCTGCTGCTTCAGCTGGTTCTGATTCTGATCAACGGTTTCTTTGCGGCCACGGAGGTGGCGGTGCTTTCCCTGAACGAGGCCAAGCTGCGCCATGACGCCGACGAGGGCGACCATGTGGCGGCGCAGCTGCTCCGTTTGTCCGAGACGCCCAACAAGTTTCTGTCCACCATCCAGGTGTGCATCACCCTGGCCGGATTCCTGGGCAGCGCCTTCGCGGCGGATCAGTTTGCCTCCAGGCTGGCTGAAGCCTTTCTTGCAGCGGGCGCCCAGGTGGATCCTGCGGTGCTCAATTCCCTGTGCGTGGTGCTGATTACCCTGGTGCTGTCCTATTTCACCCTGGTGCTGGGCGAGCTGGTGCCCAAGCGCATCGCCATGCAGAACCCCGAGAAGCTCGCCCGGAAGATCTACCGGGTGCTGCAGGTCTGCTCCACGATCTTCAAGCCCGTGGTGTGGCTGCTCTCCGCCAGCACCAACGGCATCCTGCGGCTCATCGGCATCGACCCCAACGCCGAGCCTGAGGAGGTCACAGAGGAAGAAATCCGCATGATGGTGGATATAGGCGGCGAGAGCGGCGCCATTGAGGAAAACGAGAAGGAAATGATCGAGAACATCTTCGAGTTCAACAATCATTCCGCCGAGGACGTGATGACCCACCGCACCGATGTGAGCAGCATCTGGGTGGGGGAGAGCAGCGAGGAGATTCTCAAGACCATCCGGGAGACGGGCCTGAGCCGCTTCCCGGTCTATGACGAGGACATGGACGACATCATCGGCACCCTGAGCACCCGGGAGTTCCTGCTTAACGGGCAGGCTGAGACCCCCGCCCCCCTCAGGGAGCTGATCCGCCCGGCGTACTTCGTGCCGGAGACGGTGCAGGCCGACGCGCTGTTCCGGGATATGCAGATGAAGAAAATCCACATGGCCATCGTGGTGGACGAGTACGGCGGCATGAGCGGCATCGTCACCATGGAGGACCTGCTGGAGGAGATTGTCGGCAACATCTATGACGAGTTCGACCCCCAGGCGGAGGCGGAAATCACCCGGGTGGACGAGGACACCTGGCGCATCTCCGGCACCGCGCCCCTGGAGGACGTGGCCGAGGCGCTGCAGGTGGAGCTGCCCCTGGAGGAGGATTACGACACCCTGGGCGGGCTGATCTTCAGCCAGTTCACGCTGATTCCCCAGGACGGCAGCACCCCTGAGGTGGACGTGGCCGGGCTGCACATTCAGGTGGAGAAGATTGAGGAGCACCGGGTGGAGACGGCCTTGGTGCGCAAGCTGCCGCCGGAAAAGCCCGAGGATGAAGAGAAGGATGGGAACGACGACCGGCACGGGGAGGACGGCGGCCATGAATGAAGCCATAACCGACCCCGGTCGGTTTTCCACCACGGGCGTGCTGAACGAGGACTTCCTGCGCCGGCATGTGAACGAGATGCTGCCCCGGAGCACGCTGGTGGGCCTGGGTGTTCTGACGGTGATGGTCACCGCGTATTCCCTGTGGATGTGGAGGGTCATCGGGAGCAAGCTGTACCTGGCCTTCATGGCGGTGTGGACGGTGATTGCAGCCTGCAGGCTGATCGGCTACCGCCATCAGGTACTGCGGCAGCTTGTGAACCGGCTGAAGGAATCCGCCCCCGATGGCGAGATGCTGCTGACCACCAGCTGCACGGAGCAGGGCGTCCGGGTGGAGAACCAGACCACCGGCGGCGTGTTCACCATCGGCTATGACAAGCTGGTCTGGGCCAGGGAAACGGAGGACGCGGTGATCGTCATGTCCAGGGCCCAGCAGGTGACGACCTTTTTCAAGGGCAGCCTGACCGAGCATGAAACGGAGGAGCTGCTGGCCCTCCTGAAGGAGAAGGGCCTGCGGATCCGCTGAAGGAAAGGATGACAACCATGGCGCTGCTGGGCGTGGGTCTGTATGTAAAGGGCAGCCGGGAGGCCGCGGCACTGTACCAGGAGGCCTTCGGGGCGGAGCTGGGCTACCATGTGCTGAACGAGGACGGGACGTTCTTCCATTCCGAGCTGAATGTGAAGGGCGAGCCCTTCTGCTCCGTGGTGGAGGCGAAGGAGCCTGCCACCGGGTACAATCCGGTGAACCTGGGCTACACCTTCGGCACCCGGGAGGCACTGGAGCGTGCCTTCGCCCTTTTGAAGGAGGGCGGACAGGTGGATCTGCCCCTGTGTGAGCTGCCCTGGAGCCCCTGGGCGGCGGAGGTCACCGACCGCTTCGGCGTCAGGTGGTTCCTGACGCTTGAGCAGCACCGCCCGCCGGAGGATTTCAAGCCATAAGATCAGGACAAGCAAAAGCAGCGCGGCCTCCCGTGTCAGGGAGCAGCCGCGCTGCTGTTTTTGTATCCGCTCAGTCAGCGTACTGGACGATGGCGCCCAGCAGGCCGGGGCCGGTGTGGATGGCCAGGGCGGGGCTCACCGGACTGATGAAGGAGGAAGCCACGTCCAGCTTCTCCAGGAACTTGTCCCGGAGCTTGACAGCCTCCTCATAGGCCGCGCCGTGGACGATGGCGATGCGCACCTTCCGCCCCTGGAAGCGCTTGAAGCACTCGTCGCTCATGGCGTTCAGGGCGTTGGTGAAGCCACGGGCCTTGACCAGGGTGTTGTATACGCCGTCGTCATTGACGTAGATGACGGGCTTGATCTGCAAAAGCGACCCCACCACGCCCTCCACCAGGCCGATGCGCCCGCCCTTGCGCAGGAATTCCAGCGTGCGGATGACAAAGGCCCCCAGCTGCGTGGCGCGCAGACGCTCCACCCGCGCCAGGGTGTCCTCCACGGACATGCCCCTGGCCAGGGATTCCGCCGCCTCCAGCACCAGCAGCCCCAGCCCGCAGGACAGGGTCTTGGTGTCCACCACGTCCACCTGCAGGTCCTCCGTCTCCTCGGCAATGAGGCGCACCATGTTGTAGGTGCCGGAGAGGTTGGAGCTGATGGTCATGTGCACCACCCGGGTGCAGCCCTCCTCCTTCAGCTGCCGGTACAGGGCGGACACGTCCTCCGGCAGGGGCAGGGAGGTCTTGGGCAGCTCCCGCTTGAGCAGGTCGTAGAGGGTATCCTGATCGATCTCCAGCCTGTCGCGGAATTCGCCCTCGGAGGTGGATACGCGCAGGGACACCAGGCGGATGTCATAGGCCTGCAGCTGCTCCTCGCTCAGGTCGCAGGAGGTATCCGTTACCAGGGCTACCCGGTCATTGCCAATCATAAACATCTATAAAGAATCACCTTTCATCAACGGACGTGCCGATGGTATTTCTGATCCTATTATAACACAGGGGAGGGGCAAGTCAAGCGCACAAAGGAAGCAGGGGGAAAAATTCGCATATTCTTCACAGAATTGCCTCGGCCCGGCCCGCCCCGGGGAATGTAAATCTTGCCCGGCTGCGCGGGGGAAACGGTTGACAATCAGGCCCGGTTGTTTTACCATATAATGTGGTTAAAGGAATGCCCTGCGTGGAAGAAACGGGCTGACGGCCCGGTTGATTCGGAGGATGCCGGTTCATATGAGAAACGGATGGAAGATGCTTGTAGCCTGCCTGATGTGCCTGGCGCTGGTGGGCGCGGCGGCCCTTTCGCTGGCGGAGACGACGACCCTGACGGTCAGCCTGACAGGCCTTTGGGCCCAGGCGGACGGCTCCTGGCGCACCGAGGCGCTCAGCGGCAGCTTTGACGTGTATCAGGGGGACGAGGCCCTGGGCCGCATTGAGGTGAGCGAACAGGGCAGCGCGCCCATCACCCTGCGGGATGCAGGCAGCGTTACCCTCATCCCGGACATGGATACCATGCCCGAGGGCTACCTGGTGTATGCCGGGGGCTATGCGGTGGCGGTGACGGAGGGGCGGCAGAACCTGGCGCCCATGAACGTCCTGGCGGACGCGGGGCTGTTCACCCTGCAGGCGGAGGACGCTGCGGCCTTCACCCTGACGGCGGAGGACGGCGCGTCCCTGGCTGTGACCACGGACGGCAATGGCTGGTACGCCAGCCCGGAGGCGCTGCCCAGCGGGGTGTACACCGTGCATCAGGAGGAAGCGGCGGAGGGTGCGGAGCCCTGGCCGGACTTTCTGCTGACCCTGGCAGCCTACCAGGGCGCGGCGGAGGACATTGTCGCGGTGGATCAGGCCTATGCCCGGGCGGCGGCGCTGGAGCCCCAGGAGACCGCTCAGCCCACCGAGGCTCCGACGGAAGAGCCGACTGCCGTGCCCACGGAGGCGCCCACGCCTACGCCGGTTCCTACGCCGGTTGCGGGCGCGCTGAAGCTGGTGGCCACCGGCAGCGCGGATTATTCCCTGACGCTGGGGGACGAGCCTGTGGCCGAGGGCACGCTGACGGCGGATCAGCCGGAGGCGGTGGCCGGGCTGGAGCCGGGTGAGTACACCGTGACGCTGGACATTCCCCAGGGGATGGCGATGACGGATCTGAACGGCCAGGCCCTGTCGCTGAAGGATCGTGTGCAGTGGCAGGCCGAGGTCAAGGCTGGTATTGAAGGAACGTATATCATCACGCTGAGCGAGCTGGGGAACCTTTCCGGCGGCATCGCGGGCGTGGAGGAAGCGACGGCTGCCCTGTCCGGCGTTGGGCAGGCGGAGGTCGCGGACGGGCAGTATGCCTGGACGGAGCTGATGCCCGGGGACTATACGGTTGTCCTGAAGCTGCCCGCGGGCGATTATGCCGCGGAGGGCTGGACGCTGAATACGCTGGAGAGCGGCGTGCAGGCCAGCATCACCGTGCATGCGGAGGGCGACGTGCAGCTGCCCCAGGTGGAGCGGCTGGCCAACGCGGCGGTATCCGGCCGTGTGCTGAAGGCGGACGGCACGGCGCTGTCCGGGCTGACGGTGGCATTGCTGGGCGCTGATGGCAGCGCTGTGGCGCAGACGGTCACCGACGGCAGCGGCGCGTGGGGCTTCGAGGGCCTTGCGGATGGAAATTACACCGTGAAGGTGCAGACCGACGAGGCGCTGGCTGTGGAGGACGCGGCCGTGGCCCTGGCCTCCGGCGTGCGGGTGGAGAATATGCAGCTGACGGCGGGCGCGCCTGCCGCGCTGCAGGTGCATGCCTTCCTGGACAGCAACAACAACGGTTCCCAGGGCGGCTATGAGCGCGGCCTGGCGGGCGTGACGGTGGGCGCGGTGCCTGCTGGCGACACGTCTGCCGCGCCGGTGGCCACCGCCGTGACGGACAAAAACGGCGACGCGCTGCTGGAGGGCCTCGCCCCGGGACAGTACGTGCTCAGGGCGCAGATGCCCACGGGCTACGCCTTCGCCGCGTATGGCGGAGCAGGGGACGGGAAATCCAGCGTCATGCAGGAGACGGACCAGCAGCTGCAGGACAGCGCGGCCTTGACCCTCACGGAGGGGCAGACGGCGGTATGCGGCGTGGGAGCGTCCTCCATGGCGGTGGTATCCGGCTACGTTTGGCTGGACGAGAACGCCGACGGCGTGCGGCAGGATGATGAGCCTGGCCAGGCCGGCTGCCTGATCGAGCTGGTGCTGCGGGGCGGCGACACCATGTACCAGCTGGTCACCGGCGAGGACGGCAACTACGTCTTTGGCGCGGTGAAGCCCGGCGAGTACAACATCCGCGCCACCACCCCCGACGGGCTGATGTTCACCCAGTACACCAAGTACGGCGGGGACAAGCGCTCCATCCTGACCACCGAGGGCGTGCGCAAGGCCACCAAGCTGGTCAAGCTCAACGCGGGCAAGACCCTGGACGAGCAGAACATCGGCCTGGTGAATGAGGGCGTGATCCAGGTGCAGTGCTTCCTGGACGCCAACTACAACGGCCTCTACGATGAAGGCGAGGAGCCTCTGGCCGGTGTCAAGGGCGAGCTGATCAAGCAGGGCACCGGCAAAACCGTGGTCACCAAGGTTTCCGACGAGAACGGCGTGATCACCTTCGACGCGCTGCGGGCCAACACCTACCGCCTGCGGGCCGTGCTGCCCGAGGGCGCGGGCTTCACCATGGTCAGCAGCGATCCGGCGGGCAACCAGTTCCAGCCCCGGGCGGGCAGGCGCGAAAACTATGTGGAGAACATCGTCGTCACCACCGGCACGACCCAGCAGATGGTGGTGGGCGCGGTGCTGCCTGCCACGGTGACCGGCGTGTGCTACCTGGATGATAACTTCTCCGCCGTCAAGGACAGCGGCGAAAAGGTGGTGTCCGGCCTGACAGTGAGCCTCCTGGACAAGGACGGCAACACCGTCGCCACCGACCGCACCACCGCCAAGGGCGTCTACACCTTTGACAATGTGAACCCCGGCGCCTACACCATCGCCCTGAGCGCCAAGAAGGGCTATGCCTTCACCAAGCTGGGCGAGGGCAACATTGTGCTGAACCTGGGCGGCGGCGCGGGCCAGTCCGAGCCCTTTGAGGTGGCCATCGGCCAGAGCGTCACCGGCATGGACGCGGGCATGATTCTGCCCGGCACGGTGCAGGGCACAGTCTTTGCCGACGCCAACGACAACGGCCTGATGGACGAGGGCGAAGCGGGCCTTGCGGGCGCGGAGGTTCGCCTGATGGACGAAAACGGCGAGTGGTTCTGCGCCGCCATCGGCGAGGATGGCAGCTTCTGCTTTGACGCGGTGATGCCCGGACGCTACTACCTGCGCTATACCCTGCCGGAGCGGGGCGTGTTTGCCCGGACGGAGAAGGGCGGCAACACCATCGCCGGCGAGGATGGCCTGGGCGCGGGCGAGTGGTTCGACTTCAAGGTGGGCAGCACGGTGAACGCACCCCTGTGCGGCGGGCTGATCCTTGGGCAGATGGACGGCATAGCCTTTGCGGATCATGACGGCTCCGGCCTGATGGAGGCTGGCGAGGCCACGCTGTCCGGCGTGACCCTGACGCTGACCCCCTCCCGCAGCGACCTGGAGCCTGTCACCGCCACCACAGGCAGCGACGGCTCCTTCCTGCTGACGAACCTGCACCCCGATACCTACACCCTGACGGTGACCATGCCCGAGGGTCTGGTGACCTCCCGCACCGCCGGAACCACGTTGCCCGTGGCGGCCGGAGAAAACGGGCAGCGGGTGGAGCTGGCGGTTGCCATGGGCGATACCTGGTCCGGGCAGCAGCTGGGCGGCACGGCTCCCGCGTCCCTGGCGGGCAGCCTGTGGCTGGATGTGAACAACAACGGCCTGTGGGATGACGGCGACGCCACCCCCGCGGGCGAGAGGGTCGAGATCATCGACCAGACCACGGGCGAGGTTTTCGACGTGCTGATCACCGACAGCCAGGGCGCCTTCGGTACGGACAGCCTGATCCCCGGGGCCTACACCCTGCGCTTCGCCCTGGACGATAACACCATTCCTCCCGTGAGCGGCGACAGCGACTTTGCCCAGGAGGGCGACGCGCTGGTTCTGCGCAATGTGCAGCTGACCGAGGGCGCGGCCACCCAGGGCCTGAAGCTGGGCATTGTCCGCTACACCAACCTGGGCGGCCAGGTCTGGGTGGATCAGGGCGGGGAGATTGTCCCGCTGGCGGACGCGGAGGTGACCCTCAGCGACAGCCAGGGCAATCGCCTGAACGCCATGACCACCGGCGAGGACGGCGCGTACCGCTTCGGCCAGCTGCTGCCCGGCAGCTATACCATCAGCGTGAGCCTGCCCGAGGGCCAGGTGGTGGTGGAGCCGGACGATGAGCGGCTCACCTCCGGCGGCCTGCGGAGCGTCATGCAGGTGTGCAGCGGCCGCAGCGGCGTGTCCGGAACAATCACGGTGCACATGGGCGAGGATCAGCTGGAGCTGGATATCGGCAGCGTGCTGCCCGGCCGCCTGGGCGACCTGGCCTGGCTGGACGAGAACGCCAACGGCCTGCTGGATTCCGGCGAGGGCGGCATTCCCGGCGTGCAGGTGGAGCTGATGCGCGGCGACACTGCGGTGGCGAAAGCCGTCACCGACCAGTACGGCTTCTACCTCTTTGACGAGGTGTATCCCGCCACCTACACCCTGCGGGTGACGGCTCCCGCCCAGGTGAAGCCCACCACCCTCCGCACGGACTTCCCCGGCATCGTCTCGGTGCTGGAGGAAGCAGATGGCGATACCTTCGCCTCTGTGGAGGTGTCCGTGACCAGCAACCGCAGCAATTACAACGCGGATCTGGGCTTTGTCCTGCGCAAGAGCGGCGATTACCCCGACGGGTACGGTCAGGGCGCAACCCAGGACTGGACGAAGCTTCCCGCAAACTGAGCATAGCATAAAGCGCGCCAGCCGGGCGATGAACCTGGCTGGCGCGCTTTTGCTTTGGACATAGGCGGTTTTTACAGCAGCCCCCGCCGCTGGCACTCGGCAAAAAGGGCGGGCTGAATCTCGGGGTAGGTCATGCTACCGGGCAGAGCGTCCATCAGTACGATGCGGGCGATCTCGCTGTGCATGTCGCCCAGAGCGGTTACGTCCGCCAGGCATAAAAGGCCGTAGGACTGCCCGCCCTCCGGCTGCACGCGGGTGGACCCGGTGACGGAGTAATAGCACACCGGCGACAGGGTGAAGGCCGTCGCGCCGGTTTCCTCCTGCAGCTCCCGCCGGGCGGTGTCCAGGATCTTTTCGCCGGGCTCGCGGTGGCCGCCGGGCATCTCGAGGGTGTCCCGCTCCCGGTGCTGGCAGAAGATGTATCGCCCCTGATACCGGGCCAGAATCACCGCGAAGCGCAGCAGCCCATCCTCCACATGGTCGTGAAACTGTACAGTCAGCATGGTTCAGTCCTCCACCTTCACATAGCGGCGCTCGTGAACGGTCTGTCCGCCGATGGGGAAGCTGCCCTGGTCGGTGGTGGGCTTGAAGCCCTCCCTGCGGTAGAAGCCGTCGGCGGCGTGGTTGTGCTCCAGCGCCCACAGGTAGAAGCGCCGGTAGCCCTCCTGGCGCATGCGGGACAGGGCTTCCTCCAGGGCGGCGTGGCCGAAGCCCTGCCGGGTGCATTCGGGCAGCAGGTACAGGGAGACGATCTCCCCCCAGTCCTCGTGGCCCTCATCCCGGCCGCGGCCATAAATGCAGCAGCCCACGGGACGCTTGCCGTCGTAGATCATCAGGGCGCAGAAGCGTCCGCTCTCCAGCCAGGAGCGGACGGAGGGCACCCAATAATCCTCCGGGAGCCGGTCAAGATAATGCTGGGGCACAATGCCGCGGTAGGCCTTGCGCCAGCTGGTGGCAAATATATGGCTGATCAGCTGGGCGTCGGCGGCCTCCGCGTCGCGAAATGCAATCACAGGACTTCACCTCCTGGGGGTATTATGACGCGGCAGGCCCGATCTGTCAAGGCGAACAGGGGAAGTGTTACGATTGACAGGCGGGGGCAGGCGTGCTATAATCATGTCCAGTGTGATGCAAGAAGGAGTGGGTCTGCATATGCGTCTGTAATTCCGTCGGATGTTTCCCCTGACAGGGAAGGGCAGAATAGCTGGCCGCAGGACGGAGCAGCCTGTTTTGCCGCGGCGGAAAACGCGCATGATGCATGGAACGCTCTTTTTGTGTGCTTTTTTGCGCCTCCCTGGGACCATGTGGAGGTATTTCGGAACCCATGCAGCTGAAAATTCAGGACCTTTCCTTTACCTACGAGGGCAGCTATACCCCCGTGTTTGACCATGTGAACATCA
>JBJEUJ010000088.1:0-3132 GCA_051883775.1 Aristaeellaceae bacterium | reverse complement strand
ACCCACGCCCTGCTCCGCCTGGAAGTGGAACCAGAAGCCCACCGGCGGCCGGTCCACCGTCTCCAGATTCATCGCTGCAAGAACCCGTTCACGCTTGTTCATGGCTGTTGCCTCCTGCACGTCCCTGTTGATTTTACTTGGCGATCATCATATCCAGGATCACGCGATCCGTGCGCTTCATGCCCTCGCTGCCCAGGTTGGCCAGGTTGCGGATGCTGCTCTCCACATCCCCGGCGATAATGCCGTCCAGGCTGGTGGCCCCCACCCCCGCCATGGCCAGCTGGGCGCACTGCATGGCGCTGGCCACGGAGCTGGCGATCTTCAGCGCGCAGCTGGATTTCGCGCCGTCGCAGATCAGGCCGGAGATGTCGGCGATCATGTTCTGGATGGCGAAGTGAATCTGCTCCAGCCCCCCGCCCATCAGGTACACCACACCGCAGGCCGAGCCGATGGAGGAGGCGATGGCGCAGCCGCACAGGGGCGACAGCCGCCCGATGTAGGTCTTGATGTGGATGGTGATCAGCTGGCTGAGGGCCTCCGCCCGGAGCATGGCGTCCTCCGCCGCGCCCAGCTTCCTGGCCGTGGCCGCCACCGGCAGCGACGCGCAGATGCCCTGGTTGCCGCTGCCCGCAGTGCTCATCACCGGCAGCATGCAGCCTGCCATGCGCGCATCCGCCGCCGCCGCGGTGTAGGCCGCCGCATATTCGCTCACGGGCATGGTCTCCATGTCCCGGCCGCTTTGAAGCACCTTGCCCACCCGCATGCCGTAGTCCTGCTGCAAGCCCTCCAGGGCAATGGCATCGTTCATGGCGATGGCCTCCTTGAGGAAGGCCAGCTTCTGCGCATCCACCGTGCGGATGAACTCGAAGATCCCCGCCACGCTCAGGTCGTGGGCGGCCTCCGCGCCGGGATGCCGCGTCTGCCCATCATGCTGCTCGATCACCTGACCGTCGCAGGCCAGGTAGGTCACGCCCGTGTGGGTGTCCTCAATGACGCACACCGCCTCATGCTCCCCGGTGAAAACCCGCGCCTCAATGAACAGCTTCTTCTCCGTTTCCCTGGCCTGAACGTGGATGCGGCCCTCCTTGGCCATCTGCCTGGCCTGCTCGCATTCCTCCTCCGTCGCGCCGGAGAGCACCTCCAGCCCGTAGCAGGAATGCCCCGCCACGCACCCCAGGGCCGAGGCGATCTCCAGCCCCACCATGCCCGTTCCCGGGATGCCCACGCCCATGGCGTTTTTCAGGATGTTGCGGCTGACGGACAGGTCAATCCGCTCCGGCATGCAGCCCAGGGCCTCCCGGGCCCTGACCACCGCCAGCGCCACGGCTATGGGCTCCGTACAGCCCAGCGCCGGCTTGATCTCGCGCTTGAGCGCGTCCAGGTATTTCTGCTCGTCCATGTTATTGCTCCTTGCCCACGTCCATGCCGTTGAGCGCAACGATGCTCATGGCGTAAACGCGTATAAAGTTCAGCGTGTGGTCAATGTCCTCGCTCTCGTCCACCTGGTGATAATCGCCCCGGCCCTTGCGGAAGATATGCGCGGGGAACTCCCGCCCCGGCATCCCCGGGCCAAAGCCGAAGGCGTTGGGCAGGTACGCGGCATAATTGCCCCCGGACATGACAAAGGGCTTGCTGTCCTGGCCCATGACCTGGTTATAGGTATCGGTCAGCGCGGTCACCACAGGATGCTCCATGGAGAAGGAGCAGGAGGGCCGCAGCCGCAGCTGCCGCACCTTCGCGCCCGCGCCGTCTGCCTTCGCTTCCGCCCGGGCCGTCAGCGCCGCCGCGTCCGCCGTCACCGGCACGATGACGAACACCCTCGCCTGCAGCGTCTTCCCGTCGCAGTGCAGCCCCGTCGCGCCCATCTGCAGCGCGCCGGACACCTCGTCCGCATAGTCGATGCCCAGGCTCTCCCCGTGCCAGCCGGTGAGCAGGGCCTTCAGGCTCCGCAGCTTCTCCGCCTCGGCAGGGCAGGCCTCCCCCAGCATGTCCAGCAGCCGGAGGGTGGCGTTGTCCGCCTGGGCAGCGTTGAAGATATGGGCCGAATCCCCCCGTGCGGTCAGGACGCGGCCATCCTCAAGCAGCGCGGTGATCTCCTCCGGGGTCACGGAGGGGTTGTTGCTCTGGCGGATGGTCACAGCATGCTCGAAGGGCACCTCCACCCCCAGCGTCATGCTGCCCCGCTGGGCGCAGCATACCGGGAAGCCCGTATCCGGCACCATGGACAGATCCGGGCAGGAATAGTGCGAGGCGAAGTACCGGGCGTCCTCCATGCCGGTCTCCTCGCTGGTACCCATGTACAGGGTGTAGCGGTGCTGAAGCGGCACGCCCAGCTCCCGCAGGCAGTTCATCACATGAAACACGCCGATGGCCGCCATCTTGTTGTCCTGCACGCCCCGGCCGATGAGGTAGCGGTTATCCACCAGCGTCCCCTCAAAGGGCGGATAATCCCATTCCGCAGGGTCAGGCACGGGCACCACATCCAGGTGCGTCCAGATGCCCACCTCCCCTTCCCCCTCGGAGAAGGTGATGGCCCCCACGTAGTTGTCGTAGTTCCTGCTGGCATAGCCGTGGCGCGCCCCCAGGTCGAACATGTACTGCAGCGCGTCCCGGCAGGCCTGGCCGTAGGGCGGCGTCACGGGATCCGGTACAGACACGCTGGGTATCCTGACCAGGCCGATGAGATCGTCGATGATTTCCTGCCGGTGGGCCTGCAGCCAGGCGTCCACCCGCCCCAGCAGCTCATGATCCATCCCTGTCACCCCTTGCGTCCATAATGCTGTTTGCCGATTGTGGCTCCATGGTACCATCATACCGTTTCAGCGCGGCAAATGCACGTCCCTTTTCGCCATAAAACGTGCAGAAATGACCATTCTGCCCCAAAGGAGGGCCCAGCCTCCCCAACGGCAAAGGCCCCGCACCACTTTCAGCGCAAAGGAGCGGGGCCTTGCTGAATCCGATCCGATTTTACCGGGCGAGAATCGCGTCAATGGCGTCCAGCTCCGCCTGGGTGAAGGGCGCAGCATCAAGGGCCTTGACGTTCTCGATGATCTGCTCGGGACGGCTGGCGCCAATCAGCGCGGAGGTCACCACCGGATCCCGCAGCACCCAGGCCAGCGCCATCTGGGACAG
>JBJEUJ010000087.1:0-3145 GCA_051883775.1 Aristaeellaceae bacterium | reverse complement strand
CCCATTGCACCCCCGATACCCTCGCCTACCCCGACTGAGGAGGAACACGCATGAAAATCGCCCTGGTGGCCGACCTGCACGGCAATTATCCCGCGACCCTCGACATGGCCCGGACGCTGGAGCGCGTGGGCGTGGACGACGTCTGGTTCCTGGGGGACGCGGTGGGCAAGGGCCCCGGCAGCCGCGAAACCTGCGACTGGGTGCGGGCCAACTGCACGCTGTGCATCGGCGGCAACTGGGACTACGGCATCGGCGGGAAGCAGTTCCCGGCGGACGGCTACTACTGGCAGCAGCTGGGCCCGGAGCGCATGGAGTGGCTGAACAATCTTCCCCGGGAGGCGGAGGCCACCGTCAGCGGTGTGCGGTTCCGGCTGTTCCACGGCCGCCCGGTGACGGAGCTGCTGGTGGCCCAGGACGACAAGGACAAGTTAGGCGCGACCTTCGCAACGGAGCGGGGCGTGTTCGGCGGGGTGATTTTCGCGGATAGCCACCGGCCCTTCATCCGCACGCTGAAGGAGGGCTACATCGTCAACACGGGCAGCGTGGGCAACAGCATCGGCGTGCCGAAGGCCCATGCGCTGATCCTGGAGGGGGAGAAGGATTCCGCCGCCCCCGCGCCGCTGATGATGAGCATTCTCTCCGTGCCTTATGATACGCAGGCGGCGGTGGATGCGGCGCTGGCCGACGACGGATTGCCCTTCCGGGACGCCTACATCCGGGAAATCACCACAGGAATCTATTCACGCTAAACTCACCCCCATGGAGCGCGCAGCGAAAAAGGGTCAAGGGGCGATGCCCCTTGCGCAGGTCCAGGGGCGGCGTTAGCCCCTGGCCGCCGGAGGCCCCGCGCCCGCAGGCGCAAACCCCCACGTGCCTTTCGTGAATCCCCCGGATTCACGAAACAGCACGCCCAGCCGCAAAGGAAAGGGAGAAAACGGCAGGCTCCGCGTATTGCAAGGGTACGAACCTCATCCGACCTCACTGCGTTCGGCCACCTTCCCCAAAGGGGAAGGCCAAGGTGACGAAGTTTGTTCGCGAGGAAAACGGAAGGCTCCGCGTAGTGCAGGGGGAACGACCTCATCCGGCCTCGCTGCGCTCGGCCACCTTCCTAAGAAGGGGAAGGCTAAGGTGACGGAGTTCGCCCGCGAGGAAAACGGAAGGCTCCATGGAGCCCGCATAGCCCTTCCTGTGACCCGCAGCCTGCGGGCCGCTTTTTTTTGTTGCGCAGGAGAAGGGACGCCGCTCGCGGGTGTTGGAATTTGAACTTGTTTGTGGTATACTTTTGGGCGTGTATTCAGGAGATTTCCCGAGAAAAGCTGTCCCCCGATGGGTGACAGGATGAATGCGAGCAAGGAGCGCGACCTATGGCAGACAACAGGAAAATCCAATTATTTGAGCAGGCGCCCATCCCAAAGGCCGTGATGACCCTGTCCCTGCCCACGGTGATCTCCAGCCTGGTGGCGCTTCTCTACAGCCTGGCAGATACCTATTTTGTCGGCATGATCAACGACCCGGTGCAGACGGCGGCCGTCACGCTGGCCGCGCCCGTGCTGCTGGCGTTCAATGCCGTGAACAACCTCTTCGGCGTGGGCAGCTCCAGCATGATGAGCCGCGCCCTGGGCCGGGGCGATATGAAAACCCTGCGGCAAAGCTCCGCCTTCGGATTCTATGGCGCGCTGGTGTGCGGCGTTGTGTACTCGCTGGCATGCATGCTGCTGATGAATCCCCTGCTTGCCTTCCTGGGCGCGGACGCAACCACCTCCGGCGCAACCTCCTCCTACCTGATGTGGACGGTGGTCCTGGGGGCAACGCCCTCCATCATGAACGTGGTGATGGCCTATCTGATCCGCTCCGAGGGTGCGACGCTGCAGGCCAGCATCGGCACCATGAGCGGCTGCCTGCTCAACATTGTGCTGGATCCGCTGTTCATCCTGCCCGGCGGGCTGAACATGGGCGCGGAGGGCGCGGCGCTGGCCACGCTCCTGTCCAACTGCTTCGCGATGCTGTATTTCTTCGGGTATCTGTTCCTCAAGCGGAATACCACCTGCGTGTGCATTTCACCCAAGGAATTCACCCTCCGCAGACCCATCGCGGGGGGCGTGTGCTCGGTGGGCGTGCCTGCGTCCATCCAGAACCTGCTGAATGTGCTCAGCCATATCCTGCTGAACAACCTCATGTCCCCCTACGGCGCGGCGGCGCTGGCTGGCATGGGCATTGCATCAAAGATCGCCATGATTCCCTGGTATATCTCCAACGGCATTTCCCAGGGCGTGATGCCCCTGGTGGGCTATACCTATGCCGCGAAGAAAATTGACCGCATGAAGCATTCGCTGACCTTCACCGTCAGGCTGGCCGAATGCGTGCTGTGCGCCATGACGCTGGTGAGCTGCCTGTTTGCCCGGCAGCTGACCGGCGCGTTCATTGACGATGCGGAAACGGTGGCCTACGGCGCGGCGTTCCTGTACGGCATGTCGCTGTCGGTACCGTTCCTGTGCCTTGATTTTCTGTCGGTGGGCGTGTTCCAGGCAGTGGGGCGGGGGTCGCTGTCGCTGCTCATGGCGCTGCTGCGCAAGGCGGTGTTTGAGATTCCGGCGCTGTTCATCCTGAACAAGGTGTGGCCCCTGTACGGGCTGTCCTGCGCGCAGCTGGTGGCGGAGGTATGCATGGCGGCCATCGGTACGCTTCTGCTGCTGCGGCTGCTGCGGCAGATCGAAGCACGCCTTGCACCCACACCCAACATCAACTGATCGCGCCAGCGAAAACGGGTCAAGGGGCGATGCCCCTTGCGCAGGTCCAGGGGCGGCGTTAGCCCCTGGCCGCCGGAGGCCCCGCGCCCGCAGGCGCAAACCCCCACGCGCCTTTCGTGAATCCCCCGGATTCACGAAACAGCTCACCCAGCCGCAAAGGAAAAGCGGGGGAAACGGCAGGCTCCGCGTAGTGCAGGGGGATGAACCTCATCCGACCTCGCTGCGCTCGGCCACCTTCCTAAGAAGGGGAAGGCAATCCGCCTGATGCGGGCAGCGTATTCCCCGCCGGGAAAAAAGTGCGGAAAAAGGCGCGGAAGCCCTTGCAATTCGGGCGTTTGTCTGCTATAATTCGTAATTGGCACATCCTTGCGCTGCATAGTGATGCACCGCCATAAGTC
>JBJEUJ010000086.1:0-3151 GCA_051883775.1 Aristaeellaceae bacterium | reverse complement strand
GGGCGATGAAGAGGATGGACAGGCCCATCTCCTCCCGCAGCTCGTTGAGCAGGTTAATGACCTGGGCCTGGATGGACACGTCCAGCGCGGATACAGGCTCGTCGGCAATGATCAGCTCCGGGTTCATGATGATGGCCCGGGCAATGCCGATGCGCTGGCGCTGGCCGCCGGAAAACTCGTGGGGGTAGCGGGAAGCGTGCTCCTTCACCAGGCCCACCCGCTCCAGCATCTCATAGACCTTCTGGTCGATGTACTTCTGATCCCGGATGCCCTGGATAATCAGCCCCTCGGCGATGGTCTCCCGCACCGTCATGCGGGGATCCAGGGAGGCGATGGGATCCTGGAAGATCATCTGGATTTTGGTGACGATGTTCTCCTTGGCGGCTTCCCGCAGCTTGGCCTGCCGCTCCTCCGCCAGGGTGCGCAGCTGCTCGGCGTTGCCCGCAGCCGCCTTTTCCTTCAGGTCGTATTCCTCGTTGATTTCCTTTTCCCGGCGCAGGCGGTACAGCGCCACGCAGTTGCGGTGGTCGTTCTTCGCGGCGCGGATCTGCGCCTTCTGCTCATCCACAAAGGCCCGCAGCTTCTCCTTCTCCGCCTTGACGCCCGCCGCGTCGTCGGCCTTGCGCAGCTGCTCGATTTGCGCCTTGGATTCCTTCCTGGCCTGGGCGATGGCGTCGGTGTAGGAGCGGGTGCCTGCCACAATGCGCTGGCCCTTGAAGTACACATCGCCGGAGGTGGCGTTGTTCAGGCGGATGATGGAGCGGCCCGTGGTGGTCTTGCCGCAGCCGCTCTCGCCCACGATGCCCACAACCTCGCCCTTCTTCACCGTGAAGCTGACGTCGTCCACGGCCTTGAAGTCATGCTTGCCAAAATACTGCTTCAGGTGCCTGACCTCAAGGATGTTTTCAGCTTCCTGCATGGCCCAGCGCCTCCATTTCTCTCATCGCTTGAATCCTGTCGGTCACGCTCTTGGGCGGATCGATCTTCGGCGCGTCCGGATGCAGCAGCCACGTCGCCGCCCAGTGGGTGTCCGACACCTGGAAGAAGGGCGGCTCCTCCTCGAAGTCAATCTGCATGGCGTAGCGGTTCCGCTCGGCAAAGGCGTCGCCCTTGGGGGGATAGATCATGTTCGGCGGCGTGCCGGGGATGGCCTCCAGCTTGTCCTTGGTGTCCAGGGAGGGCATGGAGGACAGCAGCGCCCAGGTGTAGGGATGCTTCGGATTGTAGAAAATATCGTCCGCCGTGCCGTATTCCACGATCTTCCCGGCGTACATGACCGCCACCTTGTCCGCCATGTTGGCCACCACGCCCAGGTCATGGGTGATGAAGAGGACGGAAATGTTGCGCTTCTTCTTGATGTCGTTGATCAGCTCCAGGATCTGCGCCTGGATGGTCACGTCCAGGGCGGTGGTGGGCTCGTCGCACAGGAGGATGCGGGGATTGGCCGCAATGGCGATGGCGATGACGATGCGCTGGCGCATGCCGCCGGAGAACTCGTGGGGATACTGGTTGAAGCGCTTCTCCGGCTCCTTGATGCCCACGTCCTGCATGATCTGGATGGCCTTGTCATAGGCCTCCTGCTTGGTGACCTTTGTGGCGGCTTCCTTCTCTTTTTCCGCCATGTACTCCAGCAGCCTGGCTGCCCGGGCCTGTTCATCCGCAACGGAAGGCATGTCCTCACGGCAGCTGGCCAACAGCTCCGTCAGCGTCCGGCGCAGGTTGTCCGCCGCCAGCTCCAGGTCGATCAGGTTGGCAGGACGCACCTTGGCCGCATGCTTCTTCGCCAGCAGGATCTTCTCCCGGCGGGCAGTCTCCCGGGCAACGCGCTTCTCCTCCCTGGGGTTGTTGGTCACGCCGGTGAAGTACCGGTTCATGTTCATGTTCATGGAGGTGACGAAGGTGTACGCGCTGCTTGAGCGCTCCAGGGCCAGCGGGTCGATGGAGGCCTTCACCGGGCCGGTGAGCCGCTTCACCGCCGCGCGGGCCTCTTTTTCATCCAGCGTCTCCTTCTGAAAGACGGGCAGCTCCCGCTCAATGGCCTCCGCAGCCGCCGCGCGGGCCTTGCGCGCCTCCTCCGCGGAGCATTGCATGGCCTTGGCCACGTTCTCCTGCGTGAGGGGCGCATCCGGGCAGCCCGCCTTGCGCATATAGGTCTTCAGCGCCGCGCGGAGGGTTTTCAGCTCGGCCTTGGCGTTCTTGCGCTTGGTGCGGTTGTTCAGCAGGGTGGCCTCGGTCATCTGCTTGCCAACCTTCATGATGGGATCCAGGGAGGACAGGGGGTCCTGGAAGACCATGGTCAGGTCGTTGCCGCGGATGCGGTTGAACTCCTTCTCGGTGTACTTGAGCAGATCCTCGCCCTTGTAGATGATTTCGCCGCTCTCCACAATGGTGTTGGCGGCGTTGATGCCGATGATGGACTTGGCCGTGACGGACTTGCCCGAGCCGCTCTCCCCCACGATGGCCAGGGTTTCGCCCTCGTTCAGGTCGAAGCTGATGCCGCGTACAGCCTTCACATTGCCGTTATTGGTGCGGAAGGACACCCGCAGGTCCTTCACCTCTAATACCTTGCTCATGGCTCTCTCCTTTCCTCGACCGCACCGCGTTTACTCGTCTGCACCGCGCAGCGAGGGGTTGAAGGCGTCCCGGAGGCCGTTGCCGAAAATGTTGAAGCAGATCAGCAGCAGCGCCAGGAAAATCGCCGGGAAGAACACGCAGTGGGGATAGGTGGACAGGGTCTGCTGTCCGTTCTCCAGCATGGAGCCGAGGCTGGTCATCGTCTTGGAATTCAGGTTCACGATGCCCAGGTAGGAGTAGGTCGCCTCGGAGAAGATCGTGTAGGGGATGGACAGCACGCAGGCCGTGATGATGAAGCCGGAGGCGTTGGGCAGGATGTGCTTGAAAATCAGCCGGCTGTCCTTCGCGCCCAGCGTGCGGGAGGCCATGACATACTCCTGCCCCTTGAAGCGGTAGAACTGTGCGCGCACGGTCGAGGAGGTGCTGATCCAGCCGAAGAAGATGAAGCAGAAGAACATGGCGAACATGGAGCCCATCCGTCTCGCGAAGTAGATCTGGAACAGGGTCATGAACACGAGGCTCGGAATCTCGTAGAGGATGTCCTTGACGCGCTCCATCACCAGGTCGAAGGTGCCGC
>JBJEUJ010000085.1:0-3155 GCA_051883775.1 Aristaeellaceae bacterium | reverse complement strand
CCACGGCCTGGTAGATCACCTGCACGTCAACCTTGACGGCTTCCTTCGGGATGGCGTTGTAGTAGAACACAACCGGGTTCGGGCTGGCCGTGCCATCAGCGTTGACGGTCACGGTCTGCACGGACGCGCTCATATCGGTGGCCAGGGTATAGCCGTCAATCTCAGCGGCGTACACCTCGTTGGTCTGATCCTCCACGCAGGTCTGGGTGGTGTTGCCCAGCACCGTGCCATCCACGGCCTGGTAGATCACCTGCACGTCAACCTTGGCAGGCTCCTTGGGAATGGCGTTGTAGTAGAAGACGACAGGGTTGGGGTTGGCCGTGCCGTCGGCGTTCACCGTCACGGTCTGCACAGCGGGGCTGTAGTCCGTGGCCAGGGTATAACCGTCGATGTCGATGGCATACACCTCGTTGGTCTGGCCTTCCACGCAGGTCTGGGTGGCGTTGCCTAGTACCGTGCCGTCCACGGCCTGGTAGATCACCTGCACGTCAACCTTGGCAGGCTCCTTGGGGATAACATTGTAGTAGAACACAACCGGGTTCGGGTTGGCCGTGCCGTCGGCGTTGACGGTCACGGTCTGCACGGACGCGCTCATATCGGTGGCCAGGGTATAGCCGTCAATCTCAGCGGCGTACACCTCGTTGGACTGATCCTCCACGCAGGTCTGGGTGGTGTTGCCCAGCACTGTGCCGTCCACGGCCTGATAGATCACCTGCACATCGACCTTGGCAGGCTCCTTGGGAATGGCGTTGTAGTAGAAGATGACCGGGTTCGGGCTGGCCGTGCCGTCGCTGCTGACCGTCACGGTCTGCACAGCAGAGCTGTAGTCCGTGGCCAGGGTATAGCCTTCGATGTCGATGGCGTACACCTCGTTGGTCTGATCCTCCACGCAGGTCTGGGTGGTGTTGCCCAGCACCGTGCCATCCACGGCCTGGTAGATCACCTGCACGTCGACCTTGGCAGGCTCGGGCTTGACCTCCTGCGGCACATCCGCCTGGGTGGACACATACAGATGATAAACCGCCACCGCACTGCCCGCGCCGTCATAAGCGGTAATCTCCACGGGCAGAATGGTCCCGTCAATGGTGGTGCCCGCGTCGAACACACCCGTCAGCACATCGCCGGTGGGCGTGGAATAGGTATACTGCCCGGCGGGATCCATCACCGAGAGGGTCATGCCCTGAGCCATGGCCTCCGGCGTGACGCGCACCCAATAGGCCCGATCCTCGCTCCAGCTGACCGGGGCCGCCGTGGCGGATACGGGGTTCCCCGACCCGTCCGTCCAGCTCAGGATGACCGACAGGTTCTGCCAGTCCTCCGCCTGAGCGGGCACGGTCCCCCCCGTCAGCAGCATCATGAGCGTCAGCACCAGTGCCAGGACGCGCTGCCAGCGTTGTTCGCTCAGATATGTCATGGATGATTACCTCCTCCCAAAATGGGTCTTGTTAAGCAAGTATATTGTATAACGCGCCGGCCCGCCTTGTCAATGAAAGCGCGCTGACGCATTCTGGCTAATTTGGTCGCCAGGCAGGATTTCGCTCCTCGCCGTCGAACACTGTCCGCAGCACACCCGATGAGCTTTCATTCATCTACATAAGGAGGCTGCAGCCATGAACGATACCCAGCTGACCGAAACCTTTTTGAGCAGCGAAGTGGTCTACCCCGGCGTCATCATCCGCCTGGAGCACTGGCAGGTGAAGCTCCCCAACGGCGAAACCGCCCTGCGGGAGGTGGCCTGTCACCCCGGCGCTTCCGCCATTGTGGCCATTGACGACGAGAGCCAGGTGATTCTGGTGCGCCAGCACCGCATCGCCGTGGGGCGGCTGACGCTGGAGATTCCCGCAGGCAAGCTGGACGGCCCGGATGAGGACCCCTTCCTGTGCGCCCAGCGGGAGCTGTCCGAGGAAACGGGCCTGAGCGCCGAACACTGGCGCAAGCTGACTGTGCTGGAGACCACCCCCGGCTTCTGCAATGAGCGGATTCACCTGTACCTGGCCACGGGGCTGAGCCAGCACGCCTCCCATCCCGACGAGGACGAGTTTGTGGCGGTGACCCGCATGCCCCTCAGGGACGCTGTGGCCCGGGTGATGGACGGCACCTTCCGCGACGGCAAGACCGCCCTGGGCATCATGATGGCCGCCGCCCTGCAGGGTGCATCCACCTAAGAGACGAACGGGGCATGGCATTTCATCCCGGAAAAAATTTGCATACGTTGCGAAAATATTGCGAAAATATTTCATTCCTGACAAAAGGAGCGTGATAACCGTGTCGACAGCCTACAAGGTCTTTCTGGCCGTGATGACGCTGATCCTGCTGCTGGGGCTGGCGGTGCTTGTTTACGGCCTGACGCACGAGCCCGAGCTGCCCCGGCTGACGCCGCGGAACATTCACGTGGCCGGGAGGCTCACGCATGGCTGAGAAGCGAGGGCTGCTGGGGGCGCTGTCCTGGCGTGAGCTGGTGCATGCCCCCCGCACGCCTGCGGACATTTTTTCCAACCTGCCCGTGCTGACCACGGAGCGGCTGACCCTGCGCCCCATGTCCATGCGGGACGCGGCGGACATCTACGCCTACTCCCGGGATCCGGAGGTGGCCCGGCACGTGCTGTGGGACGCCCACCAGTCCCTGAACGAGAGCAAGGCCTACCTGCGCTTCATCATCCGGCAGTACAAGGAGGGCACGCCCTCCAGCTACGGCATTGTGCTGAACGACACGGGGCGGCTGGTGGGCACCATCGGCTTCATGTGGTACAGCCAGGAGAACAACACCGCCGAGGTGGGCTACAGCCTGGCGCGCTGGCTCTGGGGCAAGGGGCTGATGACCGAGGCCCTGGCGGCGGTGCTGGACATGGCCTTCCGGGAGCTGGGGCTGCACCGGGTGGAGGCCCAGCACGAAACCGACAATCCCGCCAGCGGCCGCGTGATGCAGAAGTGCGGCATGCGCCGGGAGGGCACGCTCCGGGGCCGGGTGTTCAACAAGGGCCGCTTTGTGGATGTGGAGCTGTACGCCATCCTCCGGGAGGACTGGTCGCGGATCCACCCCTACCCATGATCCATTTCCATATGGAAAAAGCCTCCGTATGCCATGATGCATACGGAGGCTTCAGCGTGTCAAAAAAGTGGCTGCGGCCACTTTTTTGAGAAGGAGGAACGCCGTC
>JBJEUJ010000084.1:0-3175 GCA_051883775.1 Aristaeellaceae bacterium | reverse complement strand
TGGCCATCATCCAGAAGCTGGAGGATGAGCCCAACGACGTGGGCGGCCTGACGGCGGCCGAGCTGAAGGCCAAATTCGACGAGGCGGGCGAGGCCATCAAGGCCTTTCTGAACGACAGCCTTCTGAGCGAGCTGGGCGGCAACAGCGCCGCCGCTTCCCTGGGCGCGCTGCTGAACGGCGAGAAAATGAGCGTCCAGGGGGCCCTGGACCTGCTGCAGCGGGCCTCCATCCAGTCGGGCAACGTGCCCGTGGGCGGCAGCGCGGGATACGTGCTGCAGAAAAAGTCCGATGAGCTGTACGACCTGGAGTGGCGGCCCCTGTTCACCAGCGTCGCCTTTACCGCGTCCGACTGGACGGCGGGGGAGGACGGGTACACCCTGACGCTGCCCCGGGCGACACATCAGCGCCGCAGCGGGGAGTTCGGCTGCACCCTGCGCCACAGCGTGGACGGGGTGCTGCAGTCCAACACCTGGGCGGTGCTGGGCACCCAGACCGTCTACGACGACGCCACGGGGGACATTATCCTGACCGCGGGGGACGCCTACGACGGCGCGGCGCTGTTTTACGGCGGCCAGCAGGAGACCGGGCAGATCGGCGTGGCTCTGCTGACCGGCGCGGATACCGGCGAAGCCGAGGTCAGCGCCCTGGTGGAGGACCGGACCTACGACGCCGAGAACATGAGCGCCCAGGCCCAGGCCGCGTCCGACGGCACGCTGATCATCACCCGGATCGAGGAGGACTGACATGGCCGTCAAGTACATTCTGGAAAAGATCAAGATCGACGGCGCCCTGCACGATCTGCTGACCAAATCCAACGGCGACAACGTGACCGTCTCCTGCGGCGGCTCCAGCATGACCCTGAACGCCGCCCTGGAGGCCCTCGGGACCGGGACCGGCGGCGTCACGTCCGGGAGCATTCACGATCTGCGGGTGCTGGACGCGGCCGAGTACGCCGCCCTGGAGACCAGGCCGGACACCACCCTGTATCTGATCCGGGGGTGAGGAGATGATCTCTGCCGGTTCGGAACCCATCGGGGAGCTGCGCGTGGGCGAGATGGGCGTGAAGGAAGTCCTGCTCGGAGAGAACGCCGTTTATACCCGTCAAGGCGGGTACTTCTATCTTGAGTTAAACACAAAGGAGACCTGATTTTATGGCGAGCTTTTTTCATCTGACCCTGGACACCCTGGCCCCGGCCGGGCTGGGCGTCACGCTGAACGGCGACGCGCTGTACACCACCTCCGCCGCCGTCACCCTGGGCCTGACCCTGGGCGACGCCGACACCACCGGCTACCAGATGAAGATCTGGGGCGTCAGCGGCGTCAACGACGAGGCCTCCGCCGCCTGGGAGACCTACGCCGAGAGCAAGTCCATCACCCTGCCCTCCGGCGACGGCCTGAAGACCGTGTCCGTCAAGGTGCGCGACGACGTGGGCAACGAGACCGCCGCCGTGTCCGACTCCATCACCCTGGACACCGCCGTGCCCGCGGTCACCATCGTGGGGCCCGACCGCTCCAAGGTGTCCAAGACGGACGGCTTCGACAGCGCGGTCATCAGCTTTACCGCCGACGTGGCCTTCGAGGAGTACAAGGTGTGCGTGGTGCCCGCCTCCAACTCCATCCAGAGCGCGGGCGTGGTCATCCCCACCGACGGCGGCTCCGAGAACACCAGCGGCAGCGCGGGCGGCTACGCCGCCGACACCAACATCAGCGTCACCATCAAGGGCGCCGATCTGGAGACCGCCTCCGCCGGGGACGGCGTGAAGATCGTCAAGGTGTTCGTCCGGAACGCCGCCGGCACCTGGAGCGTGGCCTGATGAGCGCGCCCAACCTGACGTTCTCGGTCTCGGGCGGGAAGCTCTCGGCGGCGGACGGCTTTGACTGCGTCACCGTGACCGTTCAGGCCGACGCGGCCTGTACGGCCTTCGAGTGCCGGGCAACCAAGGTGGGCGAGGAGTACGGCCTGGGGAGGGGGACGCTGGTCGCGTCCTTCTCCCAGACCCCGGCCCACACCCCGCGCACCTTTGAGATCTACGACGGCTACCTGACCGCCGGGGACGGCGCGTACCGGATCAGCCTGTTCGCCCAGGGGGAGGACGGGAGCTGGAACGACAACGACGGCTTCATCCCCAGCGGCGGCGCCGAGACCATGCGGGACGCCGACGGGCTGGAATTTCTTTGCATGAGGTGACGACATGGCATACAACAGCGCATATACCGGCGCGCAGATCGACGCGGCGGTGGGGGCCGTGCTGGAAAAAGAGAGCACCTGGGACGCGGCGGGCGGCGGGTCCCCGGCGGGCGTCTCCTTCGCCGCGTCCGACTGGACGGCGGGCACGGACGAATACACCCTGACCATTCCCCAGACCGCCCACCAGCGCACGGGCGGGGACTTCGGCTGCCGGCTGGGGCACACGGTGGACGGCGTGCTGCTGCCCAACACCTGGGCGGTGCTGGAGACCCGGGTCTCCTACGCCCCGGACACGGGGGATATCGTCCTGACCGGCTCCGCCGCCTACGACGGGCGGATCGTCTTTTTCGGCTGACCGTGACGGAGCTGGAACAGGCCCGGACGCGGAAGGCGGAGCTGTACCAGCGCTGCAAGCAGGCCAACGCCGCCTTTCTGGACGCCGCCGACGCCGCCGAACGGGTGCGCCAGCGGGAGCGCGCCCGGATTTTAAAGGAGATGTACCGGGAGGCCTGCGCCGAGGTGCGGCGGCTGGACCCGGAACGAACGCAGACCGCTCCGCCCAGGGGGAAGAAGGGCAAAAAGCCGCCCACTCAAATGGACTCGGTGCTGGCCTGCGGGGCCATCTGGGCCGACCTGGAGGGAACCACCTGGCGGGAGCTGGACGGGAAGAGCTGGAGCGATCTGCCCGGCGCGGCCACCGGGCGGCAGATGAAGCGGATCCAGGAGCTGGTGCGCACGGCCATGGCTATGTGCACCCCCCTGCAGAGCAAATACCTGCACGCCTACTATGTCGAGGAACGGACCCTGGAGGAGATCGGAGAGCGCTTCGGCGTGGATATCAGCACCGTCTCCCGCACCCTGAAGCGGGGGCGGCGGCGCATCGAGCAGTACGTCCGGGCCAAGCTGCTGCTGGGCCGCTGCGTGGACGACCGGGGCTGCTTCGACTACATGAAGTTCCTGAACAGCGCGGGCATCCTGACCGAGCGG
>JBJEUJ010000083.1:0-3183 GCA_051883775.1 Aristaeellaceae bacterium | reverse complement strand
GTGACCCTGGGCAGCGAGGAGAAGAAGCGCAGCAAGGATTATTCCTTCGATACCATGGCTGCCAACCAGGGCTATGAGTACTTCTTCGCCAATGTGCGGGATTTCTTCGCGGAGGATGACCTGACCGTCATCAACCTGGAGGGCGTGCTGTCCGATTCCAGCAAGCAGGAGAACACCAAGAAGACCTACCGCTTCCGCGGGCCGACGGACTTCGTGAATATTCTCACCTGCTCCAGCATCGAGGCTTGCAACATTGCCAACAACCACACCATGGACTTCGGCAACCAGGGCTACGACACCACCCTGGCCACCTTGCAGGCTGCGGGGCTTGGGGCCTTCGGCAACGGCGAGGTGTTCATCTTTGAGAAGGACGGCATCAAAATCGCCTTCATGAGCGTGAACTCCACCGGCTTCAACAACCGCAAGGCCTGGGCCAAGGAGGAAATGGCCCGGCTGAAGAGCGATGAGGGTGTGAACTGCATCGTCTACGTGTTCCACGGGGGCACGGAGTACGGCCGCGTCCGCAACAACACCCAGGAGAATGTGGCCCGCTACGTCATTGACAACGGGGCCGACCTGGTGGTGATGCATCATCCCCATGTGGTGCAGGGCTTCGACATCTACAACAACCGCTCCATCTGCTACTCCCTGGGGAACTTCTGCTTCGGCGGCAACAAGGAGGTGCGCGCCCTGGAGGCCATGGTGGTGCGCGCCACGCTGACCTTCGCCGACGACGGCGCCTATCTGGGTCAGCAGCTGGCGCTGTATCCCGCCAACGTTTCCGGCACCAGCCCGGCCAACAACTATCAGCCCCTTCTCGTCACCGGTGAGGCTGCCGAGGCCGCCATGGCCCTGGCTCAGCACGACACCGATTACACGCTCAATCCCTTTGACGAGGCGCTGGGCTGCGCCCTGCAGGACTACCTTCCTGCCAACTGACACATACGCCAAGCCCCGCTGCAGCCACCCCTGCGGCGGGCTTTCTTTTGTTGCGAAGGCTGACAATGGCGCGGGAACACTGCTGACCTTGCCTGTCCCTGCGCGTCGAATGCAGGACTGCCTATCACCGACCATTCCCCGGGCTGCACCATGCCAGCCGCATATGTCAAGCCCCGCCGCACTCACCCCTGCGGCGGGGCTTTTCTGTACCGGTCTGGGGGACAGCAGGCCATGCACGCGGCCTTCACGTCCCATCATCAGCCACGCTGTCGAGGCACGCCCCGCAGCCTTTACGGGCATAAGAAAGGGAGCGGCTTCATCAGAAACCGCTCCCTTGACTGTACCAGGCTTACTGGTAGTCCACCCAGCCGGTGTAGGGGACAACCACGATCAGGGTCTTGCCGCGCTGCAGCTCGATCTCGTTGCCATCCGCACCATAGAACACCGTGCGGGACTCCATGTTCTCGCGCTTCCAGTAACCGGCGATGTGCTTGCCGCCCATGAAGATGTCGGCGTTGCCCTCGGCAGACTTGCTGCCCTTGCCGGTGTAGTAGTACTCACCCACCAGGAAAGTGATGGGAGCGTCGATCACGGTATACTCCGTGTCGGCAAACTGGACAATCACGTTGGAGAAGGCCAGCTGCTCCTGGGTGTCGCGATCCTCGTAGGGCACCAGCTCGCCATCGTCATAGCGCATGTAGCGATAGTAGGTGTTGCTGTCCACATCGTACTCCAGGTTGGAGCCGTAATGCAGCAGCGCCTGGCCGGTCTTTTCATACACCCATCGGATGATGATCTCCTCGGCGTCGTCGCCCTCGGTGGGCAGCTCATCCGTGAAGAGGAAGGTGTG
Organism: Aristaeellaceae bacterium; assembly: GCA_051883775.1. Classification (GTDB taxonomy): domain Bacteria; phylum Bacillota; class Clostridia; order Christensenellales; family Aristaeellaceae; genus UBA11524. The sequence goes on along the minus strand of JBJEUJ010000083.1, from coordinate 1,394 downwards.
GTTCGGCGCGGTATGCTCCGCGGGAATCAGCATGGACATGGCGGCCACATTGGCGTCGATATGATGGGGCGGAATCGCACCCTGCCGGGCGGTATAATACTGCTTCCAGGGCTTGCCGGTGCTTACAATGCCGGAGAAAAGCACGCCCTTGCTCGTCGCACCCAGCTTGGAGAACTCCTCGCGAACGTTGGACTTGGCATATTCCTGCTGACCATAGTACAGGAAGCCGCAGTCCCACTCCTCGCGCAGCCACACATGGCCCATACGCGCGGAACGGACGGGGCCCACGCTGTCAGGGATCAGGTCGGAGAACAGGCAGGAAATACGGGTCATGCCACGGGCATGCAGGGGCGTTTCATACACAATATCGGCATAGCTGACGCCCCAGGGCGCCATGCTGTTCACGCCGCCGTCGGAGTTGTCAATCTGCACCAGCATGGGCATGTACCTGCCCGTCACTGCCATGCCCAGGAAGCCGTCGGGCGCGTCGAGATCCTCCAGGTACAGGCCCGTGGTGGGGCTTACGCCGTCAGCAGCCTCGTTCAGGCCGACTTCCTTCAGGGTGATACCCCGCTTTTCCTTAGGATCAATACGGATCATGCCATCCTCAGCCAGGGCCGCGGCAGCACTCAGCGCAAGCGTCAGCGCCAGAATGGCGCACAGTAAGCGTTTCATGTTCATTTCATTCCTCCTTGTGTCTTGGGGTAGGGTAACAGCGTCATTATACCATTTGCTGGCTCAGGCTGTCAACAATCCGCCGGTGGATTTAAGCATTGTAACAGTATTCCACCGCAAGACCCTGCCGCTTCTTCAGTCCCTTTTCTTGATGGAATAATCACCATCTGTGCAGCGGAAGTAGACCGTATCCGGCTCCAGCTCCACGCCGTCCTTGGCCATCAGCTCGTCGATGGTCAGCATGATGTAGCCCATCTCCGCCACCGTGTTGGCAATCCGCCTAGCGGACTCGGGGGTGTTGTCCTTGATGTCATGGCAGAGGATGATGTCCCCGTCCTCCAACTGATCCTTCACTGTACCCACCACCGTGGCGGAGGAGCGCCCACGCCAGTCGTAGGTATCGACGCTCCACTGGATCAGCGGCCAGCCCACCTTCGCGCTGATCATCTGGGGATACAGGCCATAGGGCACCCGGTTGTAGCGCACGGGAATGCCGATGGCCTCGATCATGCGGGCATCCACCTTGGCAGGCATGGCCCGCAGGGAGGCGGCGGACACATTGCGCACGTCGGCATGGCTCCAGTTGTGGGAGCCGATGGCATGACCCTCGTCGTGCTCACGCTGGATCAGGTCGGTATAATCGTTGATGCGCGTGCCGATCACGAAGAAGGTGGCCACCGCGCCGGTTTCCATCAGGCTGTTGAGCACCTTGGTGGTGT
>JBJEUJ010000082.1:0-3191 GCA_051883775.1 Aristaeellaceae bacterium | reverse complement strand
AGAGCATGCGGTACTCGCCGTGGACGGGGATGAAGTACTTCGGCTTCACCAGCGCGTGGATCAGCTTCAGCTCCTCCTGCCTGGCGTGGCCGGAGACGTGCACCTCCGCCATGGCCTCGTACACCACCTGCGCGCCGCAGCGGTACAGCTGGTTGATGACCCGGGAGATGAACTTCTCGTTGCCGGGGATGGGGTTGGCGGACACGATGACCATGTCGCTCTGGCGGATTTGCAGCTTGCGGTGCTCGGCGTAGGCCATGCGGGTCAGGCCCGCCATGGGCTCGCCCTGGCTGCCGGTGGTCATCACCAGGATCTCCTCGTCCGGGTACTGGTCCAGGCTGTCCACGTCGATGATGCACTCCTCGGGGATGTGCAGTTCACCAATCTGCATGGCCACGCGGCTGACGTTGACCATGCTCCGCCCGATGAAGCACACCCGCCGGCCGTAGCGGATGGCGTTGTCGATGACCATCTGCATGCGGTGGATGTTGCTGGCGAACATGGCCACAATCACCCGGCCCTTGGCGTCCCGGAACAGGTTCTCAAACGTGGCACCGATCTTGATCTCGCTCATGGTGTGGCCGGGGCGCTCCACGTTGGTGGACTCGCACAGCAGGGCCAGCACGCCCTGCTCGCCCAGGGCGGCGAAGGTGGCCAGATCCGTCACATGCCCGTCGATGGGGGTATAGTCGATCTTGAAGTCACCGCTGACCACCACGGTGCCCGCCGGGCAGGTGATGGCGATGGCGCAGGCCCCTGCGATGGAGTGGCTCACATGGATAAACCGGCAGGTGAACTTGCCCAGCTGAATCTCATCCCGGGGCTGCACCACATGCAGGGGAATGTTGGGCACGCGGTGCTCCTTGAGCTTGAGGTCCACCAGGGCCAGGGTCAGCTTGGTACCGTAGAGGGGCGCGGGCACCTGGCGCAGGATGTAGGGCGTGGCGCCGATATGATCCTCATGCCCGTGGGTGAACAGATAGCCGCGGACGTTCTTCTTCTTGGCCACCAGGTAGCTCACATCCGGGATCACCAGATCCACGCCCAGCATATCCTCCTTGGGGAAGATGCTGCCGCAGTCCACCACGATGATGTCGTCCTCGTATTCAAAGACGGTCATGTTCTTGCCGATCTCGTCCACGCCGCCCAGGGAAACGATGCGCAGCTTGCTGGGATTGGGATTGTTCGGGGTTCGCGGGCTCACAGAAAGCCTCCTTTCCTATTCTGCCTTCATGATGATGCACGAAACAAGCCTCAGGCAATCTGCCTGGCGCTATGATGAAACCGGACACACGCCGGTTAATCGACCGTTTGTGCCAGGGCGTCCCCCTGCCGGAGCGCGCAGCGGCGCATCCTTCTGGCGCAGCCCGCCTTCGCAGGCTGGGACGCCGGTCATCTCAACCGATTTCAGCTTGCCGGGCATAAGGGCCGGCAATACCTCTCGTTCTGATATTATACCACAGGAGTCGAAAAAGTACCAGTAAAAGTCCACCAAAATTTTGCCGAAAATCGAACAAAATTTTGGTGGACTTTGGTGTCAGTGTGTGTAATTGCTACTGCCGCATCAGGTATAGAGCGGATAGTTCGCCATCAGCGTCTCCACCTCGGCCTTCACCTGAGGCACGGCGGCTTCGCCCTCCCGGGCCACCCGGGCGATCCACGCGGCGATCTTCGCCATTTCGGGCTCCTTCAGGCCGCGGGTGGTGATGGCGGGGGTGCCCACGCGGATGCCGCTGGTGACGAAGGGGCTGCGGGTCTCATTGGGCACGGTGTTCTTGTTGACGGTGATGTTGGCCTCCTCCAGCAGGGTCTCCAGGAGCTTGCCGGTCATCTCGGTGCCGGTGAGGTCCAGCAGCAGCAGGTGATTGTCCGTGCCGCCGGAGACCATCTTCACGCCCTCCTGGCGGAAGGCCTCCTCAAGGGCCTTGGCATTGAGGATAATCTGATGCTGGTAGGCCTTGAAGTCCTCCCGCAGCGCCTCGCCGAAGCACACAGCCTTCGCCGCGATGATATGCTCCAGCGGGCCGCCCTGGGTGCCGGGGAAGATGGCCTTGTCGATGGCCTTGGCGTACTGCTCCCTGCACAGGATCATGCCGCCGCGGGGGCCGCGCAGGGTCTTGTGGGTGGTGGTGGTGACAAAGTCCGCATAGGGCACGGGATTGGGATGCTCGCCCGCCGCCACCAGGCCCGCGATGTGGGCCATGTCCACCATCAGCAGCGCGCCCACCTCGTCGGCCACGGCGCGCAGCTTGTCAAACTCGATGACGCGGGGATAGGCGGACGCGCCGGCCACGATCAGCTTGGGCCTGCACTCCAGGGCGATGCGGCGCACCTCGTCATAATTGATGCGCTCGGTCTCGGGATCCACGCCGTAGGGCACGAACTTGAAGTACTTGCCGGACATGTTCACGGGGCTGCCGTGGGTCAGGTGGCCGCCGTGGGACAGGTTCATGCCCATGACGGTATCGCCGGGCTGGAGCATGGCAAAATAGACCGCCATGTTGGCCTGGGCGCCGGAATGGGGCTGCACGTTGGCATGCTCCGCGCCAAAGAGCCGGCAGGCACGGTCGCGGGCCAGGTTCTCCACAATGTCCACGCACTCGCAGCCGCCGTAGTAGCGCTTGCCCGGATAGCCCTCGGCATACTTGTTGGTCAGGCAGGTGCCCATGGCCGCCATCACCGCGGGAGAGACAAAGTTCTCGGACGCAATCAGTTCAATATGCGTGCGCTGGCGGTTCAGTTCCAGTTCAATGGCCCCGGCAACCTCGGGGTCAGCCTGGCGGATCATTTCAAGCTCCATGGTCAAACGCCTCCTGCAATCGTCTTCTTCACCGGCCTTAACCGGTTTCCCCCTATTATACACATTTTCCGAACGATGTACAGCTAAAAACATTTTTCGTACAATTTTCGCGCCGCAGCGGCACAAAAAAATACCGCTCAGACTGGGCAAACCCGCAGCACATCCAGCAAACGCTTACGGCTGCTTCCGTCAGGACCTGACCGGGTTCACGCCGAAGGATCGCACAGGACCCAATCTTCATCGCGGCCTTACCATTATACGCTACTGTGGGGGAAATTGCAAGTGCAAATTGAGGGGGAGAGAAGCGGATTGTCCGTCCCGGCACGGGTGGGCACGGCTGGGGCTCCTCGCCCCAGACCCTCGCCAAAGAGCCTTCGGCTCTCTGGACTCT
>JBJEUJ010000081.1:0-17136 GCA_051883775.1 Aristaeellaceae bacterium | reverse complement strand
GGGGGCTGGGTTGCGCGCGCTCGGGCGGGGCTCCCCTACGGTCGCCCCGCTTCGCCCATGCTTGCGCCCTCCGCCATGGGGGTGAGAGGCGGCGTCCTCCTTCGGAGGCTGGCGGAGGTGACGTATGTTCCTCCGGCCATGCACCGCTGCGCAAAACCGCACCTTGTCGGTCAGGTCAGTTCACATGCAGCAACATACACCCCCGCTATCCTGCGCGCAGCGGGGGCGGCCCCTGGTGCGGCAAACACAGCCTCCGCGCATTTCATGCAGGGTTCAGTACGGGTTCATGAACCTGTCACATTCGCCCTCTACAATGACGGAAACTTGTAGAAGGGGAGGCGGCGGCTGTTGAAAAAAGCAGTGATATGTATTCTGCTGGCAGTGACGGTGATGGTGGCCGTAGGCGCGGCGCTGCCTGCCCTTCTGCCCGAGCAGGAGGCGGAAACGCCGGCGCATGCCCAGCGCACGGCGGAGCTGGGCCTCATGCTGCTGGACGAGGAGAACGGTCTGTTTGTCCTGGCCATCACGGAATACAGCCCGGCCTGGCGGGCAGGCTTTCAGGCGGGGGATCTGCTGCTGTCCTCGGGCGACACGCAGCTGACCAGCGTCCAGCAGCTGGAAGCCATGATTGCCTCCGCCAGCGGCGAGGTGCCTGTGCTGCTGGACCGCAGCGGGCGGCAGATGAGCCTCATGCTGCCCACCTACTGAGGGCTTGCAAACCATCGAGCCTTCCGGTATACTGAAGGAAGAGACATTGCGGAGGTGATTCCATGACGCTGCTGGTGGTCGACGATGAAAGCCGCATCCGCGACCTGATCCGGAAATACGCGGTGTTCGAGGGCTACGAGGTGGAGGAAGCCGCCGACGGCATGGCTGCCATTGACATGTGCCGGACGCGTCACTACGACCTGATTATCATGGATGTGATGATGCCCGAGCTGGACGGCTTTTCCGCCTGCAGGGAAATCCGCAAGACCAGCCAGGTGCCGATGATCATGCTCTCCGCCCGGGGCGAGGAATACGACCGGATTCACGGCTTTGAGCTGGGGGTGGACGATTACGTGGTCAAGCCCTTCTCCCCCAGGGAGCTGATGATGCGGGTAGGCGCCATCCTCAAGCGCAGCGGCACCGTGGCCGAGCCGGTCAAGGACGTGGTGACCATCGGCGGCCTGACGGTGGATTTCACCGCCCGCATGGTGACCCTGAACGGCGAGCCTGTTGATTTGTCCCCCAAGGAATACGATCTGCTGTTCTACATGGTGCGCAACCGGGGCATCGCCCTGACGCGGGAGAAGCTGATCTCCGAGGTGTGGGGGTACGACTTCTTCGGTGACGACCGCACGCTGGACACCCATATCAAGCTCCTCCGGCGGCGCCTGGGCGATATGGCCGACCGCATCACCACGCTGCGAGGGGTGGGATACCGCTTTGAAAAGGATTAAAGCCCCGGCGCGCAGACCCCGGAGCCCGGGCGGCATCAGGAACCGCGTTATGCTGTACCTGGTGCTTTTTGTGGCGTTTGTGATCGGGCTTTTGTGGCTGTTCCAGATTGTGTGGCTGGACGACTTCTACCGCTTCTACAAGGAGCGGCAGGTGTCCAGCGTATCGGACGCGCTGGTGTCCAACATTGACAATGAGGATCTGCCCATCCTGGCGGATCGCCTGTCCACCCAGCACGATGTGTGCATCCTCCTGCTGGACGAAAAGTTCCAGACCGTCTATTCCAGCGACGACATCCGCTTCTGCCTGATCCACCGCATGTCCAGCCGGGATCTGGCCTGGTGGTGCGACATGATCCCCGAGGACGGCACCGTGCTGCTGGAGCGCTTCAACGTCCAGCCCTACCGCAACGACCGCTACAATGCCCGCAAGTTCCTCGGCCCCGTGCCCCAGGTGGACAACAGCCAGGCGCAGAATCTGCTCTGCGCGCGCCTGGTGCAGCTGTCCAGCGGCATGAAATGCTACCTCCTGCTCAACACCCAGATCACCCCTCTGACGGCCACCGTGTCCACCCTGCGCTCCCAGCTGCTGATGATTACGGCCCTGGTGCTGCTGGGGGCCATCGGCCTGGCGGCGCTGATTTCCCACCGGGTATCCGAGCCGCTGGTGCTCACCAGCCAGGCTGCCCGGGCGCTGTCCCAGGGGCGCTACACGCCGCCGCGCATCCGCCGCAGCTACCGGGAGATTGACGAGCTGAACACCACCCTGACCCACGCCGCCCAGGAGCTGAGCCAGGTGGAGCATCTCCAGCACGAGCTGATCGCCAACATCAGCCATGACCTGCGCACCCCCCTGACCATGATCGGCGGCTATGCGGAGGCCATGCGGGACATTCCCAGCGAGAACACGCCGGAGAACATGCAGATCATCATCGACGAGACGGCCCGGCTGTCCACCCTGGTCAATGAGATCCTGGACTTCAGCCGCCTGCAGACCGGGGCCCTGGCCATGAATCCTCAGCCCATGTGCCTGACGGACACCGTCCGGGCCATTGTGAACCGGGTGGGCAAGCTGACGGAGAAGGATGGCTACGTCATCCGCTTTGCGCCGGAGGAGGAGCTGACCGTCGTGGCGGACGAAATGCGCATCGGCCAGGTGGTGTACAACCTGCTGGGCAACGCGCTGACCTACACGGGCAAGGACAAAACCGTTACCCTGACCCAGACCCGGAGGGACGGCCGGGTGCGCCTGGCCATCAGCGACACGGGCAAGGGCATTGCCCCGGAGGAGCTGCCCCTGATCTGGAACCGCTACTACCGCACCCAGGAGAGCCACAAGCGGGCGGTCATCGGCAGCGGGCTGGGGCTGAGCATCGTGCGGAGCATCCTGGAGCAGCACGGCGCGCCCTACGGCGTGGACAGCGGCGAGGGCGGCACCACCTTCTGGTTCGAGCTGCCGCTGGAGAAGGACAAAGGAAAGGCATAAGCCAAAGCGCCGGTCAGGCGAAAAACCTGACCGGCGCTTTTCTGCTGCCCGCAGGGGCAAAAAGGAGGCGCGGCCTGAAGCCGCGCCCCCGGGGATGCTGCTTGACAACTCAGCGGGCTTGGTAACGGTCATAGGCAGCCTGCTCGCACGCCAGCACGTCGGCAATGCCCATGTTCTCGATGTTCCTGACGAAGGTGTCGAAGTTGTCCAGGGACTCCTGGCCCAGGATGAACTTCATGATCATCTCGTCGGCGTAGGTGGAGATCTCGCTCATGGAGGAGGCCACCAGGGAGCTCTCGTCGGAGGTCAGGGAGATGTTGGGCATCAGCAGATCCAGGGCAGCCTGGTTCCACACGGGCTGGGAGGCCTTCTGGTTGTCCAGCATCAGGGTGACCTGCTTGAAGTACTTGGCGCTCTTGACCATGGCGTCGTTGGAGGCGGACAGCACGTACTGGGACAGCGCCTGGGTGGTGGTCAGGCCCTTGTCGTTGTGCAGCACGGCGTCGGTGAAGATGGGCTCGCCGTCCACCATGGTGTAGCTCTCGCCCTCAATGCCGAAGTTGGAGTCCAGCACGCCCTCGGGGCTGTAGAAGTAGTCGCGGAACTTGATGGCAGCCTCCAGGGTGCCGTCCTTGATGGCGGTGGGGGTGATGGCCACGCCAACGCCGGTGACCACCTTGGCATACTCGCCCACGGTGGTGTAGGGCTTGGAGTCAGCGGTCAGGGAAGGCCAGGGCATGGCCTGCAGGTCGAAGTCGGAATCAGCCATCATGTTGCTCCAGGTGCCCATGCCGCCGGCCAGCAGGTAATAGGTCAGGCCCACGGTATCGGTGGTGATCTTGGCGGTCAGGGAGGAGCCGTCGGTCATGGCGTACTCGGGGTCGATCAGGCCCTCGGCATACCAGTCGCGCATGGTCTGCAGGTACTCCTTGAAGGCGGGCTGGATGGGGCCGTACTTGACCTCGCTGCCATCCAGGTAGAAGCCGTTGACCACGCCGAACATGCCGGCGAAGGGCTCGATGTTGTAGCCTGCTTCCTTGACGGAGGCGTAGGGGATTTCGTCCTTCTCGCCGTTGCCGTTGGGGTCGCCGTCGCGGAAGGCAACCAGCACGTCATGCAGCTCGTCCTTGGTGGTGGGCATGGACAGGCCCAGCTTGTCCAGCCAGTCCTGGCGGATCATGAAGCCCATGGTCTTGAACCAGGTGCCCGCGCCGCTTTCCTCGTCAATGCGCAGCATGGGGAACATGTAGAAGGTGCCGTCGTCCAGCACGCTCTGCTTGCGCACGTCGGGATACTTCTCCATGTAGGCCATGAAGTTGGGGGCCCACTTTTCCAGGTACTCATTCAGGGGCAGGATCACGCCGTCCTCAATGTACTTGGCGGGGCCGCCGGTGACGCCTGCCCAGTTGTAGTAGATCATGTCGGGCAGGATGTTGGAGGCGACCATCAGGTTGAACTGCTCGTTGGTCTGGCCGGCGGCGGGGTGATCGAACTGCACCGTGACGCCGGTCTTGTTCATGATCTCCTGATAGGAGCTGACCTCGGCCACACTGTTGCGCGTGGCGGACCACTTCACGTCAGTTTCCATGAAGCAGGTGAGCGTGGTGGGCTCAGTGACCAGAGGCAGGCTCACTTCTGCCAGGCAGCCCGCAAGAGGGGTCAGCAGCACGAGCGCTGCCACCAGGGAAGCCAGAACGCGTTTCATAGGGACCCTCCTCAAAAAAAGAATTATCATCGGCGCATCTGCGCCAAGGATCAGGAGTTGCCCGTCAGCGACGGCCGCTGGGGATACCACAGGGCCTGCTGCTCGGGGGTGGCGGCGGTGCTGCCCACCGTTTCGGTGTGGGCCTTGAGGGTGGCGGTCAGCTCCGCAATGACGGGGGCCATGCCCGCCTCATCCTTCAGGTCGGTCAGCTCGTAGGGGTCGGCCTGCATGTCGAACAGGCTCAGGGGGCTGTAATCCGCCATGGTGACCGTCAGCTTGTAGCGGGGCGTGCGGATCATCCGCCAGGGCTGCTTGCCCAGCACGTACTCGCTGATGATGTAGTCGTTGACATTGCCCGTGCCCTTTTGCAGGTAGCCCAGGAAGCTCTGACCGTCCAGGCCTTCGATCCTCGGCGCGCCCGCGGCCTCCAGGGCGGTGGGGAAGATGTCCACGCCGCTGACCAGCTCGTCGGACACCAGGCCCTTCGCGCCGCCGGGCACACGGGCGATGAAGGGCACGCCCGCGGACTTCTCGTGGGGGTAGCACTTGTTCTTCAGCCCGTGGCTGCCCTGCATGTCACCGTGGTCGGAGGTGTAGACGATCAGCGTGTCGTCGTAGCAGCCAAGCTCCTTGAGCGTCGCCACGATGCGGCCCACGCCCGCGTCCACCTGGCTGACCAGCCCCGCGTAGAGCCTGCGGTACATGACCATGTTTCCGCCGTAGCGCTGATAGTCCGGGCAGCCGTCAAAGGGCCGGGGGCTGTAAGGGCTGAAGGTGGGGGTGTAGGGGTCGATGGGCTCGTCGCCGGGCTGATCGGCAAAGACGGTGTTCTGGTACAGCTGGGCGTACTGGTCGCTGGGCTGCTCGGGGTAGTGGGGGGCCTGGTAGCTGACCATCATGAAGAAGGGCTTGTCCCCGCCCGCCACGGCCCGGAGCCGCTCGATGGCCAGGTCGGTGGTCACATCGGTGCGGTGGGCGTTGTAGACGTGCTCCCGGTTCTCCTCGTCAAAGAAGCTGACCCGGTTGTTGAAGGGGGGCCGGGGGTCGAAGCCGTTGTAGCACTGGTAGCCGATGAAATGCTGGAAGCCGCCGCGGATGTCCTCCGGGATCGGCCCGCTGCCGTTGCCGCCCAGGTGCCACTTGCCCACGTAGGAGGTCTCGTACCCCGCGCCGCGCATGGCGCCGGCGATGGTGGGAACGCCCTGGGGCAGGGGCCAGCAGTTGTCGTAGACCCGGTTGTGGCTGGTGTACTGGCCGGTCATCAGGCAGCCGCGGAAGGGGCCGCACACGGGGTTGTTGGAGTAGCCGTTGCGGAAGAGCACGCCGTCTGCGGCCAGGGCGTCCAGGTTCGGCGTGATGAACTGCGGGTCAACGCAGCCCAGGGCGTACTTGTGCTGCTGATCGGAGAAAATGACCAGAACGTTCATACCATCATCCCTTCACGGAACCGACCATCACGCCGGTCACGAAGTATTTCTGCACAAAAGGATACACACACATGATCGGCAGCGTGGCCACGACGATGGTGGCGTACTTGATGTTCTCGGCGATCATCTCCTGGTCGCTGGCGCCCAGGTCGTTGGCCATGGCGCTGGTATCGTTGGAGATCAGGATCTCGCGCAGGATCAGCTGCAGGGGATACTTGCCTCTGTCGCGCAGGAAGATGGCGGCGTTGAACCAGCCGTTCCAGTGGGCCACGCCGTAGAACAGCACCATCACCGCGATGACCGCCTTGGACAGGGGCAGGATGATCCGCGTCAGAACCACAAAGTCGTTGGCGCCGTCCAGCTTGGCGCTTTCCTCCAGGCTCACGGGGATGGCGGCGAAGGAGGTGCGCATGATCATCAGGTTGTAGGTGCTCAGCAGCGTGGGCAGGATCAGCGACCAGCGGGTGTCCAGCAGGTGCAGGCGCTGCACGGTGATGTAGAAGGGAATCAGGCCGCCGCTGAAGAGCATGGTGACCACCACCAGCAGGTTGAAGAAGCGCTTGAGGAAGTAGCCCTCCCGGGAAAGCACATAGGCGGCCAGGGCGGTGATGGCCACGTTCAGCGCGGTGCCCACCACCAGCAGGAACAGCGTGTTGCCGTAGCCGGTGAGGATCGAGCGGTTCTGCAGCACCATGCGGTAGGCCGTGGTGGTGAAGCCCAGCGGATACCACAGGATGCCCTTGGCCTGGATCAGCCGAACGGGATCGCTGATGGAGGCGAAGATCACGTAGAGAATCGGGTAAATGGTGATAAAGCAGATCAGCAGAAGAAAGACAATGTTGAATACGGAATAAACCTTTTCGCCCCGGGTTCGTCTCATGGCCATCTCTCTCACCCTCCCATCAGAACAGGCTGGTTTCGTTGAGCCTGCGGCTGAGCGTGTTCGCGCCCACCAGCAGGGCGGTGTTCACCACGGAGTTGAACAGGCCCACGGCGGCGGAGTAGCTGTAGTTGGATTCCTGCAGGCCCTTGCGGTAGACGAAGGAGGAAATCACGTCGGCGGTCTCGTAGGTGGCGTTGTTGTACAGCAGGATCACCTTCTCAAAGCCCACGTTCATGATCTGGCCCATGCGCATGATGAGCATGATGACGATGGTGGGGGCCAGGCCGGGCAGGGTGACGTGCAGGGTCTGCTTCCAGCGGTTGGCGCCGTCGATCACCGCGGCCTCGTACAGCTCCTGGTCGATGGAGGACAGCGCCGCCATGTACACGATGGAGTTCCAGCCCATGTTCTGCCACACGCCGCTGGCCACGTGGATGGTGCGGTAGTACCTGCTGTCCAATAGCAGGCTGACCCTTGTTCCGCCGAACAGGGCGATCAGGTCGTTGAACAGGCCGTTGATGCTGCAGAAGTTGATAATCAGGTTGCACACGACCATCAGCGATATGAAGTAGGGCAGATAGGTGATGGTCTGGATGGTGCGCTTGAGGGGCTTGCAGCGGACCTCGTTCATCATCAGGGCCAGAATGATGGGGGCGGGGAAGCCGAAGGCCAGCTGGTACAGGCTCAGCAGGAGGGTGTTGCGCAGCAGGCGCGTGAAGTACACGCCGTTGAAGAAGGACTTGAAGTGCTTCAGCCCCACCCACTTGCTGCCCTCGATGCCCCGGGCGGGGGAGTAGTCCTTGAAGGCGATCTGCGCGCCGTACAGGGGCATGTAGTGGAACAGAATCAGGTACACCAGCACCGGCACAAACATCAGGTAAATGCACCAGTGCCGCTTCAGGTCGCGCTTGAGGAAGCGGATGGCGTGCTGGAGTCTTGAAGGCTTGTTGACGACCGTGGTCACATTGCATCCCTCCTTTGGCTGCTCAGGGCGCCGGAAGAATCCGGGCCGGGGGTTCATGGGCCTGCGCCAGGAAATCGCAGAGCCGGACGCGCATATCCGCCCGTACGTCCTCGTAGCGCGGATCCTTCACCAGGTTGACGCGCTCGGCTGGGTCGTTCACCAGGTCGTAGAGCTTCTCCTCCACATACACGTCGGAGAAGGGCTGCTCCATGTCAAACTCCGGCGCGGCGACGCAGTACTTGTAGTCGCGGGTGCGCACGGTGCGGGCGGTCTGCGCCTCGCTGATCTGGGCATAGACCGCATCAGGCCAGTCGGGCTCGCTTCCTGTGACCAGCCCCTTCAGCGAGCGGCCCTGGTACTGCGCGGGAATCTCCGCCCCGGCCACGTCCAGGATGGTGGGAGGCAGGTCGATCAGGCTGACCAGCTCCTTCACCCGCCCCTTGCCCTGGAACGGGCCGCCCCAGGCGATCAGCGGCACATGCAGGCAGCCGTCCTCGCAGGAGCGCTTGTACTCCTCGTTGCGGGTGCGGAAGTGGCTGCCATGGTCGCTGGTGTAGAACAGGACGGTATTGTCCTTCAGACCCAGGGCGTCCAGGGTATCCATCAGCTTGCCCACGTTCTGATCCAGCAGGTTGCACTGGCCCAGGTAGTCCGGGTAGTTCTCCCGCCAGTCGCCCTGGGTGCCCTGCAGATCCGCAGGCACGTCGTAGTCCGCGAACCGCCGCTTGCTGCCGTCCGGGCCCTCGTAGCGGTTGTGATCGTTCTGATGGTGCGGATCCAGCTGGGATATAAAGAGGAAGAAGGGCTTGTCCCCCCCGCGCCGGGCATACTGGTGCAGGTAGTCCACGGCGAAGGCGTTGATGCAGTCCACCCGGTGGCCAACAAAGTCATGGCGCTGCATGTCCCCGTCGAACACATAGCCGTTGTAGCCGTGGGAGGTGGCCTCCAGCGCGTCGGCGGCCATCCAGTAGTCGTAGCCGCCGCGGCGCTCCGGGGGCACGGCCTCGGTGCGGTAGGAGCGCTCCTGGTTGCTGGCCAGGTGCCACTTGCCGATGTAGGCCGTTTCGTACCCGGCGGCATGCAGGCGGCGGGCCAGGGTGTCCATGCCGATGGGCAGGATGCGGTGGTTCTTGTGGCAGCCCACCTCCGTGGCGTACATGCCGGACTGCAGGCAGGCCCGGGCGGGGCCGCACACCGGCTGGCAGGTGAAGGCATTCTCGAACAGGGCGCCCTCGCCGGCCAGCTGATCCAGCACGGGCGTTACCGGCAGCCGCTGACCGTAGCAGCCCATGGTGTCCCAGCGCTGCTGGTCAGAAAAGTAGAAGATAACGTTCATCATATCGTCCGGGCCCTCCTGTATTCATATTTTGCCGTTTGTCCGTAAAATGCGATATTGCGGCAGAATGAGCCTCTTTTTTTGGAAAGGTATGATAAAACAATGTCGCAATCGGACCTATGTAATTCAAATTATACCAATGCGCACACGGATGTACATTGCGCAAGGTCATAAAGAGATTGCGTTATGGGAAGGAATTGACCTGGATAAAAAATGGTGATATATTGGATTGGGGATCATGAACAAGGCGGCGGATGAAAGGAGATGACAGAGCGATGGAATCTGAATTCAAGGCGCAGGGCGCGGCTTTGTATCACAAGATGACCAGCTATCAGAGCCAGGAATACCTGATGCATGTGCATACGGCCTATGAGTTCTACTACTTTCTCAAGGGCGACGTGGTATACTCCTACCGCGGTCAGCAGGTCAGGCTCTCGCCCCATTCGCTGCTGTTCATCCACCCGGGCGTGGAGCATGGCTGCAAAACCCTCTCCACGGCTCCCTATGACCGGTATACCTTTCACTTTGAGCCCATGTCCTTCCGGGAGCAGAAGCTGCAGCAGCTGCTGGGCATGGTGGACGAGCGCCTCGGCCAGGACATGCCCCTGTACATGCTGCCGCCGGACAACGGCATCCGCCCGCTGATGGACAATTTCCTGCGCTGCACATGGCTGACCCAGCAGCAGAAGGCTGAGCAGCTTCCCGTGCTGACGGAGTCGCTGCTGTTCCATCTGCTGCTGCACAAGCCTGTCCGGGCAGGCACGCTTTCCCTGGAGGCCAGGAACCATCCGGACAAGCTGAAGGGCCGGATCGCCGAGGTGGTCTACTGGATCAACGGGAACCTTTCCGAGCCCATTTCCGTCGAACAGGTGGCCAGGCTCTTCTTCGTCTCCCGCAATACGCTGAACCGGGACTTCCAGACGGCGATGGGCATGAGCGTGCGGGACTATATCCGCAGCCAGCGGGTGGTTCTGGCCCGGCACCTGATGGGGGAGGGCTATCCCGCCACCCTTGCTGCCACCAACGCCGGCTTCAAGGACTATTCCACCTTCTACCGGGCCTACAAGGCGCTGATGGGCTGCGCGCCCCATGAGAAGAACTGACCGTTTCCCCGGCGGACGGACGCCGCGCATGGCCCGTCCGCTGCTCTTTTTTTGTGTCTTTTTCCGCAGGGCCCGCCACAGGGGCGCCAGGCATTTGCTTCCCGGCCCGGGCTGTGCTATAATGACATAATCCTACTGATTCGGGAGGAAATCCATGCGTGAGGATAAAGCCATCGCGGGCAACACCGCCACGGGCACGCTGAAGGTACTGGCGCTGGCGCTGATGTTTGCCGACCATGCGGGCAAGATGCTCTTCCCCGGCGTGATGGAGCTGCGCATGCTGGGCCGCGCGGCCTTTCCGGTATACTGCTGGTGCATGGTGGTGGGCTTCTGCCACACGCGCAGCGTGCCGAAATACCTGCTGCGGGTGCTGGCGGTGGGGCTGGTATCCCAGCCGTTGTATGTGCTGGCCCTGAACCATACCTGGCGGGAGCCGAATATCTTTCTGACGCTGCTGCTGGCCCTGTGCGGGCTGTGGGCCATCCGGGAGAAAAAGGCCTTCAGTCACCTGTGGGCGCCGCCGCTGCTGCTGATCCTGGCCAGCAGGCTGGGGTGTGATTACGGCTGGCGGGGGGTTATGCTGGTGTGGCTGCTCTATGCCGTGCGGGATTCCCGCCCGGGCATCGCGGCGGTGATGGTGGCCTTCTGCATGTACTGGGGCAGCGCGTCCATCACCATCAGCCAGCTTTTCGGCTGGCGGATTGTCCTGCCCGACCTGCTGTCGCCGGTGCTTTCGCCCTGGACGCGGCTCCAGGCCTGGGCCATTCTGGCCCTGCCGCTGATGCTGGTGCGCTTCAAACGGAGCATCCGCCTGCCTGCCTGGGCGGGGTATGCGCTGTACCCGGCGCACCTGGCGGTGCTGTACCTGCTGGAGGTGTGCCTGTGACCATCGACGTGGAGGAGGCCCTGCGCTATCTGGGCGCGGGCGATGCGGACGGGAGCCTGCGCCGGGCCATGGCGGAGGCAGCGAAGGAGCTGGAGGCGCGCATCACCCCCCGCTGGACGTGGCGGACCTTTGCCCTGGCGGAGGAGCCCCTGGGCCTGCAGGGGACAGAGGTGCTGCTGCCCGGGAGCCTGGCCCGGCGGATGCTGGCGGACTGCCGGCAGGCAGTGCTGATGGGCTGCACCCTGGGGGCGGAGTTTGACCGGCTGATGCGCGAAGCCCAGGCGCGGGACATGGCCCGGGCGGTGATGCTGGACGCCTGCGGCAGCGCGCTGGTGGAGGCCGGGTGCGACGCGGCGGAGAAGGAGATTGCGTCCCGCCTGCCGGGGCTGTACCTGACCGACCGCTTCAGCCCGGGGTACGGGGATCTGCCGCTGGATGTGCAAAGGCCCCTGTGCGCGGCCCTTGATCTGCCCCGGCGACTGGGGGTGTCGCTGACGGACACCTGCCTGATGAACCCGCAGAAAACCGTCACCGCCATCATCGGCCTGGCGGACAGGCCGCAAATGGCCCGCATCCGGGGCTGCGCCTATTGCATGATGAACAAAACCTGCGCCCTGCGCAAAGGAGGAAAACGCTGTGGTGTTTGATCAGGAGCAGATTGTCCTGCTGGACGGAGCCATGGGCACCATGCTGCATAAAAGCGGCCTGAGGCCGGGGGATCTGCCGGAGCTGGTGGCGCTGACGCGGCCGGAGCTGCTGGAGGGCATCCACCGGCAGTACATGGACGCGGGGAGCCGTATCGTCTATGCCAACACCTTCGGGGCCAACCGGCTGAAGCTGGCGGGCACGGGCCACACCGTGGCGGAGGTGGTGCATGCCGCCGTGGCCGCCGCGAAAAGGGCCGCGGCGGGCACAGATTGCCTGGTGGGGCTGGATATGGGGCCCATCGGCACGCTGCTGGAGCCCATGGGCTCGCTGACGTTTGAGGAAGCGGTGGACATCTTCCGGGAGATCGCCGTGGCCGGGGCGGAGGCCGGGGCTGACCTGGCGGCCATCGAGACCATGACCGACCTGTACGAGGCCAAGGCCGCGCTGCTGGCGGTGAAGGAAAACACCCGCCTGCCCGCCCTGGTGACCATGAGCTTTGAGGAGCGGGGGCGCACCTTCACGGGCTGCACGGTGGCCTCCATGGCCCGGACGCTGGAGGGCCTGGGGGCGGACGCGGTGGGGGTGAACTGCTCCCTGGGGCCGGTGCAGCTGCTGCCCATGGTGCGGGAAATGTGCGCCGCCACCCGCCTGCCGGTGATCGCCAAGCCCAACGCGGGCCTGCCCGATCCGGTGGACGGCCACTACGACCTGTCGCCGGAGGAATTCGCCCGGGCCATGACGGCCCTGGTGGATGCGGGCGCTTCCATGGTGGGCGGCTGCTGCGGCACCGACCCGGAGTATATCCGCGCGCTGCGCGGGGCCGTCCGGGGCATGAAGCCCGGCAAGCGCAGCTTTGACGCGGTGAGCTTCGTCTGCACGCCCACCACGCCCCTGAGCCTCAAGGGCGTGCATGTCATCGGCGAGCGCATCAACCCCACGGGCAAGAAGCGCTTCCAGCAGGCGCTGCTGGAGAACGACCTGGACTACATTGTGGACGTGGCGGTGCAGCAGCAGGACGCGGGCGCGGAGATCCTGGACGTGAACGTGGGCTATCCCGGGGTGGACGAAAAAACCATGCTGCCCCGGGTGGTGAAGCGCCTGCAGGCGGCGGTGGATCTGCCATTGCAGCTGGATTCCTCCGACCCGGAGGCGCTGGAGGCGGGGCTGCGGGTGTACAACGGCAAGGCGGCGGTGAACTCCGTAAGCGGCAAGGAGGAGTCCCTGGCGGCGGTGCTGCCGCTGGTGAAGAAGTACGGCGCGGCGGTGGTGGGCCTGACCCTGGACGAGAAGGGCCTGCCCGCCACGGCGGAGGAGCGATTGGCCATTGCCCGACGGATTCTTGCGGCGGCGGAGGCGTATGGCATTCCCCGGGAGGATGTGTGGATCGACTGCCTGACGCTGACGGTCTCCGCCCAGCAGGAGCAGGCGGAGCAGACCCTCGCCGCGGTGCGCACCGTGCGGCATGAACTGGGGCTGAACACCGTGCTGGGGGTGAGCAACATCAGCTTCGGCCTGCCCAACAGGCTGCTGATCACCACGGCGTTCCTGCTACGGGCGCTGGAGGCGGGGCTGACGCTGCCCATTGTCAACCCCAATCAGAAGGAGATCATGGACGCGGTGGCGGCCTTCCGGGCCCTGAGCGGGGAGGATCCCGCCTGCCGGGGGTACGTGGAGCGCTTCGCCCAGGCGGCTCCGGCGGCGAAGGCTTCTCCCGCGTCGGAGATGACCCTGGGCGAGGCGATCGCGCGGGGGCTGAAGGCGGACGCGGCCCGGCTGGCCAGGGCGGCCCTTGCGGAGCAGAGCGAGCTTTCACTGGTGGAGGAATGCCTGATTCCCGCCCTGGACAGGGTGGGTGCGGACTACGAGCGGGGGGCGGCGTTCCTGCCCCAGCTGCTCTCGGCGGCCCAGGCGGCACAGAGCGTGTTCGAGGTGATCCGTCAGAGCCTGGCGGACAAGGGCAGCGCGCCGGTGAAGAAGGGCCGCATCGTCATCGCCACGGTGCAGGGGGACATCCATGACATCGGCAAGAATATCGTGCGCACGGTGCTGGAGAACTACGGCTACGAGGTGACGGACCTGGGGCGGGACGTGCCGCCGGAGACCATTGTGGAGACGGCCCAGAGGGAGCATATCCGCCTGGTGGGCCTGTCCGCGCTGATGACCACCACCCTTCCCGCCATGGAAAAGACCACCCGGCTCCTGCGCGCATTGCCCGAACCTCCCACGGTGATGGTGGGCGGCGCGGTGGTGACGGAGGACTACGCCGGGGGCATCGGCGCCATCTATGCCCGGGACGCCAGGGCCTCGGTGGAGATCGCCCGGCGGATTCTGTCCTGACTTGACAAAAGCGCGACGCGATGGTATAAAGGCAATAAAGCCCTGACGCTGACTGAGGTGAAGCTATGCCAATCAAGATTCCCAGCTATCTGCCTGCGGCGGATACGCTCAAGAGCGAGAATATTTTCGTCATCACCCACGAGCGGGCCGTCTCCCAGGACATCCGCCCGCTGCGGATTCTCATGCTGAACCTGATGCCCACCAAGATTGCCACGGAAACCCAGCTGGCACGTCTCCTGGGCAACACGCCCCTGCAGGTGGAGATGGAGCTGCTGATGGTGTCCAGCCATGTGAGCCGCAACATCTCCCAGGAGCACATGCTGACCTTCTACAAGACCTTTGAGCAGGTGAAGGAGCAGACCTTCGACGGCATGGTGATCACCGGCGCGCCGGTGGAACGCCTGCCCTTTGAGGAGGTGGAGTACTGGCAGGAGCTGTGCGAGATCTTCGAGTGGAGCAAGACCCACGTCACCAGCACCTTCCACATCTGCTGGGGAGCCCAGGCGGGGCTGTACTATCACTACGGCATCGCGAAAAAGCCCCTGCCCGAGAAGCTCTCCGGTGTGTACCGCCACCGGGTCACCCATAAGGGCAGCATCCTCTTCCGGGGCTTTGACGATACCTTCATGGTGCCCCACTCCCGCTACACCACGGTGGACCGCCAGGCCATTCTGGACGAGTCGCGGCTGAAGATTCTCGCCGAGAGCGACGTGGCGGGGGTATACGCCGTGTCCACCCACGGGGGGCGGCAGGTGTTCATCACCGGCCACAGCGAGTATGACGCGGACACCCTCCTGGGCGAGTACCTGCGGGACAAGCGGGCGGGCCTGAACCCGAAGGTGCCGGAGAACTACTTCCCCGACGACGACGATACCCGCCAGCCCCTGTGCACCTGGCGCTCCGGGGCGAACCTGCTCTATTCCAACTGGCTGAACTACTTCGTCTACCAGGCCACGCCCTACGAGCTGGAGCATGTGGGCGACGAGAGCTACATGACCCGGTGAAGCCATCCATACGGTATCCGCCCGCCCTTCCGGGGCGGGTTTATACGCAAGAGAAAGGAGTTACCCCCATGCTTCTGATCAAGAACGGCTATGTCAAGCCCGTCACCGGCGCGGATATTCCCTGCGGCCAGGTGCTCATCGACCAGGGGAAGATCCTGGCGGTGGGTGAAACCATCGACGCCCCTGCGGACTGCCCTGTTTACGACGCTGCGGGCTGCATGGTCACCCCCGGCCTGATCGACGCGCACACCCACCTGGGCGTTCATGAGGAGGCCCAGCGCTGGGAGGGCAACGACACCAACGAGTACTCCAATCCCGTGACCCCCGCCATTCGGGGCATCGACGGCATTAACCCCATGGACGAGGGCTTCACCAACGCGCTGCGTGGCGGCGTGACCACGGCGGTCATCGGCCCCGGCTCCGCCAACGTGGTGGGCGGCACCTTCGCCGCGCTGAAGCTCCACGGCCGCTGCGTGGACGATATGGTCATCAAGGATCCCGTGGCCATGAAGATTGCCTTTGGCGAGAACCCCAAGGGCGCCTATGGCCAGAACGGCCGCAAGGAGCCCTACACCCGCATGGGCGTGGCGAGCCTTTTGCGCCAGCTGCTGGCCAGGACGAAGAAGTACGCCGAGGACATTGCCGCCGCGGAGAAGGATCCCGCCAAATCCCGGCCCTTCGACCCTCAGCTGGAGGCCATGCTGCCGGTGATTCGCAAGGAGATCCCCCTGAAGGCCCACGCCCACAAGGCCTACGACATCCTCACCGCCCTGCGCATCGCCCGGGAGTTTGACGTGAACATCACCCTGGATCATGTGACGGAGGGCCACCTGATTGTGGAGGAGCTGAAGCGGGCGGGCAAGCCGCTGCTGGTGGGCCCCTCCCTGGGCAGCAAGACGAAGATCGAGCTGGCGGAGAAGTCCTTCGCCACCCCGGGCATTCTGTACAACGCGGGGATGGAAATCTGCATCATCACCGACGCGCCGGTGATCCCCCTGTACTATCTGCCCCTGTGCGCGGGCCTGGCCATCCGCGAGGGCCTGCCGGAGGACGCGGCCTGGCGGGCCATCACCATCAATCCCGCGAAGGTGGCGGGCATTGACGGGCGGGTCGGCTCCCTGGAGGCGGGCAAGGATGCGGACATTGCGGTGTTCCGTGGCAATCCTCTGCGGGACATTCAGGCGAAGGCCCAGCAGGTATTTGTCGGCGGGGAGCCGGTGCTGTGACGGGCTTTCATCCTGGGGATGAGGGCTTCTGGGCGGTGCTGGACCGGCTGCTGGCGTCCAGCCGCGTGGTGATCGACCGGCCCAGGGGGACGGCCCATCCCCGCTATCCGGACATGATCTATCCCCTTGATTACGGCTACCTTCAGGACACCGCTGCCATGGACGGTGGGGGCATTGACGTGTGGGTCGGCTCCGACCCGGCCAGGCGGCTGGATGCGGTCATGGTCACGGTGGACCTTGTGAAGCGGGACTCGGAGATCAAGCTGCTCATCGGCTGCACGGAGGAGGAAAAGCGGCTGGTATGGCGGCAGCACAACAACTCGGAATCCATGAAGGGGATGCTGATCCGCAGGCCGGCATCTTGAATGACAAAAAGGCGCGGCGCTCATCATCACGGTGAGCGCCGCGCTTTTGCTGTGTTCCGGGGGATGCAGAGGTGGCCTTCCCCCCCCTGGGGAAGGTGGCCGGGCGCAGCGAGGTCGGATGAGGTCCGTCCCCTGGCGGGCTGCATGGCCTGCTGGAAGAGGGCGTTCCCTTAGGGGTTGCGCGAACCTGCCGTTTCCAACGCGGGCGAACTGCGTCGCCTGCTCGGAAACTCACGCTTTCTCTTTTCCTTTTACTATGCTTTGGTGTTGCGCTGGGCTGCCGCCCAGACCTGCGCAGGGGCTAACGCCGCCCCTGCACCTGCGCAA
>JBJEUJ010000080.1:2072-17308 GCA_051883775.1 Aristaeellaceae bacterium | reverse complement strand
GTCGGCATGCCGAACACCACCACGTCGTACTTCTTCTCCGCCCAGTGGACGTAGGTGCGCCTGTCGGCGGTTTTCCAGGCCACGGGCTGCATTTCCTTCGCCCAGCCGCTGTTGATCTCAATCTGCCGGGACCTGGTGTCCAGCACCGCGTCGCAGCAGAAGAACTTCTTCCCCATCTTTTCTTCCATCAGCATGCCCTGGCGGTCAAACTTGTCCCGCATGAGGCTGGTGGTGGATACCGGCACAAAGTCATCCCGGTGCATCACCTGGGGCACGTGGTGGGCCGCGATGCTCCGCCAGTGGCTGATGCCCGTGGCGCAGTGCTTGTACCCGCCGGAATAGCCGCCGTAGGGGTTGCCCTGGGTATGGCCGATGAGGATGGCGACGTCCGCGTCATAGACGTACTTGTTCATCTGCACATGGTCGCCCTGGTCGGTATTGCCAAGATCCACCATGTGCTCCGCATCCTCGCTGTCATGGCTGGTGATCTGCCCGGTGGGGTAGAACTCGTCGAACAGCTCGCCCAGCATGGTTTTCATTTCCGGCACGGTGGCCCGGGGATGCAGGCCATTGGAGAACAGCAGGAGGATGTTTTCCTTCCGGATGCCGGCTGCGTACAGCTCATCCAGGCAGGCGCGGATGGACACCTTGCGGTGGCTGGTGGGCTGGTTGCCGCCCTTTACGATGTCCGGGATGACGATCACCGCGGTTCTTTTGCCCTTCGCCAGCTCCGCCAGGGGCTCCATGCCGATGGGGTGGCGGATGCTCTCCAGGGTGGCATTGTAGAGGCTGTCCCAGTCCCGGGGCAGGCAGGGCGGATCGGGGACGGTTTCCCCGGGGATAAACACGTCCGTGCTGTCGGGCAGCTCGGCGCTCATCAGGCCGTGGCCGTATTCAAAGTCAAGCTTCATGCTGCGTTCCTTCCTTTCCCAAATAGCGGCGGATAATGTCCAGGTATTCCTCGGGGTAGAAGCCGATCTCCCCCTGGAAGCGGGTCAGGGCGATCAGCCCGCCGTCGATCTCCGGGATGGAGGCCAGCATGGCGGCGTTATCCTGCTTGAGCCCGCCGCCGTAGACCACGTCCATGCCGCCAGTGCGCTCCTTGACAAAGCGGGCGATCTTCTCAATGTAGGGCCTGTCCGCCGGGGTCTTGCCCGGGCCGATGGACCAGACGGGCTCGTAGGCGATGACCACGCGGCTCCTGTCCACCCCCGCCAGACCCATGTCCAGCTGCGCGCCCAACACCTCCTGCCAGCGAGCCTGCTCCTCGCTCCTTTCGCCGATGCAGTACAGCACGCCGAGCCCCGCGGCCTGGGCGGCGCGGATCTCCTGGTTCAGCAGGCGGTTGACGGCTGCGGCTGCCGCCTCGCCCGTGACGCCGCCCTCGGCCAGCACGCCCAGCTTGTCGCCGCGCTCCTCGCAGTGGCCGATGAGGGTGCTGTCGCAGCCCATTTCCCGCACAGCGTTGGCGGTGCGGTTGGTGGTGAAGGCGCCGAAGCCTCCGCCCACGGCGGTATCCTGGCGGTAAACGCCCTGGCTGCCCAGCTTCACAGGGCTGCCGGGGGTGCGGGCGGCGGCCGCGCCCAGCAGGTGGGCCTCGGGCAGATACATGACGTACTCGGCCTCCGGCCAGCTGCGCAGCCGCGCTTCCACCCCCCGGACGATGGTCTCCCCCCACGCCGCCATGGGCGCCAGGCGGTTCACCCCGCCGCGGGCAGGCGTTATGTCAAAACGCTTCAGGTTCAGATAGATGTGCTTCAAGCAGATACCCTCCTTTCCCGGTGCCCGGGAACCTTCCTACACCAAAAGTACATTGATGTGTACATCATTATAGCAACAAACGCCGCGCTTGACAAGGCCGGTATTGATCCTTTGATTTGCTTATATTTATAGGAAATTAAGGCGTTCTTCACGGTAAATTTTCCTTCTCCGGAGCCGGAAAATCCCGGCAAGCGTTGCGAAATGTGTACATTCCCCGCGTTCAGAAGCGCTGAAACCAAACAAATTGGCACAGAAAACCATGAAAATTGAAAAAAGCCCTTGATAAATTCGTGTGTATGTGCTATGATGATGCCATCAGGTAACAGCACACTGTGCTCAGTGAAAGGAGACGAATGGTATGAAAAAGCTCTTGTGCCTCGCGCTGGTGTTCGCCATGCTGATTCCCGCATGCGGCCTGGCGGAGAGTGCCGCTGTTCTCAACACCGAGGGCGAACTGCCCATCGTCAATGAGAACATCACCCTGTCTGTCTTTGGCAAGCAGGGCGCCATCCACGCCGACTGGTCCACGATGGATTTCTTCATCGAGTACCAGAAGATGACCGGCATCACCCTGGATTTCCAGACCGCTCCCGCCCAGGGCTACGATGAGTCCAAAGCCCTGATGTTCGCCAGCGGCGAATATGCGGACATGCTGGTGGCCCCCGCCCTGTCCAACACGGAGATCGTCCGTTACGGCGAGGAGGGCGTGCTGATCCCCCTGGAGGATCTGCTGGCCCAGCACGCGCCCAACTACACCGCGCTGATGGAGAAGTATCCTGAGATCGCGGCCCGCATCACCGCCCCCGACGGCCACATCTACGCCCTGGCTGCCGTCATCGAGGTGCCCGCCGCCCTGACGGACAAGATCTGGTGCAACAAGGCCTGGCTGGAGGCCCTGAACCTGGAGGTTCCCACCACCCTGGACGAGCTCCATGACGTGCTGGTGGCCTTCAAGGGCTACGACGCCAACGGCAACGGCGAGGCGGACGAGATCCCCCTGAGCGCCTGGAGCCTGGACAACTGGCTCACCCGCACCGCCGGCATGTTCGGCCTGCAGTACCAGTTCGGCCAGCGCATGAACCTGTCCGAGGACGGCGCCACCCTGACCTCCTGGCTGGACAGCGACGAGTTCAAGGCCCTGCTGCAGTGGTCCAACACGCTCTATGCCGAGGGCCTGCTGGATCCCGAAATCTTCACCCAGGAGAGCGCCACCTACAACGCCAAGATGAGCGGCCAGATGCTGGGCATGTTCTTCTGCCAGGCTGACGACTCCTTCGACTCCACCAACTACGTGGGCATCGCGCCCTTCTCCGGCGCCAGCGATACCATCTATGTCAGCCACGGCGCCATCGCCCGCGACATGGGTACCTTCGCCATCACCAGCGCCTGCAAGTATCCCGAGGCGGCCATCCGCTGGATCGACTACCTGTTCAGCGCCGAGGGCTCCTACCTGATGCGCTACGGCATTGAGGGCAAGACCTGGACCCGGGACGAGGACGGCTATCCCGTCTACGTGGACGGCATCCTGAACAACCCCAACGGCTCCGGCCCCACCATCGCCCAGTTCACCATCTGGCCCGGCGGCGGCTCCCCCCAGTACATGAACGTCCACAACTGCGCCGCCGTGACCTCCGAGGCCACCCTGGCCGCCCAGGAAGCCCTGGATCCCTACATGAACTACACCCTCTACGCCGAGCCTCTGCTGGACTCCGAGACCAACGAGCGCCTGCAGATTCTGCTCAATGACATCAACACCTACGTCAAGTCCACCGCCGCCAAGCTGATCCGCGGCGAAATGTCCTTTGACGAGTGGGACGCCTACTGCAGCAAGCTGTCCTCCATCGGTGTGGACGAAATGGTCAGCATCTATCAGGCCGTCCTGGATTCCTATTGATCGCACCTGATTCCCGGGGAGGGGAGGAATCCTCTCCCCGCTTTTCATTCATCCGGCGCACGCACAGCATGCCTGACGCTGCCGAGAAAAGGGGGACTTACTTTTGACTGCCAACGCAAGAGAAAACCGGCGCGGCGCGGGGGAATACTTCCGCAAGCGCATTGCGCCGCACTGGCAGCTGCTGGCGCTGCTGCTGATTCCCGTGATCTGGTACATCATCTTCTGCTACGTCCCCATGTTCGGCGTGCAGATTGCCTTCAAGAACTACAAGGTGACCAAGGGCATCTGGGGCAGCCCCTGGGCCACGCCCCTGCTCAAGCAGTTCCAGCGATTCTTCTCCTCCTACTATGCCGGCAGCACCATCTGGAACACCCTGGCGCTGAACCTGGGATGCCTGGCCATCGGCTTCCCCGCGCCCATCCTGCTGGCCCTGATGCTCAACGAGATCAACAGCCTCCGCTTCCGCAAGCTCCTGCAGAATATCACCTATGTTCCCTACTTCCTGTCCATCGTGGTGGTGGTGAGCATGCTCAAGCTCTTCTGCGACCAGAAGTACGGCGTGTTCAACATCATCCTGCAAGCCCTTGGCTTCAACGCCATCGGCTTCATGGAGTCCGATACCTACTTCCGCCCGCTGTATGTCCTCTCCAACGTCTGGCAGAACATGGGCTGGAATTCCATTATCTATATCGCCGCCCTGGCCGGTGTGGATACGGCCCTGTATGAGGCGGCCACCATCGACGGCGCATCCCGTATGCAGAAGATTCGCCACGTGTCCCTGCCCTGCATCCTGCCCACCGTCATCACCATGCTGATCCTGCGCGTGGGCCAGCTGATGAGCATCGGCTTTGAAAAGGCGCTGCTGATGCAGAACGACCTGAACATCGGCACCAGCGAGATCATCTCCACCCTGGTGTACAAAAACGGCATCAAGGGCGGCGATTACAGCTACGCCACCGCCGTGGGCCTGATGAACTCCGTGATCAACCTGATCCTGATCGTTGCGGCCAACACCATCTGCCGCCGCGTGACCGAAGAGAGCTTGTGGTGAGGTGATTGAGAATGGTATCAGCCATGAAAAGGCGTCATCCCTCCAATAAGGTGCGGGAGACCCGGGGCGACAGGATCTTTCAGGCCGTGGTGGTGACCATCGGCCTCCTGCTGATGCTCGTGGTGGCCTACCCGCTGTACTTTACCGTCATCGCCTCCTTCTCCAAGCCCGAGGACGTGCTGCTGGGCAAGGTGATCTTCTGGCCCAGGAACATCTCCTTCGAGTCCTACGCCATGGTCATTGCCGAGTCCGACATCTGGATGGGCTACGGCAACACCTTCCTGTACACCATCCTGGGCACCATCGTCAACCTGATCCTGACCACCATGATGGCCTACCCCCTCAGCTGCAAGGAGACCCCCTGGCGCAAGCCCCTGACCTTCGTGGCGTCCTTCACCATGCTGTTCTCCGGCGGCCTGATCCCCACCTACCTGCTGGTGCGCTCCCTGGGGCTGTACAACACCATCTGGGCCATGATCCTGCCCACGGGCATCACCACCTACAACATGCTGGTGATGAAGAACTTCTTCCAGTCCAGCATCCCCGGCGAGCTGAAGGAGGCCGCCAACCTGGACGGCTGCTCCGACCTGCAGACGCTGTTCTACGTGGTGCTGCCCTTGTCCGGGGCCATCATCGCTGTGATGACGCTGTTCTACGCCGTGGCGCACTGGAACGAGTACTTCAACGCCCTGATCTACCTCAAGGACCGCAGGCTCTACCCCCTGCAGGTGATTCTGCGGGAGATCCTTTTGCAGAACCAGGAGCTGGCCTCCGGCGACGGTACGGGCCTGTACGAGAAGATGATGGCCGCGGAAACCATGAAGTACGCCATCATCATCGTCTCCAGCCTGCCGGTGATCTGCATGTACCCCTTCGTGCAGAAGTACTTCGTCAAGGGCGTGATGGTCGGCGCCATCAAGGGCTGAAGCGCATACGCCAACAGGCGGACAGCATGCCGCAAAGGATGCTGCCCGCCTGTTCTTTTTTGGGCAACGCACAGGGCCAGCTTCCCCGGCACACCCGGCCCCTGCGCCCTTCATCCGCACCGGCAAAGGCGATGCGCCTCCCTACATGCTTCCGCGGGGAGGCTGACCGGGGCATGCCGGGAGGGCGGGGCCTCTCCCCTCCCCCGGCCCAGGGACGCAAAAAGGCGCTTCCCCGCAGGAGGAAAGCGGAGAAGCGCCGGGAATCGTCTCAGCCCATGCAGGCCGTATACCGGGGCAGCGGGCCGCCGATCAGCGGCCTGGCCCATTGCAGGAAGTCGCCGGTCACGTCATAGCGGTCGGGGGCGATGAACACATCGGGCAGCAGCCGCTCGTGGAGCATGACCTGCGAAAGGGGAATCAGGGTTTCCTCGCACCGGTAGGGCTCGCTGCTCAGACGCCTGAGGCCGCTCATCATGCCGCCCTGGCCGGACAGCACCGTGCGGGCTGCCAGGCGGCCCAGCTGAACCGCCTCCGCCCTGTCCACCTCCGAGGCCATTTCCGGGCAGCAACGGCCCAGGATGCCGGGCTTCTCGCAGCGGGCCTTGACGTGCAGCTTTTCGATCACCAGCCGGGTCAGGTGGCTGGATACATCCCCGAAGTAGGTGGCCCGGCCGGAGGTGAACACGGGCGGTGCCACGGGCGTCCCATCGGCATAGCGGATGCCCTCGCTGACAGCCACCACCACGCCATGGCCCTTGTCCCATTCCTCCTGCACCCGGCGGAGGAACGTCTCATCCTCGAAGGGAACCTCCGGCAGCAGAATCAGCTGCGGCGCGTCCCCGCAACGCTCCCTGGCCAGGGCGGAGGCTGCGGTGATCCACCCGCTGTTGCGCCCCATGTATTCCACAATGCACACATGAATGGGCAGCGAGCGCACATCCATGGCGATCTCCGCCATGGTCATGGCCGCAAACCGCGCCGCACTGCCGTAGCCGGGGGCATGATCCAGCACGGCGATGTCGTTGTCAATGGTCTTGGGGATTCCACCCACCAGGATACCCAACCCTTTACAGGCCATGGCCAGCTTGCCGCAGGTGTCCATGCTGCCGTTGCCGCCGGTGAAGAGCACATGGGTAATCCCGTGGCGATGGAGAATTTCCGCCATGCGCGGGTAATCGTCGGCTTGAAGGGGCGTGCGGGAGGTGCCGATGGCCGAGGCGGGTGACAGGCGCAGCCGCTCCAGCGCCTCCCCGGACAGGCTGCCCAGGCTGCAGAAGGCTTCCCCCAGGATGCCGGCGGAGCCGTGCAGCGCGCCCAGCACCTCGTCCACGCCCTGCGCCAGGGCCTCCGTCACCGCGCCGTACAGGGATGCGTTGATGACCGCTGTTGCCGCGCCGCCGTGGGCGATCAGGAGCTTCGCCATATCCATGCCTCCAGATGCGTTTGCTTACAGTTCAATGACGGGGATGTTCATCAGCGCCGCCGTCTGCCGCAGCGCATCGCGGCAGTCCGCCCAGGCGATGCAGAAATGGTGCGGGAACTCGTTCTCGATGATCTTCTCCGCCAGAGCGCGGACGGGATTGTCCATCTTCACCACCGTCATGCAGCCGCGGGTGTTGCGGTCGCGGTCCAGGGCCTGGCCGTGCATCAGCGCCAGGCGGTACTCGCCATGGAAGTTGTGCAGGCGGGCAATGGTCACCTCGCCGGGCTTCAGGGCCGTCCAGAAGGCCGTGCCCTGCCCCACCAGGGGATGGTTGCGCAGTTCAGGATGATACTTCTCCGCATGGAGGGAGGGAGCGGCGTTGCCGCAGTGCCAGAAGGTGACGGTGTTCTCCGCTTCGTCCATGTCGATCATGTCGGTGATGAAGGTGCTCTCCCCGCCCAGCAGCAGGGATTCCATCACCTGGGTGATGCCCGCGTCCACATCGCCCTCGCAGCCGATCTGGATGCCATCGTCCGCCAGGCGGCCCAGCACAGCGCAGGGCTGCGTGTGCAGCGAGCCCATCTCCGGCCAGCACTTGATGATGCCGAAGTCATAGCCCTGCACCTGCATCTGGTGCCTGATGGCCAGATACAGCCGGCTGTGGTTCTCCAGGTGGCCTTCAGGAAACTGCGTATCCCAGCGGGCTTCCACAGCGGCCATGTCTGCCTTCACCGCCTCTTCATCCATGGCGGCCATGTCGTCAAAGACCACCTTCAGGTCCGTCTCGTTGATGGCGATGCCGAAGGTGCGGCGGATGACCGCCTCGTCAAAGGTGCTGACATAATAGTTGGTGGGCCGGTAGCCGAAGAGACCCATGGTCATGCCGCTCATGGCCTTGCGCACCTGATAGGCCCGCAGGAGGTTGATGACCTTGCTCTCGGCCCGGGGATCCTCCTTCCCGCCGTACACCGTGTGGCAATGGTAGCCCAGGCGGGCCAGGGCGGCGGCGTTCATGGTCATGGAGCACAGGGCGTTGGCCCACAGCCGTTCCTCCCGGTGATAGGGCGGCTCATAGGGCGCCCAGAGAATCAGCGGCACGCCCATCCTCTGCGCAATGGCGGCGGCAATGTCATCCCCGGTGAAGGCGCCGTAGACCATCACCACCACGTCCACCTGCCGCGAGCGCATCCAGGCAATCGCCTCGCCGGTTTCCCCGGGGGTGGTCAGCACATGGTCGGGTATGGACAGGTTCATATCGCCCAGGGCTTCCCTGGCCCAGGCGGTGTATTCGCCCAGGCGCTTTTCCGGCAGCTCCCGGGGCCAGCGGCCCGACAGGGTCACAATCAGACCAACGTTCAGCTTGTCCGTCATGGATGGTTCCTCCTTCTGTGTGCGTCAGGCCTTGCCCTCGGAGCCGGAGAGGCGGATGATCCGCTTCACGTCCTCCTTGAGGCAGTTGCAGGCATACTGGCTGACCTTCCAGCTGTGGCCCTGGTGATCCATCTGAAGCCCCGCCTGAAGATGCTCGATGTACTTCCAGCGGATCTCCGTGCCGAAGTTGATCTTGGCCACGCCCAGCTTCACCGCGTCCCGAACAATGCCCTCGTCCATGCCCGTGCAGCCGTGGAGCACCAGGGGCAGATCGCAGAAGCTGCGCACCTGCTCCAGCACGTCCAGGCGAATATCCGGCTTGCCCTTGTAGAAGCCGTGGGCGTTGCCGATGCCGATGGCCAGGGTGTCGGGCTGGCAGAGGGAGAGGAACTCCCTCACCTGGGCGGGATCGGCCACGTTCCTGTTCTCCTGCACCACGCCGTTGTCCAGCCGCTGCAGCTCGCCGATTTCCGCCTCCACCGGCACGTGGAAGCACCGGGCCACGTCGATGACCCGCTGCGTCATGGCGGCGTTTTCGGCAATGGGCCGGGTGGAGCCGTCGATCATCACCGAGGTGAAGCCCAGGCGCAGCGCCTCCATGCAGATGGGGAAGCCGTCGCCGTGATCCAGGTGGATGGACACGGGGACCGTCACCTTCCCGGCGCACCACCTGGCCACCTGGACAAACCAGTCGTGCCCGCTGTATGCCCCCGTTGCCACATAATGCGCCAGGATCACCGGCGAGCGCAGCTCCTCCGCCGCCTGGCAGACGGCCATAATAATATCGTAATTGCCGCCCTGCGTGTTGATGGCGGGGATGGCATAGCCCTCCCGCCGTGCCTTTTGCATCTGTTCAAGGTTGGTGCAAAGCATCCGCAAAGCCTCCCTTTCCTTATCGCACCCAATCACGCTGCGCGTGGTATAAATACGTGTGTATTTCCTACGGACAGTGTACCACATTTCGCCCCGGGTGTCAAGCAAGGGCTGAAAAAACAGTGGGAATAATTCTGGAGAAAGAGGCATTTGCAAGGAATTGACGGGCGTGTACTTTTGTGCTATAATCCATATACACTCATGTTTCGGAAGGAGCTGATGCGGTTTGCAGAGGCAGTCGCACACCCCGACGCGCAAGGATGTGGCGGAGCTGGCCGGCGTATCCGAGACCATCGTCTCCTACGTGATCAACAACAACCGCTACGTGGCCAAGGACAAGCGGGAGCGGGTGCTGCGGGCCGTGGAGCAGCTGCACTACCGGCCCAACTCCATCGCCCGGGCCCTCAAGGGCAAGGGCAACAGCCACATCCTGTTCATCGTGGACAACGTGGCCAACGAATATTTCGGCCGCCTGGTGCAGGAAATCGAGTCCGTCGCCTACGACTGCGGCTTCCTGGTTTCCCTGATGGGCGTGCAGAACAACCATGAATACATCAGCCGCATCCTCTCCCGCCAGGTGGACGCGGTGGTGATCTCCTCCGCCTCCCTGGAGGAGAGCCTGATTCAGGAGCTGATCGACGCGGGGCTGCCCGTGGTGCTGCTGATGACCCGGGATTACGCCACGCTGCACGGCAAAGCGGCGCGCATCTACACGGGCATCGAGTCCGGCATCATGGCGGCGGTGCGCCTGCTGTACGAGAGCGGCTGCCATCGCCTGGTGCATGTGGACAGGGTGAGCGAAAGCGGCCACTTCTCCAACCGGCAGGACCTGCGCTACCGCGGCTTCTGCAATCAGATGGAATCCCTGGGGCTGCCGCTGTCGGAGCAGTCCTTCATCTCCCAGTGCCGCAATTATGACGAGCTGTACGAGGCGGTGTGCCGCCGCCTGCGGCAGGATGAGCCCGCCGACGGCTTTGTCTGCCGCAACGACCGCCTGGCCTGCACCGTGCTGGAGGCCTGCCGCGACTGCGGACGGGACGTCCCCGGCGAGGTCTGCATCACCGGCTTTGACAACTCCAGCATCAGCCAGGTTGTCAAGCCCGCCCTGACCACCCTGGCCCATGACCAGAAGGGCATCGCCCGGGCCGTGCTGGATACCATCGAGAGCATGGTGCACGGCGAGGTTCCCCAGGACCGTCATTTCCTGACCCGCATGGTTGCCAGAGGCACCACCCGCTGAGCCGTTCAGCAGGATGCCTTTGGCATTCTTTTCGGGGGGTATACACTCGTGTTTCGCCTGTCATTCTCTCCGCAGGGGCGGAGTGGATAGAGTATCACCAGGATGAAGAAGGGATGAGTAGCATGTTGGATTCCTCCTACTACCAGGGTATCAGGGGCGCTGTCTATTTCCCCTCCCGGGCGTACAACGCCTACCAGACATGGAACGAGCTGGATCCCGCGGAGATCGACCGGGACTTCGGCTATGCCCAGCAGGCGGGCATCAACGCCCTGCGCATGTTCACCAGCTATGAATACTGGCAGGAGGCGGGCGACGAGTTCTTCAGCCGCTTTGAGCAGGTGATCGCCCTGTCCGCCAGGCACGGCATCCGGATCATGCCGGTGCTCTTCGAGGACTGCGGCGTGGACACGACCCCCGAGACCCGCGCCGACAAGGATCCCCGCCGCGCCGTATGCACCTGCTCCCCCTGCCGCGCCGTGCAGCAGGATCCCGCCCGCTGGGCCGAGGTGTACCCCTACGTGGACGCGTTCTTCCGCCGCTACGGCAGCGACAGCCGTCTGCTGGCCATCGAGCTGATGAACGAGCCCAACGAGCGCAACGGCAACATCCCCTTCGCACAGCGTATGGTGCGCCTGGGCCGCGCCTATCAGGGCAGCGTGCCGCTGACCATCGGCAGCATCTCCATGGTGCACAACCTGTACTACGGCGACGGCCTGGACATCTACCAGTTCCATGACAACTTTCCCACCACCCTGGAGGCCTTCCGCCAGGTGCTGCGGGAAGCGCAGGTGATCCAGAGGGTCACCGGCAAGCCCTGCTGGCTGACCGAGTGGCAGCGGCTGCGTGTCAAGGGCCCCGGCTGGGATGTGCAGACGATCGACCCCGAGGACACCCTGCCCGCCCTGGCCACCCTGGCCCCGGAGGTTGACGCCTCCGGCCTGGGGAGCTTCTTCTGGTCGCTGATGGTCAAGCCCGCCTACCTGACCGCCCAGCGGCCCAACGGCACCTTCAACGGCCTGTTCCACGAGGATGGCAGCGTGTACAGCCTGGCGGACTATCAGGCGGTGGCCCACACCCAGGAGACCCGGCCTGTGACCCCCACGCTCCCGCCGTGGTACATGGAGAGCCTGGCGAAGAACTGAATCCCCGTCAAAGGGCTGCCGCACCGGCATATGTCGCGTGCGGCAGCCCTTTTTGCATGCCCGCAGGGTGCGGCCCGTTTCTCCCGCAAAAACAGGCGCGAGGCTGCCGAATGCCACCATC
Organism: Aristaeellaceae bacterium; assembly: GCA_051883775.1. Classification (GTDB taxonomy): domain Bacteria; phylum Bacillota; class Clostridia; order Christensenellales; family Aristaeellaceae; genus UBA11524. Next base: position 5,506 of record JBJEUJ010000080.1, on the reverse strand, counting down.
AGGGTTCCCGCAACCTCCTTCACGCCCTGTTCGATGTACGCGCACAGGTCGCGCACGTCCTCGTCCGGCAGATAGCCGTACATCACGGTGTCCATCAGCGGCGGCAGGAAAACCCGCGGGGCAAACTGCTCCAGCCTGCGCTCCAGCAGCGCATCAACGCCGCCCCTCGGGCTGCCCAACCGGGAACAACGTCGTAGAGCGCCACCAGCTCGCACGCGCCGCTGACGCTGGCGTAGCCCCGCACACGCATGCCTGCAATGCCCACGCGAATCTTGTCCATGGCCTGTCATCCCTCATTTCAGCATTCGGAGCATCTCCGTCTTGTATGCTTCCACGCACAGAAAAGACCGGCGCCTGTGCTTGACAGGCGCCGGTCTTTGGATGAGCAGATGCATGCGCGCATCGTGGGGAAAGGCATCCCGCCTTCCCGGCTTACGACGCGTTCCGCTGCTCCAGGGCCATCTTGTCGGCAATCATGGCGATGAACTCGCCGTTGGTGGGCTTGTCCTCCCGGGTGGCCACGCGGCAGCCGAAGGCCTTGTTCAGCGTCTCGATGCGCCCGCGGCTCCAGGCCACCTCAATGGCGTGGCGGATGGCCCGCTCCACCTTGCTGGCGGAGGTGTTGAACCGCCGCCCGATGCCGGGATACAGCTCCTTGGTGATGCGGTTGATGAGGTCGGGATTCTCCACCACCATCTTCACCGCCTCCCGCAGAAACTGATAGCCCTTGATATGGGCGGGAATGCCGATGGTCAGGAACAGGCTGGCCAGCTTCTCATCCATGCTGGCGGCATGCCCCGGCATGCTTACCCGGGCCATGCTGACCGCAGGGGCCATGCCGCAGACCTCCTTGATGCGGTTCACCAGCACGGGCATGTCGAAGGGCTTGACCATATAATAGCGCACCCCCAGATCCACCGCCCGCGCGATAAAGTCGTCCCGGCCCAGGGCGGAAATCACAATCGTCTGGGGCATATGCTCCATTTGCTGGCGCTGCATCTCCTCCAGGCAGCAGTAGCCGTCCATCTGCGGCATGATGATGTCCATCACCATCACGTCCGCGTGATACTTGCCCATGGCCTCCAGGGCCTCCAGGCCATTACCGCATTCAGCGCATACACGGATTCCTTCCTGCCGCTCCAGGCAGGCCTTCATCGTGCGGCGAAGCTCCGCATTGTCGTCTACCAGAATCACTTTGATCTCTTCCATTGCTCTTTTCCCCTTTCCTCTTGAATCCATCCCGACGCCCGGGGACCTGTGCTTCTTCCTGCCACCAGGCGCCATTCTGCGGCTAATGCAGGTATATTATAGCAAATCTTTGAGCCTCTGGGTGGATTCCGCGATAACTGCCCAGTATTCGACACAACTTTCCAGTAAAGTCCCACAAATGTAACGTATTTTCGACACAATCTCCCCTCTTCTCGCCATTTCCCGCATGTCTGCAATAGGAAAAAAAGCGGCCAAAAAGCCGCTTTTTCCATGAAGGCCCCGCGTATTTTACGGGATATAAAGCATGTCGATGGACGTCACCGTACCGGCGGTATTCAGGTTGTAATCCAGCTGCCAGGTGTGGCTGTCCGCCGTTTTCGCCTGATAGCGGATGATCTTCGTGCCGTCCTCCTGCAGGTAAATCTTTCCTTTGCCGCTGTCAGTCTCGTACAGACCGCGGTTGCCCGAGGGGCTTTCCACCTGCCCCATGTCCCGGAAGCGGCTGACCACGTAGCTCTCCGTGTCGCCAACGGCGGTGGAGCGCGGCGCCTTGAAGGTGGTGTCCGTGAAGTACAGCTCCACCAGCACCCAGCCGCTCTTGCCCTTGGCCATGGTGGCGTAGCCCCAGTGGTACAGGTACTTCTGGCATGTGCCCTCAATGCCGCTGAGGGTAACCTCCTCCATGCCCGTGCCCGTGCCGTAGGCCTGCTGGAACTGCTCGCGGGTGGTTTCGTTGAGCTTCAGGCCGTTGACCACATCATCGGTGGCGGAATAGGCGGACAGGGGCCATGGCTTGGCCTCGATCTTGTAGAGAATCTCGAGGGTGTTGCTGGCCTTGCCGTAGCCATTGACCGCCACGGCCCTGAGCGTCACATAGCCGCCGGGGAGGTAGAAGGGCTCGCCGTCATAGACGGGGCTGTCGATATCCGGGGTGGAGCCGTCGATGGTGTAGTAGATGGTGATGTCGGTTTCCTTGTCGCCCTCGGGGGTCTTGGAGGTTTTCTCATTCTCCAGGCCCGGCTTGAGCCAGATGCGCTGGCGCTGCTTGTAGGTATTGGGCGCCAGGGAGCTGCGGGGGGACTGGGGCGAGGGCATGTACACCTTGTAGGAGGCGTTGAGGGGATCGCTGACCAGGTCGCCGCTGACGCTCACGGCCCGCAGATCCCAGGTGCCCTCGTCCAGCACCAGGGGCTCGGTGTAGCGGACGCCATCCTGGGGCAGCTCGGCCTCCGCGTCAAAGGTGTAGTAGATGTCATACCCCTGGGCGGAGGTGAGGGTGATGGTTTTCTTCTCCTCGTAGTAGCCTGCGATCAGATCCACCGAGGGCGAAACCGGCAGCAGCTCCGTGCGCTGGTTGCGGAAGGTCACCTGGCCCGTCATCTCATAGGCGGTCTGCATCAGGTCGCCCGCCTCCGGCTCCCGGCCCGTGGCCAGCAGGATGCGGATCATGGCCCGGTAGGCCTCCGGCGCGCTGGGGGTGATGCTGGTGTAGATCTCCGTGTAGAGGGCCTCGGCGTCCTCCAGGCGGCCGTCCGCCTCGTAGGCGGAGCCCAGCAGCAGCAGGTTGTCCACATCCACCTGATCCTCGCCGTCCAGCGCCCTGGCCTGCTCAAACATGAGGATGGCCTGCTCCACATCGCCGGTGTCCAGGAATTCCTCGCCCACCTCCCACATGGCGGTGGCGTTGGCCTCCTTGCCGAAGCGGGCCAGAATCCGCTGGCCGCTCTGGGTGTTGCTCAGGTAGAGGTATGCGCCCACCATGCAGCCGATGAGCAGCACAATCACCACAATGAGCACATGGGCCCAGTTGATCATGTGCCGGGTGACATTGTGCACCTTGCGCCGGGGGGCGGGGCGGACGTTGATGGCAGGCTCCATCCCCGTGTCGCCATAGATGGTGCGGGCAGGGCGGCTGTAGCCGGACATGGTGTCCAGGGGCTCGCCGTCGGCGTCGTACACCTGCGGGTCGGCAAAAACGGGCATCTCCCGGGTATTGCTCTGGGCGGAGGGATCCACATAGATGCGGGACGCGCCGGATTTGCCGTGATCGCGGGCAGGGGGCGGCGATGATTTTCCCGCCCGGCCCTGGCGGATGCCGCGCACGCCTGCCTCCTCGCCCGCCTCGCCGCGGTTGAGCAGCGCGCCGCAGCCGGGGCAGAGAATCTCGTTGTCGCCGGCATAGCTGCCGCAGTGGGGACAAAGCATGTCCGCACCTCCTGTCTCAT
>JBJEUJ010000080.1:0-1972 GCA_051883775.1 Aristaeellaceae bacterium | reverse complement strand
TGGGGTCGGGCTTGCCGCCCCTGACGCGGGTCTTGTGGGCGTCGGACTTGTCGCCCAGCACCAGCGCAGCCGATACCGCGCTGGAGACGAAGCCGCTCTGCTCCTCATGGTTGCCCACGGCGGTGATGATCTCCATCACGTCGTTCATGTCCATGCCCATGCCCCGCAGGATGGGCAGGAGCATCACCGCACCGTTGGGGCCGTGATCGTGGCGGTTGACGGAGTTGCCCACATCGTGCACCCAGCCCGCGATGGCCGCCAGCTCCACCTCCCGCTGGGAATAGCCCAGGGCCTTGAGGATGGAGGAAGCCGTCCTGCTGACGTAGCTGACGTGGCGCGGCCCGTGGTCGGTATACCCCAGCGCCTCCAGGTAGCGGTTGCCCGCGCGGATGAGGGCCTTGATGTCCTCATGCTGCTTGATGTCCTGCAGGGTGATCATGCACGTCTCCTTGATGCGCGCTCACTGATCCATGCCGTGGAGCGCTTCGTAGTCCGGGTCGTTGTCGAACTCCCGGTCGGGGGCCACGCCGCCCAGCATCTCGATGGCGTTGCGCAGCTCGATGAAGTCGATGTAGCCGGTCTTGTCATCCCCCGCCGCCTCGATCAGCACGGGCAGGGCACGGTCGTCCCCCAGCTTGCCCAGGTAGCTGGCAAACAGGGCGCGGCGGGACCGGTTCTCACGGAATAAACGAAGCGCAAGCTGAAAAACCTGCTCGTTGCCCGGATAATCCGCCAGCACGTCCAGCATGGCCTCCTGTCCGGCGGCGTTGGCCTTGGGCAGAGCCTCCAGCAGGGGCTGCACCACGCAGGCGCCCATGCTCTTGAGGCTGTCCAGGGCGTTGTCGCACAGGTCGTCCCGATCGGGGCGGTTCATCTGCCAGTCGATGTAGAGCATCTTGGGCTGGGTGGATTCCATCTCCCGCAAAAGGCCGATGGCGGTCATGCGGGCCTCCTCGGGGGCGCTTTCATCCTTGAGCAGGGCCACCAGGCGCTTCTCGCAGGGCTTGCCCACCGCCTGAATCTGGTCCAGCAGGAGGTCCGGCAGCGGCACGCCCTTGCGCACATAGTCCACCATCCAGTCCACCAGATCCTTGGGATCCTCAAACTGGGTGAAGTACGCCCCGGGGGTCACGCCGTCCAGCCAGCGGGCGGGGGTGTTCAGGAAGGTCATGTACACCCGGGGCATGTCGGCCTCCATGGCGTCAAAGTTGCGGTACTCCTTGCCGTGCTCCTTCATCCAGCGGGAGGTGAAGTCGGCAAAGCGGCTGTCAAAATCAATGCACTTTTTCATCGTTCCTGTCTCCTTCCAGGCTCTGATCGGTCTGCCGCTTCAGGCTGCGCATGACGCGGCTGATCTTCCGTGCGGATACCGGCAGGGCGCGCACAACCTTCGCCGCCTCCCCCTCCCGGCCCGTCAGACGCAAATACAGTATCTCCATGGCCTTGATCCACTGATAGCCCCTGTCCCCCGTGGCCTCCTGCCGCTGGGCGGGACTCATCACCTGCCACAGATCCGCCGCGAAGAAGGCCAGCTCCGTGGCCTCGCAGGTGCGGCGGGTTTCGTGAAGCAGCCGAGGCAGGAACAGCCGCCACTGGCTGCGGGGAACATTGTCCACCTTCGTCAGCTGGGCGGTGGTCATCCTCTGGCCGATCAGCACGTTCATGGGGGCCGTGTCGCCCATCTCCGCCAGGCGGAGCATGGCCCGCTGGCGTACCTCCGGCAGCGTGCCGGGGGCGGTCAGCGTCTCCCGCAGCCACGCGCGGGCGCAGGGCGCGTCCTCCGCCCCGGCAGCGCGGATGGCCGCCAGCTGCAGCCCCGCGTCGGGGATGGTCATGCACCAGTCGAGGGTCATGCGCATGGGGCCCTCCGGGTTCAGCAGCGTCTCCGCCGGGGGCTTGGCGGCCAGGATGGCCATCAGCTCCGTCATGCGCTGCTGCACCGCCTCCGGCGGCAGCGCGCCCATGGGCGGCA
>JBJEUJ010000079.1:10390-17308 GCA_051883775.1 Aristaeellaceae bacterium | reverse complement strand
GCCCCGCAGGCCGTTGCCCATGGCGATGAGCGCAGGATCCTGCAGCCGCTCGCCCGCCGTCTGCAGCCGCTCGCCGCTGATATGGGGCCGTGCGTCGCAGTCGGCAAAGTTGACGAACCAGCCGTGGTGCAGCTGCACCCGGGCCGGGAAGCGCAGGATGTTGCCCAGCTTCTCCTCATGCCAGTAGGTGACGCGGCCCTCCGTAGCCTGCTCCAGCAGGGTCAGGCAGTCCACCAGCGTGCCGCCCGCCATGTCCCAGTAGCCTGCGCCCTCGTCGCAGCCGCCGTCCGCAGGAATGCAGTCCACCCAGCGGTCCACCATGCCAAGGGCCCGGCTGAGCAGCTCCGCAAGCAGCATGCGATCCTCCATCCAGCTCAGGGCCGTCACCATGACGTTGGAGATGATCCAGGGCGTCCAGTTGTTCAGGTCGCTGCGGATGAAGCCCATCCACCAGAAGTCATTGTGGGACATGAAGGGCTCCAGCACCCGCCGCTCGATCTCCCGGCGCACCCGGCGGCGCAGCATGGGCGTCACCTGATCCAGCTGCTCTGCCATGATCCGGCACACCAGGGACAGCACCATGGCCGTCTGTGCAGAAAACAGGTCAATGTAGGGCTTCTCCAGGTCGGGCAGGGGGCGATCCTCCCGGGCGGGCGCACCGGGAATGGGGTTGATGTTGTGGGCGCTGACCACCCAGCTGCTCTCGTCGCAGATGCACCACAGGCCGTCCACCACATCGTCCAGCTGATCCGTAGCGCCCGTCAGGCAGCAGTGGAGCATGGCGGCAATCAGCTTGCGCCGCCGCTCAAAGTACGGCAGCTCGAATACCCGCCGGCTCCCGTACCGTATATAGGCCATGTACTGGGTGGCCAGCAGCATGGGATAGGGCATGGTCTGATAGCGTGCAGCCGCGTCCAGCAGCTCCTGCCGGTCCTCCGGCGCAACGCCCTCCCAGGCCCTTCTGTCCGTCATGGGCGGGAACAGGTTCACCGGCACAGGCCCCAGCGCCTGCACCAGCATATGCGCGCTTAATGGATGTCCAAACATGGAAACGCCTCCGTTTGGTTAATGGTTGAGCATTAGTTCGACCCCGGGCTGGCTGTTTCCTCCCCATGGATCCCGGAATCTGCCGTCTGCACCGGTTTCCCGGGCTCCTGCCATGAAAAAAGCGCCTGCCCTGATCCCCCATGGGAGCAAGGCAAGCGCCTGGCTGTTCGTGCTTTTCCGGGAAACGGTCAGATCCGGCCCACCACATCATCCATGCTGTACAGGCCGGGCTCCTTCCCCACCAGGTATTCCGCCGCGCGAAGGGCCCCCACGGCGAATACGCTGCGGTTCTCCGCGCTGTGGCTGATTTTGATGCGCTCGCTGGCCCCGAAGAAGCTCACCTCGTGCTCGCCGGTGACGGTGCCGCCCCGCAGCGCATGGATGCCGATCTCGTTGGGCTGACGCTTGCAGTCCCGGCCATGGCGGCCATAGACCGCCTCACGGGGCTGGTCGTAGGCGTCCTTCACCGCGTCGTAGAGCATCAGGGCCGTGCCGCTGGGGGCGTCCACCTTGCGGTTGTGATGGGTCTCCACGATCTCCACATCGAAGCCGTCGCCCAGCACCGTGGCCGCCTTGCGGATCAGCGCCCGCACCAGGGCGATGCCCACGCTCATGTTGCCCGAGCGGAACAGGGCCACCTGCCCGGCCGCCGCGTCAATCTGCCGCAGCTGCTCCTCGGTGTAGCCGGTGGTGCACAGCACCGCGGGAACCCTGTTCTTCACCGCGTAGGCCAGGAGGCCGTCCAGGCTGGCGGGCTTGGAAAAGTCGATGATCACATCCGCCACGGGGGCCTGGTCGAAGGTCTTGAACAGCGGGAAATCCGCGCTGCCCTCCGCCACGTCCACCCCGGCGGCAATCTCCACGCCCTGGGCCTGGCACTGCCGGGCAACCTCCCGGCCCATGAAGCCCAGCGCGCCGCTGATGAGAATCTTCATGCCTTGCATCCTCCGTTTACTTCAGCAGGCCCAGCTCCCGCATGATGCCCGCCATCTTTTCCCGGTTGGCGCTCTGCATGGGGATCAGGGGCAGCCGCAGCTCCTCCTCGCACTTGCCCAGCATGGCCATGGCGGCCTTGCAGGGAATGGGGCTGGTCTCGCTGAACAGTGCCTTGATGAAGGGCAGATACTTCAGCTGCAGCGCGGCAGCCTCGTCGTAGCGGCCCGCCAGGGCCAGGTGGGCCATGTCGGCGGTCTCCCTGGGCATGACGTTGGACAAAACGGAGATCACGCCCTTGTAGCCCATGACCATCAGCGGCACCACCAGGCTGTCCTCGCCGGAGTAGAAGGTGGCGTCCTGACCGCACAGGCGGATCTTCTCCATGGCCTGATCCAGGTCGCCGTTGGCCTCCTTCACGCCCACGATGTTGTCATGCTCCACAATGCGCTTGAGGGTGGCGGGGAGAATGTTCAGCCCCGTGCGGCCCGGCACGTTGTAGACGATCAGGGGCAGGCGGCTTACGTCGGCAATGGCATGGTAGTGGGCCACCAGACCCTCCTGGGTGGTCTTGTTGTAGTAGGGGGTGACCACCAGCAGGCCGGATGCGCCGCTGTCCTCCAGGGCTTGGGCGGCATGAATGGCCTCGCGGGTGCAGTTGCTGCCCGCGCCGGCAATCACCGTTACCCGGCCCGCGGCCCGATCCGCCACCCGGCGGATCACGGACAGATGCTCCTCCCAGGTCATGGTGGAGGGCTCGCCCGTGGTGCCGGTGGCAATCAGCGCGTCCACACCGCTAGCAATCTGATCCTCCACCAGCTGATCCAGGGTATCCCAGTCGATTTCACCGCCCTTGAAGGGGGTAATGAGCGCGGTACCGCAGCCGGTGAACAGTGGCTTCATGACAAATATCCTCCTCTATCCGATCGGTCGTGCAGGTTTCATCAGGAACGGTGCTGGATGTAGCCCTTGCGGCAGAGCAGCTCCGCCGTCAGGATGCCGCCGCCCGCCGCGCCGCGCACGGTGTTGTGGCTCAGGCAGACGAAGCGGTAGTCGAAAATCTTGTCCTCCCGCAGCCGGCCGATGGACACGCCGAAGCCATTCTGGAAGTCGCGGTCCAGGCGGGTCTGGGGCCGGGTGGGATCCTCAAAGTACTGCAGGAAGGGCTTGGGGGCGGAGGGCAGCTCCAGGCGCTGGGCCTCGGTCTCGTAGCTGAGCCAGCGCTCCTTGATCTGCTCCATGGTGGGCTTGTTTTTGAAGGTCACGGACACCGCCGCCATATGGCCGTCGGCGCAGGCCACGCGCAGGCACTGGGCGCTGATGACCGGCAGCGCGGCGTTGACGATCCTGCCGTTCTCCACATGGCCCCACAGCTTCAGGGGCTCGTTCTCGCTCTTCTCATCCTCGCCGCCGATGTAGGGGATCACGTTGTCCACCATCTCCGGCCAGGTTTTGAAGGTCTTGCCCGCGCCGCTGATGGCCTGGTAGGTGCACACGCTGACCTTTTCCGGGCCGAAGTCCATCAGGGGGGTCAGGGCGGGCACATAGCTCTGGATGGAGCAGTTGGGCTTCACGGCGATGAAGCCCCGCTGGGTGCCCAGACGCTTGCGCTGGGCGGGAATAACCTCCAGGTGGGCGGCGTTGATCTCCGGCACCACCATGGGCACATCCTCCACGCCGCGGCAGGCGCTGTTGTTGCTCACCACGGGGATCTCGTGCTTGGCGTAGGCCTCCTCCAGCGCGCGGATCTCGTCCTTCTTCATGTCCACGGCGCAGAACACGAAATCCACCAGTTCTCCCACTTTGTCAATATCCATGGCGTCGATCACGGTCATGTCCGCCACCCTGGCCGGAATTTCCCAGTCAAAGGCCCAGCGATCCCCCACCGCTTCCCGGTAGGTCTTGCCTGCGCTGCGGGCGGAGGCGGCCACCGCCGTCACCTCGAACCAGGGATGATCCTTCAAAAGGGAAATGAACCGCTGGCCCACCATGCCCGTGGCGCCAACAATGCCAACGCGATACTTCTCCATCGTCATACGCTCCTTCATGCTCAGTGTATCCGCCCGGGACGCAAAAAATCACCCCAAGCCATGCCTGCGGTGCGCCGCGGAACAGGCGCAGCGTCTCCCTTGGCGCCACGACCCATGTCCGTATGAACCAGCGCTCCGCCGGGCCTTACGCCCGATGACAGTCGCACACCTCTTCAGCCTGCGCCCAAGGGCAGCGCACCGGGGCGTGCCGCGCCCTTTCGGCGCTGCACCCTTTCGCCCGGCCTCACGGGAGCCTCATCCTCCGCCGGGGTACTCTTGAGCAGCGCGCCTCTGATTCCATCCTATGCTGTTGAGAAAGACCGTTTTTATCATATCACGGATGCACAGGGCTGTCAACCTCCAAGGTCTGTTCCTTCATTGTTTACATTGTATCCATTTACAATTCGGCGGAATTCTGTTACAATACTGTTACGCATTCCTGCTTTTCCGCCGTCTGTCCCGGGACAGGCGTTGCCACGCACCATCATCAATCCGCCAAGGAGGACAGCACCATGGGTGAAATGCTGAAAACCGCGCAAAATCTTCTGCCAAACCTGGGCGACTACCTTGTCTATGCGGCCATTGCCGTGGTGACCATCATCGGCGTGGTGAAGTGTCTTTTGCCCCTGTGGAACACCACCCATGCCCTGCGCCGGGCCGTGCGCCGCCTGCAGCAGGACGCGGGCAACACCACCCGGGAAAAGCCCGTCTGGCAGGAGAGCCGCTTCATGGGCCGCCGCCTGCGGGGCTCCTGGCTGCGCTTCCTGCAGAACGCCGAGCAGCTGGACCGCCGGGGTCTGCCCTGCAACGTGGAGGATTACGTCAACGACGATACCGTCACCCACGGCCCCGGCAACGCCCAGCTGGCGGAGCTGATCCCGAACCTGCTGACCTCCCTGGGCATCCTGGGCACCTTCATGGGCATGATGCGCGGCCTGGGCGGCCTGGACTTCTCCGACTCGGCCAACATCATCGCGGGCATCCCCACGCTGCTGACGGGCATGCAGTTCGCCTTCGGCACGTCGGTGGCAGGCATCAGCTGCTCGCTGGTGTTCAACATGCTCAACCGCATCGCCCAGGGCTCCAGCTACCGGGCGGTGGACGACTTCGTGGAGTCCTTCACCCAGCTGGCCATGCAGCGCCCCCTGGACAACGACGTGCAGCTGATCTGCCAGAACCAGGACGCCAACCACATGCTCTCCACCCTGGCCGACGGCCTGCCCCAGCAGATTGCCGGCTCCATTGAGCTGTCCATGACCCGGGCCATGCAGCCCGTGGCCAAGAGCATGGACAACTTCCTCATCGGGGCCACGCGGGCACAGGTGGACGGCGTGGGCCGCATTGTGAACAACTTCGTCCAGCAGATGAACGACGCCCTGGGCAGCCAGCTGCTGAACCTGGGCCAGACGCTGACGGACATCAACCAGCATCAGCGGGTGACCATGGAGCAGGTGGAGCAGACCCTGCGCTCCGCCTCCGCCATCGCCCAGGATGTGGGCCGCCTGCAGGGCGTGAGCCAGGACGTGATCGCCCACTTCGAGCGCTACATTCAGGAGCTGAGCGAGTCCCGCCGCCGGGACGAGGGCTTCGAGCAGGCCTCGGCGGAGCTGCTAAATAAGCTGCAGCAGGCCGTCGCCCGGCAGCAGGAGGCCCTGGGCACCCTGCGCGCTTATCAGGACGAGCTGACCCGGGCGCAGGCCGCCTTCACCCAGCAGAGCAAGGACGCTCTGGGCTCCCTGCAGGAAGCCAGCGAGGAAAACGCCGCCCGCCTCTCCCAGGTGGGCAAGACCATGGAAAGCTCCGGCGAGCAGCTTTCCCGCAGCTACGGCAGCTTTGTGGAGAATGTGGTGGAGGCCCTCTCCCGGGCGCTGGGCATGTTTGACCAGAGCATGAACAGCATGGTTGCCACGCTGACCGAGCGCATCGGCACGCTGGACAAAAGCGGCGTCAGCGGCATGACCGCCGCCCAGGCCAGCGAGATCCAGCGGCTGCTGGCCAGCATGGAGCAGATCCTCCAGCGGGCCGCCGGGGACGATGGCCGGAAGGAGGGCTGACCATGGCACGTCAGCGGGTACACAACCGCAGGGCCGGGCACGGCTCCTCCGGGGGCGGCGCCAGCTGGATCAGCTACTCGGACATGATGGCTGCGCTGCTGCTGGTGTTCGTGCTGATTCTGTCCATCAGCCTGCACCAGTACTTCACCATGCTGGAGACCAAGCAGGCAGAGCTGGAGGCCAAGCAGGCCACCCTGGATGAGCAGACCATTCTCCTGGCCACCCAGCAGACCACCCTGGACGAGCAGACCGCCGCGCTATCCCTGGCGCAGACGGAGCTGGACGCGCAGACTGCCGCGCTGCTCCTGGCCCAGGAGAGCCTGGCCGTCCGCGAAGAGGAGCTGGCCAACGCCAACGCCATCCTGGCCTCCCGGGAGGAGGAGCTGGCCAAGCTGCAGCTGGCCCTGACCGACAAGCAGACCGAGCTGGACGCGGCCACCCTGGCCCTGAGCAATCAGCAGGCTGCCCTGGACGCGCAGACCAGCAAGATTGACGACCTGGTGGGCGTGCGCTCCCGGATCATCTCGGAGCTGTCCAGCGCGCTGACGGCCAGCAACCTGCGCGCCACGGTGGATCCCAACACGGGCGACATTGTGCTGGACAGCGCGGTGTTCTTCAAGACCAACTCCGATGACATCATGGAGGACGGCAAGGCGCTGCTGGACCGGTTCATCCCGGTGTACCTGGGGGTGCTTTTGCAGGAGCGGTACCTGGACTACCTGGGTGAGATCATCATCGAGGGCCACACCGATACCCAGGGCAGCTACATGACCAACCTGCGCCTGAGCCAGGATCGCGCCTTCTCCGTGGCCACCTACTGCCTGGAGATGCCCTCCCTCACCAGCCAGCAGCAG
>JBJEUJ010000079.1:0-10290 GCA_051883775.1 Aristaeellaceae bacterium | reverse complement strand
CTGACCGCCAACGTGACGGTGGAGGCCGTGGGCGTGGTGGCGGTGGAGGCCTCCACCCAGGCGGAGGTATTCTCCGCCCTGAAGGAGCAGCAGCAAAGCGGCTATGTCACCGGCACCGTCTACACCTCCGCGCCCATCGGCGACGCGGAGAGCTACCAGTTCTACACCTACACCGTGCGGCTGAAGAACAGCTGCTTCCTCGCCGCGGACATGGTGGAGCTGCAGGTCACACCCATGGAGGGCGACGTCATGCAGCTGGGCGACACCTCCGCCAAGGTGCTGGCCGCCCGCACCACCGGGGATATTCAGGCCACCATCCTCACGGACATCCATATGCACGCCGTCCGGGAGCTGAACGTCACCTATTACATGTGGGGGCTGCCCTTCACCCTGCGCACCACCTACGGGCACTGAGCTCCCTGGAGGTACAGCGTCATGCCGATGTGGAACCCCTGGCGGGGCTGCCGCCGCTGCAGCGAGGGCTGCCTGCACTGCTACATTCACAAGGGGGACGAAAGGCGCGGGGTGGATACGGGGCAGATCGTCCGGACGAAGGACTTCGCCAAGCCTGTCGAGCATCTCAAGAGCGGCCCCTACAGGATGAAGGCCGGGCTGGTGTACACCTGCTTTTCCACCGACTTCCTGATTGAGGAGGCGGACGCGTGGCGCAGCGACTGCTGGGCCATGATGAAGGAACGCAGCGACTGCACGTTCCTGTTCCTGACCAAGCGGATCGAGCGGCTGGCCGCCTGCCTGCCGCAGGACTGGGGCGACGGCTACGACAACGTGGTCATCGGCTGCACCATCGAGAACCAGCGCAATGCCGACAGGAGGCTATCCGTCTTTCAGCAGCTGCCCATCCGGCACAGGTGCATCACCGCCCAGCCCCTGCTGGAAAGGGTCAGCCTGGAGCCGTATCTGCCGGGCATTGAGCTGGTGGTGGTGGGCGGCGAGTCCGACAGGGACGCCCGGCCCCTGGACTACGACTGGGTGCTGGACATTCGGGAGCAGTGCATCCGCCATCAGGTGGACTTCGAGTTCCGCCAGTGCGGCACCCGCTTCATCAAGGACGGCAGGCTCTACACCCTGCAGACGAGGGAGCTGTGCAGGCAGGCCAGGGCCGCGGGCATTGACTGGCGGAAGCCTCCGTCAGAGGCCCCCTGATCCCTGCCGGGCGGGCGCAAAAAAGCATCCTCCGCCGGATGGATCCTGCGAAGGATGCCTGCTGACAGTGTTTACTTGAGGAAATAGCTTACCGCATAGCCGGTGATGCCGTTGTACTGCACCTTCACCCAGCCGTCGCCGGGAGCCACCACGGTGACCTCCGCACCATGGGGCATACGCGCCAGCACCTTGCCAGTGTTCATATCCGGTGCGGAGCGCAGGTTGACAAAGGTCTTCTGCGGGTGGCTGACGGTCATGGTGGGCGTGCCGGGCAGGTTGTAGACCGTCAGGTAGCGGGTCATCATGTAGCCCACCACATTCTGGCTGTTCATGACCTTGCACCACTCCGTGCCGGGCTTGATCACGCTGACCCGGGTGCCGTTGCCGTACTGGCCTAGCACGCGGCTGGTGGTGGAGGGGCTCTCGCGCATGTTCAGCACCTGGGTGGCCCGGGGATTGGTCACCACGGCGTAGCCGCCGGACACCGCGCCCGTGCCGCTGCCGGCATTGCTGCTGCCACTGGAGCTGCCGCTGTTGGGGGCGATGACGCCGTCCTTGAGGAACTCGGTGCTCATATAGCCCACCTGGCCCTCCACGGACACCTTCCACCAGCCGTTGCCCTTCTGCAGCACCATGACGTACCTCCCGCCGGGATACTGCCCCATGGAGGGGTAGCCCATGCCGGGGCCGGTGCGCAGGTTCAGCCCGGTGTTGTTGGGGGTGACGATGGTGGCGACCTCTTCGCTGTACGGCCAGGAACGGGTGGTGATGTACTCCTGGCGGAAGTAGCCCTCCACCCCGTCCACCCGCACGGAGTACCATCCGCCGGACTGGCTCAGCAGCACGCAGGGCACGCCGTTGTAGTAGATATCCAGCACCTTGGCATTGTAGCTGGGGGCCTGGCGCAGGTTCAGGAATGAATTGGCGTTGGGGTTGGTCACCACGCCCACCAGGGCCTCCACGGGCTCCTGCACCGCCACGTAGTTCTTGCTCATGTAGCCGGTCTTGCCGTCAGGGGCGGTGACATAATACCAGTTGCCGCTCTCCCCGGTGATGACCATCCAGCTGCCCTCGGCATAGGAGCCCAGACGGGTGGAATTCTGGGTCGGCTGCTGGCGAAGGTTCACCGTGGCGCTGCGGTAGGTCACGCCGCACTCCAGCGCCTCCGCCTGGGCCGCGGCGCACACCAGCGTCAGCGTCATAACCGCCAGCAGGGCCATCCAGCCTTTCTTCCTCATTGCTCTGATCATGCGGATTCCTCCTGTCTCCCCGCACGGCCGCTCCCTCCGGCCGCGCCTGGTACCTATGCAACGCGCGGGCGCTGGAAAATCATCCCGCTTTCCCGGGAGAATTTCCATGGCGGATGCGCCCTGCTTTCCCTCTCCCTGCCATGATACACGAAAAATGTAAATCCCGCAAGATCGCTGCAAGAAATCCGTCGCAAGCCCCGTTTTTTAAGTGTGCAGCCCATGAAAGCGCGGAGCGTGCCCCCACGCCCCGTGAACATACGGCTTATGCTCCATCATCAAGCTTGTCTGAAAGGGAGGTACCTCATGAAGAAGCTGTTCCTTGCCATCGTGTCCCTCACGCTGGCCCTGACCCTGTGCTGCGGCGCCCTGGCCGACGCCGTCATCTCCGGCAACGGCTACGCCGCCTATCTGGGGGAAAGCAATTATCTTTACCTGCGGGATCCCAGCGGTGTGTCCAGGATTCTCCGCGCGCCCATCAAGGATCTGGTATCCATGAATGACACGGAGCTGTTCTGCCTGGCCCAGTCCGGCCAGCTCTACGGCATTATGCTGGACGCTTCCGGCACGCGAATTGTCGCCGCGGCGCCCACCGAGGCTGACCTGGCCGCCGTCGCCACGGCCCAGCCCTACACCCTGGAGGAAACCGTGCTGAGCGTCCTGCGCGAGGACGGCGTCAGCGAGGTGCTCTCCAGCAGCGCGCTGGCCGCCTGCTCCAACGGCGCCACCCTGTTCTACATTGAGCAGGGCGCGGAGGCCACCACCCTGAAGGCCTACACCCTGGGCGAGCCCGCCGGGCTGATCACGGACACCTCCGCCCTGCACCGGGTGATCGGCGCGGGTGTGGCGGAGCCCCTGAGCATCACCGCCACGGAGGACGCGGTGGCCATCGTGGCTGCTGACCACAGCATCGTCACCGTGAACCTGGCGGACAACAGCTACCACACCTTCCCCGCCACCTCCCAGGAGACCACCGTGGCCGTGAGCATCGGCAACAAGCTGGTTCGCCTGCATGAGGATACGCTGAACGGCGGCTATGTGGTGGAAATGACCTCCGACAACCAGACGGTGGTCACCGCTACCCCCGCTGTGACCGTGACGCCCACCCCCACCACCATGCCCACCGCCACCCCGGCCACGGTCACGGCCAAGCCCACCGCCACCCCCAAGCCCACCAACTCCACCACCACCTCCGACGACGGCCGCATCAGCAAGGGTGCGTCCGGCTCCAGCGTCCGCAAGATGCAGCAGCGTCTGGCTGATCTGGGCTACCCCGTGGGCAAGGTGGACGGCGTCTTTGGTGACAACACGCTGATTGCCGTGCATCTGTTCCAGTTCGCCATCGGCTACACCCAGCGCAGCTATGCCTCCTCCGCCATGCTGGACAAGCTCTACGGCAAAAACGCCCCTGCCTACGACCGCTTCATGGCCCTGGAATCCGGCGACAAGGGCGAGCCTGTGAAGATCCTGCAGCAGATGCTCTTCGACCTGGGCTACCTGGGCAAGGATGAGAAGGAGATCGACGGCGCCTACGGCAAGCGCACCTCCGCCGCCGTGAAGGCCTTCCAGACCGACTGGAAGCTGGAGCCCGCCACCGGCGAGGCCGACAAGGTCACCATGGAGAAGCTCTGCGAGCTGGCCGATCTGCTGGCCGCCGGACAGCCGGTTGTCCCGCCCACCGACGCGCCTACCACCGCCCCCACCGAGATTCCCACGCCCACCCAGGTGCCTGAGGTGACGCCGCCCGCCACGCCCACGCCCACCCCCACCCAGGCCCCGACCGCGACTCCGACTGTGACTCCGACCCAGACCCCCGGCAATACCAGCACCTCCACCGA
Source organism: Aristaeellaceae bacterium (assembly GCA_051883775.1). Classification (GTDB taxonomy): domain Bacteria; phylum Bacillota; class Clostridia; order Christensenellales; family Aristaeellaceae; genus UBA11524. Next base: position 6,041 of record JBJEUJ010000079.1, on the reverse strand, counting down.
CCTGTAATTTCTGACACCCAAGCGGCGCAGACCTTCAGCACGACGGTCTGCGCCGTTTCTTCATGGAGGCCCACAGGAAAAGGCCCGCCGTCCACATGGAACGGCAGGCCTCTTTTCATGATGGGGCATTGGATTTGGCGGATCGTATCAATCCTCGCTGATATGCTCCGTGCCCTGGCGCAGGAGCGTCGCCACATGATCGTCCGCCAGGGAATAGAACACCGTCTTGCCGTCCCGGCGGCTCTTGATCAGCCGGGCCTGCTTGAGGATCCGCAGCTGATGGCTCACCGCGGACTGCGTCATGCCCAGCAGCCTTGCCAGGTCGCACACGCAGACCTCCGCCTCAAACAGCACGTACAGGATGCGGATCCGCGTCCCGTCGGCAAAGGCCTTGAACAGATCGGTCAGCCGGGACAGGGTATCGTCATCCGGCAGGGCGGACTGCACCTGGGCCACCAGCTCCTCATGCACGCAAAGATAACCGCAGCCCTCCACTTCCATCGGTTCCTGCTCCACAGGCCGCACCTCCTCGGATATGTTTCTCCGCCCATTATACCAGCAACGGAGCCAAAACGCAAACGCAAGTCGCAAAAGCAGCCCCGGGGCCGAAGCTCCGGGGCTGTGCGGGTGGTCGTTTTACTTCGACAGGTCGATGGTGACGGCCTGCTCAGGGTTAGGAACGATGCTTTCCGCCTCATCATCGTCGACGGGGGTCAGGGTGATGCTGGTCACCTCGCCCTCCAGGTAGTCGCTGAGGACAAGCTGCAGCCGGACCGCATCGATCTCCCCCTGCCCGTTCATGGTGAAATCAGGCCCGGCGTACAGGGTGCTCTTCGCTTCCCCGCCATTGTAGCCGACCAGCCACACCCGGGGCACATCCGCTTGCTCCAGCTCCTCCAGGGCCATCTCCCGCCCGAAGTCGTAGTGGGCCTCCAGGATCAGCCGCTGGAAGGACAAATCCAGCCGGTCGATCACCAGGTCGAAGCCCTCCATGGGGAAGCGCAGGCCCGTGACCTCCTCCCGCTGTACGTCGTCCTCCACCCGGGTGGCGAAGGTGCAAACGATGGTGTCCGCCTTCTCGAAGGCCCCGCAGCGCACCAGAGCGTCCACCTTGCGCAGGGCGCAGGCTTCCTCATCGCTCAGGCCCATGGCCTCCAGGGCGTCGAAGGCATACTCCGTCAGGCCCGGGGTGTAGAGGATTCTATGATCCCGCCAGGCGTCCATGCAGGCCTGGCGCACGCTGTCCCAGCCGGCGTTGTAGGCGGCCTCATCCATGGCCTCCACGGGCCACAGGGGCCGCAAAACGGTGAAGGTCATCGTCCAGTCCAGCTTGCTGCCGTCCGGGGGCGGATTGCCCTCCTCGTCCCAGATCACCCCGTCAAAGCCGTAGCCGTCCGCCTCCGTCCAGCCGCTGCCGTCCCCCCACAGGTCGGGACAGTAGAACCCGCTGAGGAAGTCCCCGCCCCGCATGCCCTCCACATCCACCATGTAGGTTCGGCCGTTTTCATCCACGGCGGTCAGCTTCATATCCATGTAGAAGCCGGTGTCGGTCTTGCGGGTGATGTCGATGGCCACGTCGATGGTCTGCCCGTCAAAGACAAAGTCGTTGACGCTCATGTCGATCAGGTCATTGCTGTAATGCTCGTTCAGGGTGATGAGATGGTTCAGGAATTCCTGCTGCTCCCCCCGGGGGTAACGGGTCACCGAATAGTAATTCACGGCCACCGCCGTGGCTGCCAGCGCCAGAACCAGCAGCAGGGCCAGCACGGGAACCAGCGTCAGTTTTCGCTTCATGACATGCCGCTCCTTTCGGGAGGACAGCGCCATGAGGTACGCCTGATGGGTCGCTTCCGGCTCCTCCGGGTACAGGCTCTGCAGCCGGTTGCGCAGCTCCGCTTCCTTCATGGTCACGCCTCCTTTCCGTCCAGTTCGACGCGCAGGGCCTTCCTGGCCTGATGCAGGTTGAACTTCACCGTGCCTGCGGGCATGCGCAGCGTTCGCGCGATCTCCTCCACGGAGAAGCCCTCCAGGTAGTGCAGCACCAGCGGCAGCCGGTACCGCTCCGGCAGAGCGTCCAGCGCCAGGCGCAGCTCCGTATCCCCCTGGGGCGCGGGACGGTCGCCCACGTCCTCTGTCACGGTCATGCGCCTGCGCTGCCTGTGCATGGTGCGGCAGACGTTGATCATGATCCGCACCGCCCAGGTTTGGAAATACTGCTCCTGCCGGAGGGTGTCCCGCTTCTCCCAGGCGCGCAGGGCCGTCTCCTGCATGGCGTCCCGCCGGTCAGCCTCGCTGTCCAGCAGCGTGCACGCCACCCGGTACAGCACCTGCTCCGCCGCCTGCATCCTGTCCAGGTAAGTCTGCTCGTCCATATGCTCACGTACCTCGTTCATGATCATGACGTATGTTAGACGCGGAGCACGATCGCCGGGTTGGCCTCCATGAAAAAATGCCCTCAGTATTCCCGCCGGACGCTGTCCAGCCCGTAGATCTGCATGAAGCGCATCTCCTCCTCCGCCGAGCGCAGCACCATCACCTCCATGAAGCTGCCGTCCTCCCGGCTGCGGAAGCCCGCGATTTTCTCCCCCGTGCAGGCGGACACCCGGATGACCGCCTCCTGCCGGATCGGGTCGAAGGGAATGTCCTCCTTCAGCCGCCGCTCGTAGTAGGGCACCCTGCCGAAGTCCTGGTGCATTTCCACCGCAAAAACAATGGCGAAGCCCAGCAGCATCACACCACCCGCAGCGCACAGCGGCCACAGCGCCACATGGAACAGCAGCCACCAGCCCAGCGGCAGCACGCCCCCGACAAGCAGCGCCAGGCCCAGCCATACGCCGCCGAAGCGGATGGAGTTGATCTTGGGAAGCCGCAGCTTTTTCATGATGAATCGCCTGCCTCACGTTATGGTAGAAGGAAAAAGGAACGCCCGGGGACGGCTGTGGCCCCGGACGTTCCTGCTGATGACGGGGAAGCTGCTTGGATTGCGGGGAACGCAGGGCTGCCGTGACATCCCTGCCCTGGCCCGTATTCGCTGGCGCGGGACGTTTACTTGCCCGCGACGGTCAGTACGCCCGCGTCCACGGAGGGGCTGCCGGTGCTGGAGCCGAAGAAGATCAGGTCGCTGCCCACGGCGCGGATGTTCTTCAGCACCGCGTAGAAGTTGCCCGCCACGGTGATCTGCTCCACCGCGCCGGCCCGCTTGCCGTCCTTGACCAGGTAGCCCTTGGACAGCAGGGAAAAGTCGCCGCTGACGGCGTTGGCGCCCGCGTGGAGGCCGTTCAGCTCGGTGATGACCAGGCCCTCGCCCATGTCGGCCATCAAACCCGCCAGATCCTTGTCCCCGGGCTGGAAGAAGAAGTTCGTGGGCGCGACCCGCACCGGCGCGGTGTAGCCCACGCGGCTGGCATTGCCCGTGGTGGTCACGCCCTGCTTGCGGGCGGTCTTGCGGCTATGGAGCAGGGTGGTCAGCACACCCTGGTCGATGACGGCCTTGGTGCGGCTGGCGCTGCCCTCCGCGTCGAAGGGGCAGGTGGCCAGGCCACCGGGCAACAGCGGGTCATCCATCAGGGTGACCACGGGAGAGGCGATTTCCGTGCCCTCCTTGCCCGCCAGCAGGGACAGCTTCTGCTGGGCGTTCTCGGCGGAGAACACGCCCTCAAAGGTGCTGAGCAGATCGCTCATGGCGTCGTTGCGGAAGATGACCCGGTACTCCCCCGCCGGGACGCTGTCGCCGTGCAGCTGGCCCAGGGCCTCCTCCGCCGCCTCCCGGCCGATCTTCTCCGGATCCAGCGCGCCAAAGCTGCTGCCGCAGGCAAAGCCCACGCCCGTGCCGGTGGAGCCGTCCTCCTTGGCAATGGCGGAGGTGTAGGCCACGCACAGGCTGCCCTCATCGGTCAGGTTCAGGCCGTAGCTGTTGCGCAGCGTCACCCGGCTGCTTCCCGTGGACAGGGACGCGCCCTGCACCTTCCACACCCGGCTGTCCGCCGCCAGCGCGGCCCGCTCCATGGCCAGGCAGGCGTCCAGCTTGGCCTGGGCGGATACGCCCGCCAGGTCGCTTTCCCGCTTCTCCACGGTGGGATATTCCGCCTCACCGGCGAAGATCTCGTCCTGCTCGTCAGTTTCCGTCAGCAGGGCGGATTCCTTCACGCCCTCGATCAACTGCGCAATGGCAGCCTCGTCAAAGGCCTGGGTGGACGCGTAGCCCATGCGGCCCTCCACCAGGCCCCGCAGGTTCAGCCCGCAGGAGGCGGACACCTGGTAATCCTTGATTTCCTGCTCCATGGCCCGGGCGCGGAAGGAGGATCCCTCCACGCAGTAGACCTCCGCCGCGGTGATGCCGGCCTCCTTGGCCGCAGCCAGGAGCCGGTCGATAAACAGATTCATATCCATGCCTATTTCCTCCTTACCTGCCGCCTACGGTCATGGCGGTGACGCGGATCATGGGCTGACCCACATTGGTGGGAACGCTGCCGCTCATGGAGCCGCACATGCCCTGGGCCTGCTGCATGTCGTGGCCCACCCGGTCGATGCGGGTCAGCACCTGGCTGCCCCGGCCGATCAGCGACGCGCCGCGCACAGGATGCACGATCTTGCCATCCTTGACCAGATAGCCCTCGTTCACCGCGAAGTTGAACTCGCCCGTGGCGGGGTTCACCGAGCCGCCGCCCATCTTCTTGGCATACAGGCCGTCGCCCATGGTGGCGATCATCTCGGCCTCGTCGTCCTGGCCGGGGGCAATGTAGGTATTGCGCATGCGGCTGGTGGGGGCGAAGGCGTAGCTCTGCCGCCGTCCGGAGCCGGTGGGGGCCATGTTCATGCGCCGCCCGCCCAGCTTGTCGATCATGTAGTTCATCAGCACGCCGTCCTTGATGAGCGTCAGGTGGGTGGTGGGGGTGCCCTCGTCGTCCACATGCAGGGAGCCCCATTCGCCGGGGGTCACGCCCTCGTCGATGGCGGTGACGCACTTGCTGGCCACCTGCTGCCCCAGCTTGCCGCAGAACTCGCTCAGGCCGAAGGCCACGCTGGTGGCCTCCAGGCTATGGCCACAGGCCTCATGGAAGATCACGCCGCCGAAGCCGTTGTCGATGACCACGGGCATCACGCCCGCGGGGCACACCGGCGCGTGGAGCATGGTCACGGCCTGACGGGCTGCGGTTTCGCCCACCCTGTCCGGGTCAATGCGGCTGTCGAAGATTTCGAAGCCCATGGATGCGCCGGGGTTATCGGAGCCGGTCTGGTTCTCGGCGCCGTTGGAGGCCACGGCGCTGGTGCTGAGCCGGGTGCGCACGCGGCGGTCGGTGACGAACACGCCCTCCGTATTGCAGATCAGCACATTCTGCACATGGTCGGTATAGTTCACGTTCACCTGGACGATTTCGCCGGACACCCGGCGTGCCGCAGCATCCGCCGCGCGAACCTTCTCGGCCTTGAGAGCGGCCTTCACGTCCGTGGGCAGGAGGAGGATTTCCCCGGGGTTGGAAACGTCGATAGGCTTGAAGGGAACCAGCACGCAGCCCTTGCCGCCCCGCACGGCGGATGCAGCCTGCTCGGCGCAGGCCATCAGGCCCGCCCGGGAGGTATCGTTGGTATGGACATAGACGGCGTTGGTGCCGCTGAACACCCGCACGCCCGCGCCATGGAGCCGCCCGGTGTTCACCGTTTCAATCCGGCCCGAGCGCATGAGGATGCTGTGGTCGATCCTGTCCTCCATGAAGATTTCGGCAAAGTCGCCGCCGGTGCTGACGGCGCGGGCCAGCACGTCCCGTGCGATATTCTGATCCAGCATGGTCGTTCTTCTTCCTTTCTGCTTGTCGATTTGCTTGTATTATAAACCATTTCGCACCCCTTTGTACAGGGGAACAATGAAATCACCGCGCAGCGGGGGGCTGCACGGTCGATACAGATGGCGGAGGGAAGCGGCTGTCGGGAGCCTGCCGTTTCTTTTGTGCGACGCTGGGCTGCCGCGCTCCAGGGGGGGGTGGTCTTTCCTGCCGTTTCCATCGCGGGCGAACTGCGTCGCCTGCTCGGAAACTCGCGCTTTC
>JBJEUJ010000078.1:0-3224 GCA_051883775.1 Aristaeellaceae bacterium | reverse complement strand
GAGAGCCGAAGGCTCTTTGGCGAGGGTCTGGGGCGAGAAGCCCCAGCGTCCCCCTACCCTTACATGTCGACTGCCTCCACCTCTCCGCGCTGCGTCACGGGATGCCGCTTCTCCCATAGAGCCACGAGCAGCGTGCCGTCGTGACACAGCGCACAGCGGGGATGCCGCGCCTCCGGGTGCGCGTCGCGGAAACGGCGCACGGCGGCTTTCAGCGCGGCCGGATCACCCTGCAGAAAGGGCGGCATGTAGCCCGTGTTGTCCGTCGCCAGACGATCCTCCACCAGCGCGTCCCGCAGCAGAGCCTCCGGCACACCCAGGGACTGAAGCTCGTCATACACCAGACGTGTCAGCGCATCCAGGCTCCACCGCCCCTGCCGGGCTGCCATCGCTTCGCCTAAGCGCAGGAACAGCGCAAAGGGCCGCAGCCCCGTCCGGCCCAGCGCAAGGGCCAGCGTCCGCGCAAACCGCCCGCTGTTGTGCAGCCGGTCCACCGCCTCCGCGCAGTCGTGCAGCCGCTGCAGCTCGGTGTAGCTGAGCCATGGGGTCGACAGCACCTCGTAGGGCGGATCCGGCGCATACCGCTGTCCCCAGTCCGACTCCCGCAGCGCGCTGCCGTGAATCAGCTTCAGAAAGCCCAGCTGCAGCTGGTGCGGCGATAGCCCGTACGCCCGGTCGAAGGATTCCCCGAAGGTGATGAAGTCCTCCTCCGGCAGGCCCGCGATCAGATCAATGTGCAGATGCACGTTCCCGGGCTGAAGAATCCGCGTCAGCCGATCCGTCAGCAGGGCCATGTCCGTGTGCCGATGACAGGCGTCCAGCGTCGCCGGATGAAAGGACTGCAGCCCCGCCTCCATCTGAAACAGCCCCGCAGGCGCGCGGGAGAGCAGATCGAGGGTCTCGTCGTCGAACAGGTCAGCCGCTACCTCCAGGTGATAGCACACCTCGCCGATCTCCCCGCGGGCCTTCGCGTCCATGAGGCCGGACAGCAGATACTTCGTCCGGCTGCGGCTGCAGTTGAACGTCCTGTCGATGAGCTTCACCGTGTCTGCGCCGCTTTTTCCCAGACGGATCAGCAGCGAAAGCGCCTGCTCCTGCGGCATGAACTGTACATGCTCCTTCTGCCCGGACAGGCAGAACGCGCAGGAGAACGGGCAGCCCCGGCTTGTCTCCACATACGCCATGCGCCCCGCCAGCATCGTATGCCAGTCGCCGTCGTAAAGATCGGCCCGGGGCGCGGGGGCAGGGGCAATCCCGGCGGAGACGATGCCGCCCTCCCGCCGCAGGCACAGCCCGGGAATCCCCGCAGGGTCGCGGTTCTCGTGGAGCGCCGTGAGCAGCGCGGGCAGCGCCTCCTCCCCGGCTCCCCGGATGATGTAGTCGCAGGGCGCGTCCCGGAATACGGACGCCACAGCGTAGGTGGCCTCCGGCCCGCCCACTACCACCGGCAGGGCCGGGTCGAGAGCCTTTGCCATGCGGATCAGCCGCAGGGTCATGTCCCGGTTCCAGATGTACAGGGCGAAGGCCAGCATGTCGGGCTGCGTAGCCATCAGGCGGCGGAGGATGGCGGCGGGCGTCTCGTTGATGTTGGCGTCGCAGATGCCCGCGGCGACGAAGGGCAGCGGCTCAACAGCCTTCTTCAGGCAGAAGGGCGCCAGGGGCATGTGAATGTACTGGCTGGACAGGGCGGTCAGGGTCAGGCGCATGGGGAAGCCTCCAGTCTGTGAAGGGATGATGAAACATTCTACCATAGCGGGATAAGTGTTTGCAATTACAGCCGCCGTCCTGTATAATACATAGGTAACATGAAAGGAGTATGCATCCATGAAATTATGCGCTGCCGTCAGGGCTACCTGGCATACATACATCGCCCGCTTCCCGGAACTGCTGTTGACCCTGCTTTTGCAGCTGGTGCTGCGGCTGATGGCCTTTGCGCCGCTGCTCTTCCTGAGCGCGAAGGAAACAGCACCCCTGGCGCTTTTGTGCATCCCGCTGTATATCCTGATCGTGCTGCCCGCGCGGCAGAACGTGGCGGAGGCCATGCGGGACGCGCTGGCGGGGGGACATGTGTTTTCCCTGCGGCTGATCTCCCCGGAGGGCTATGGACGGAAGGTCTGGCGCGGGGTGAAGCAGGCCCTGCTGCTGATGGCCTGGGGCGCGCCCTTCCTGGCGGCTACGGGCCTGGCGATGTTCATCTACGCCGGCAAGACCATTGAGGGCGTGACGGACGTGTTCACCATCCTCAAGACGCTGATGGCCCTGGGCGGCGGCTCCTCCATCAAGGGCGCGACCATCGTGCTGGAGCTCTACGCGCTGACGCTGCTGCCGGTGATGATCGGTCTGGCCTTCCACAGCGGCACCCGGCACGCCATCGCCTGGGGCGGGCGGAGGCTGATCCGTGGCCGCCGGGGCGGGGTGATGCTGACCTGGCTGGCGGGGTGCGTCACGCTGATTCCCTTCCTGGCGGTGACCCTGTGGATTGGCTCGGGCTTCGTGTCCGGCCTGGCCTCCGCCCTGGCCAACCTGGGTACCGGCTCCATCAAGCTGCCCTCGGTCAGCGGGAACATCCGGGCTGTGGGCATCGCGGCGGTGGTGCTGCTGATTCCCGCGATTCCCTTCAAGCAGCTGCTGTCCGCGGCGTATGTGGAGCAGCTGGCCGTGGGGCAGGAGCGGGCCGCATGACGCTGCGGCTGGATCGCTGGCTGGTCGCCTTAGGCGAGGGGAGCCGCAGCCAGCTGCAGAAGCTGATCCGCCAGGGGCGGGTCACGGTGGACGGGCGGGTGATCACCGACCCCGGCTGCGCCTGCGATACCGCCGCCGCCCTGACGGTGAACGGGCAGACGGTGGACGGGCGGCTCACGCGGCACGTGATGCTGCACAAGCCTGCCGGGCTGCTCACCGCCGCCCGGGACCGGAAGCAGCCCACCGTCATGGACCTGCTGCCCCCGGCCTACGGGGCCATTGGCTGCATGCCGGTGGGGCGGCTGGACAAGGATACCACGGGCCTTCTGCTCCTGACCACCGACGGGGAGATGAACCACCGCCTGCTTTCGCCGGGGCGGCATGTGGACAAGGTGTACCGCGCCACGGTGGATGGCCCGCTGACGGCGCGGGACGCGGAGGCCTTCGCGGCGGGCTTGTCGCTGTCGGACTTCGAGGCGCTGCCGGCGAGGCTGGAGATCCTGTCCTCCTCGCAGGAGGCGGCGGAGGCGCTGGTCACCGTGCGG
>JBJEUJ010000077.1:0-3250 GCA_051883775.1 Aristaeellaceae bacterium | reverse complement strand
GTCGCCAGGATGAACTGGCACCCCGCCTCCACCGCCTGCTGCATCAGGATCAGCATGGCCATCTGGTTCACATAGGACAGCGCGCCTTCAGGCTCGTCCAGCAGGTACAATCCCCCGGGCTGCAGCCGCGCCCGGAAAAAGTCCAGGAAGCCCTCGCCGTGGGAGCGGTTCTCCATGCTCCCGCCGTAGAGGTGGTTCAGCTCCCACAGGGTGGCGGCGTGGGGCATGGCCGCCTGCTGCCGGGCGTAGGCCGAGCGGCCCGCGTAGTCGCGCTCCACACTGTCCAGGGCGTCCTCCGCGTCCTCCCGCATGGCCCGCAGCCTGTCCAGATAGCGGATGAAGTCCTCTGCCTGGAAGAAGAAGCTCCGCCTGGGCCGCTGGCCGAAGATCGTCTGGAAATCCCCCGCGCACCGCTGGCAGGCCTGCTGCTTGGGGGACTTGGCTCCCGCGCCCCCGTCGATGCGCACGGCCCGGGTCAGGGAAGCGAGAAGCTCCATCAGGGTGGTCTTGCCCGTGCCGTTGTCCCCGCACAGGATGGTCACGGGCCTGGTCAGCGTCCATTCCTCCAGGCCGGAGATGATCTCCGTCTGCCCGGGATAGCCCTGCTCGTGCAGGCGGTATTTGCGCCGGATGGCGCGCAGCATCACATCGCTCATGTCAGTAAAGCAGCTCCCCCGGCCGGTAGCCCTTGGGCAGCGGCTCCTCCTCCAGGAAGGTGAAGGTCTCGTCCTCCAGGATGGGCAGGAAGTACGCATAGGGCGTGCGGTCGAATTCGCAGCCGTACCTGCTGGCCCCGAACCATCCGCCCTCGTGGGCCTTCAGGTTCAGATCCCGGGCGAACTTGGTGTGGTTGGAGCAGTCGTGCACCAGGATGGGCCATCCTTCCTCCGCCGCCGTGCGCATCAGGCGCAGGGTCAACTCCCGGCTCCAGATGGGGGAAATGTACCCGTGGCGGCAGATGTAGAGGTTCTCTCCGGCGTAGTTGTCGATGTTGTTGGGGTTCAGGTGCAGCTCGGCGCAGTTCATGAAGTCCAGGCCCGTGGTCAGGATCGCGTCCTTCTTGCGCATGAACGCCTCGAAGAACTCCGGGGTCATGGGGGTTTCGATGCCCACGGTGGGGATGTAATGCTTCGCCAGGGCGATATGGCGGATCACGCTGTCCGCGCAGCCCGAGGCCCCCAGGTTGAAGCGCAGCTCGTCCAGGCCCGCCTCGCCCAGGGCCCGCAGGTTTTCCTCCGTGGCCAGGGTGCCGTTGGTGTACATGTGCTGGTGGACCCCCGCCTCATGGAAGCGGCGGATGATGCCGTAGTATTTCTCAATCTCCATGAAGGGCTCCAGGTACACATAGGACACCCCCGTGGGCCGGTTGCCCATCGAAAGCAGCAGCGGCACGTCCTCCTCCCGGTACTTGCTGCCGCCGATCTCCCACATGCCCTCGCCGATGGGAGGCTGGGAGTCCAGCTCGCCATAGTTGTAGCAGAATTTGCACTGGATGTTGCAGCGGTTGGTTTTGCGGATGGCGCTCAACCCCGTGCCGGTCAGGCAGGAGCGGCAGCCGGGGGAGAACTTCGCCTCCGGGCCCACGAAGAGGGTGCGGCCCTCAAGGCTTTTCAGGCCCGGGATCTGCGCCATCAGCTCCGCCTGACGCTTCTCCTCCGCCGCCTCGATCTGCGCGAACACCGCGTACACAATCTCCTCCTGCCGGGGAAGCAGCGTCTCATCCTCCGGCAGCTGCGCGAAAAACTCAAACCACATCAGCGCGTCGCGCTTGGCAATCTTCATCAGGCCGTTCCTCCTCATCCGCCCCTTGCACCGGCGGAGTATTGCTCCCATTATACCACGCTATTCCCCGGGGGTAAAGAGCGGGAAGAAGGGTTGACAACATACGCCCCGGGGACTATAATGTACTTAATACAACCGGCCTCGCAAACGGCTGAAAATCAAAGATTTTCCGGGGATGCGAAAAGCAAGTTGTATCAATACGACTGAATATCAAGCGGAGGTGCGCCATGCAGATCTGTGTCTATGATTCACCCGCCCAGGTGGGCCAGGCGGCGGCAACGCTGATGGCCGCGCAGCTCATCCACCGGCCCGACAGCGTTCTGGGCCTCGCCACGGGCTCCTCGCCCATTCCCGCCTATCAGCATCTGATCGAGCTCTGCCGCCAGGGCGTGGTGGACTTCTCCCGTGCCACCACCTTCAACCTGGACGAGTACGTGGGCATTCCCGAGGAGCACGAGTGCAGCTACCACCGCTTCATGAACGAGCAGCTCTTCGACCATGTGAACGTCCGCCGGGAGGCCGTGCATGTGCCCAACGGCAACGCCCCGGACATGGCTGCGGAGGGCGCGGCCTACGATGCGGCCATCCGGGCGGCAGGGGGCATCGACCTGCAGCTGCTGGGCATTGGCCGCAACGGCCACATCGGCTTCAACGAGCCGGGGGACTGCTTCATCTACGGCTGCCACGAGGTGCGCCTGAGCCAGAGCACCATTGAGGCCAACAAGCGCTTCTTCGCCTCCGAGGCGGACGTGCCCCGCAGCGCCATCAGCCTGGGCATCGGAAGCATCATGGACGCGAGGCAGGTGCTGCTCATCGCCACGGGGGAGGACAAGGCGGACGCGGTCTACGAGGCGCTTCACGGCGACGTGACGCCGCAGGTCCAGGCGTCCATTCTGCGGACGCACCCGGACGTGATCTTCCTTCTCGACAAAGCGGCGGCAAAGCGGCTCTGACGAGGGGTGTCAAAAAAGTGGCCTGCGGGCCACTTTTTTGAGTTTTGCAGCCTCTCGCTGGTCGCCGCTGCGCGGCTCCCGGCCGCTCGAGGCTGTAAGGAAGGTTTTCCGCAGAGCGGAAAACGACCCGCCCCCGGGGCAAAGCCCCGGGATACGATTGCAGTCCTGCGGACGGCTTTGCGCTGCGCGGACTGCGGCTTGCCTGTACTTACGGTACTGCCTTTGCCATGCGCGCACAAACGCCTCCCGCAAGATGCGGGAGGCGTTTGTCAGGCCGCAGTAACTCGCCGTCGGCAGACTGCATTCGGGCCCTGACGACATGCGCGTCAGGGCCCGCGCGATTCCGCCAGGAATCGCTTCCTTACACTCGCGCGCGGCCGGGAGGCTGGCGAAGCCTGCCGAAGGGAGGAGCTTGCGCCGACTATCGAGAGCAAATGCTTGCATTTGCCGAGTGAGCCGTCGCCACAGTGTGGCGTTGCCCTGAAAGGACAAAGGCTCCGAAGCGAAGCGCAGGT
>JBJEUJ010000076.1:0-3251 GCA_051883775.1 Aristaeellaceae bacterium | reverse complement strand
GCCGTGGACAAGCTGCTCTTCATCGGCTCCACCGTGGCGGACGTGGTGCTGCGCCTGCCCGCCCTGCCCCAGCCCGGGGACGACCTGCACGTGGAGCATCAGCAGGTGAGCCTGGGCGGCTGCGCCTTCAACGCCTTCCGGGCGGCGCAGGTGACAGGGAGCCTCCCCTGCGTGCTGGCCAGCCCCGTGGGCACGGGCGTGTGGGGCGAGTGGGTGCATGCCGCCCTGGAGGAGCGCGGCATCGTCCCCGCCATCCCCCGGCCGGAGGAGCCCAACGGCTGCTGCTACTGCCTGGTCACCCCGGACGGGGAGCGTTCCTTCCTGTGCGAGCACGGGGCGGAGTACCGCTTCCGCCGGGCATGGCTGGACATGCTGCCCCAGGACGCATCCGCCGTCTACCTGTGCGGGCTGGAGGTGGAGGAAGATACCGGCGATACGCTGCTGGACTGGCTGGAGGCCCGTCCGCCCCGGAGGCTGCTGTTCGCGCCGGGGCCCAGGCTCTGCCGCATTCCGCCCCGGAAGATGGCCCGTGTGCTGGCGATGCGGCCCCTCCTTCACCTCAGCGAGGTGGAGGCCGCCCAGTTCACCCGCGCCGACGAGCCTGCTGAGGCCGCCGCGCTGCTGAACCGCATCACCGGCGGGGACGTGGTGATCACCCTGGGCAGCCGGGGCGCGTACTGCCTGTCGGAGGCGGGCGGACAGCTGATTCCCGGCTACCCTGCCCGGGTGGTGGACACCATCGGCGCGGGAGACAGCCATGCCGGGGCGCTGATGGCCGCGCTGGCGGAGGGGCTTTCCCTGCCGGAGGCCGTAAGGCGCGCCAATCGGGTCGCCGCCGCGGTGGTCAGCCAGGCCGGGGCGGAGCTGAACCCCTATATCTGGCGCAAGGTCTGCCAGGAAGGATAAGGAAACCCCAGGGCATCAAGGCACCGTGACCCTTGAAACACCCCGGCTGACGCTGCGCCGCTTCCGCCCGGAGGACGCGAAGGCCGCCTTCTGGCAGCGGGCCATTGTGCCCGGGAGGTTGGCGAGCCGGTAGGCAGCATCTCCGCCGCCGACCCGGACGAGCAGGGCGGGATGGCGCGTATCGGCTGCTGCATCGGCATCCCTTCCTCCGGGAGGGGCATGAGCCAATGCGGCCTTCGCCATGAGGGCACGCTCCGCCAGGCCGACTGGAATAACCTGGGCATTGTGGACGCCTGTGTGTACGGGCTTCCTGCCCGGGACTGCTTTGCCAAAGACAACCGAAAGGAATGATACCCATGTCCGTTGCCCATGTTCGTGACTACCTGACCCAGTTTGACGCCGCCGACCGCATCATTGAGTTCGACGTGTCCAGCGCCACGGTGGAGCTTGCCGCCGCCGCCCTGGGCTGCGAGCCGGGGCGCATCGCCAAGACCCTGTCCTTCATGGCGGGGGATACGCCCATGCTCATCGTCTTCGCCGGGGACGCGCGGATCGACAACCGCAAGTACAAGCAGCGCTTCGGCGTGAAGGCCACAATGATGAAGGCCGAGGAAATCGAGCGCTTCACCGGTCTGCACTTTGGCGGCGTGTGCCCCTTCGGCATCCCGGAGACCGTGGCCATCTACCTGGACGAGAGCCTTCGCCGCTTCAACCCGGTGTATCCCGCCGCGGGCAGCGACAACAGCGCGGTGCGGGTGTCCATCGACGAGCTGGAGCGCTTCTCCCGGGCCCGGGGCTGGGTGGACGTGAGCAAGCTGCCGGAGTGATGCCGACGCAAACTCTCACCCTTTTCTAATCCTTTCCGCCTTGGTCTCTCATCCTCCCTGTGCTATACTGGGAGCATAGGAGGTAAACAAACGATGCTGGATTTGCTGCTGCTTCCCTTCAAGCTGGTTTTCAGCCTGATTGCTGCCGTGGGCCGTCTGGTGGGCGGCGTGTTTTCCCTGGTGTTCGGCCTGCTGGGCGGGGTGCTGTCGCTGCTGGTAAGCCTGGGTGGGCTTCTGCTCATGGGCGGACTGATTGTCCTGGCGCTTGAGCGGCGCAAGGAACGCCGCGCCCGTCAGGAGCATGCGCAGGAGGACTTCGTCAGCTTCTACGACAAGGAAAACCGGGTGGAGTGATTTCCCGGAAAGCCGGGAGCGCCGTCCCTGCCCCAGGGCGCGCTCCTTTTTTTCTGTCCTGCTTGTGGGCGCGGGCGCGTCCGTGGTATAATACTTCATTCCCTTACATAAGGAAGGTGATTCCCGCCATGGAGGCCTACATTCCCAAGTGGCACCGGGAGCTGGAGCTGTTCAGCGCGGTCAAGCCCCTGATCATCCTGGAGGGCAACGTGCTGGATCAGTACCGTTACCCTGTCGCCGGCTCCCTCCCAGAGGACGAGCTGGTTCCCCTACCCCGGTATCTCCAGGCGTTCCTGGAGGACAGCGGCTATCAGCAGGTGGTGTTCTACTCCAACCTGGTGGGCTTCATGAATCCCTACAAGCCCGCCATGGCCCAGCAGTTCGCCTACATGAACGGGGGCGAGGTCAGCCATGGCGCGATTCCCGCGGAATTCAAGGGCAACAAGGCCGATACCGCCCCCAACCTGATCCGCCGGGCCATGAGCCAGCAGAAGGCCGCCACCGCCATCGTTATGGAGCTGGCCAGCCACTACATCGTCACCCCCGAGCGGATGGATCAGCAGGATGTGAACAGCTTCAACCTCCTGCTCCAGGCCGCCCTGTCCGCCTCCACCGTCCGCACGCCCCAGGGCAGGCGGCAGAACCTGCTCATCCTCCTGGTCAGCAAGCTCAACGACCTGCCCGCCTGGTTCTACCTGAACAACCCCGTGTGCAAGTCCATCACCCTGGAGGCCCCCGACCGGGAGGAGCGCAAGCGGCTCATCAGCGGCAGCGCCTTCCCCAGCTTCTTTGACAGCACGGTCTACCGCACGGACATGCCCTACTACCGCGAGCATCCCGAGGAGCTGGAACGGCTGCGGGAGAAATTCGTGGGCCTGACCGAGGGGCTCACCTTCACCGAGCTGGACGCTATGCGCCGCCTGAGCAAGCAGGAATCCACCCCCATCCGGGAATTGTGCAGCATTGTGGACCTGTACAAGTACGGCATCCGGGAGAACCCCTGGGAAACGCTGTCCATGGACAGCCTGCGCACAGCCAAGGCTGACTTTGAGAAGCGCATCAAGGGCCAGGACGCGGCCCTCGAACGGACGCTGGACGTGGTCAAGCGCGCCGTGACGGGCATGAACGGCCTCAGCTCCTCCTCCACCTCCAAGCCCAAGGGCG
>JBJEUJ010000075.1:0-3260 GCA_051883775.1 Aristaeellaceae bacterium | reverse complement strand
GAGTTCGACATCGTCTACGGCGAGGGCATCAGCAAGGAGGGCACCCTGCTGGACATGGCCGTGGAGCGGGACATCATCCACAAGTCCGGCGCGTGGTTCTCCTACAAGGATCAGCGCATCGGCCAGGGCAGGGAGAATACCCGCCTGTACCTGCGGGATAACCCCGAGGTCACCGCGGAGATCGACGCCATCCTGCGCAAGGAGCTGTTCACCGACAAGCCCGGCAACGCTGTGCCTGAGGAAGCCCCCGCTGAGGGCGAGGAGCTCCCCGAGGAGGACGACATGGCCCTGCTGGAGGACGAGCTGGGCGACGAGTAAGTCCTGACAATCTATCTGCGCCCGGAGGAGCAGCGAGTGGCTCCCCCGGGCGCATTGATATTGGGTCAGATGAGATTGTTGATGATCAGGGCGACGCCCGACAGAAGCAGCATCACAATCACCAGCCTCCGGATGCCCCGCTCATCAAGAAACTTTCCGCTGAAGATGCCGAGGAACAGCCCGCCCAGCATGAAGGGGATGAGCAGCACAACCTGCCGGAGTACATCCAGGGTGAGGATGCCCCAGAGGCTGTACAGGATGATACGGAAGGTTTCCTCAGCCCAGAAAACGACGCATATGTTGGCCTTGAAGGTGCCGCTGTCCTCCGTAACCCGGCTGACGTAGGCGGTGATCAGCGCGCCGATGCCGTACAGCCCGCACAGCAGGCCGGACAGGATGCCGATAATGCCCAGGACAAGCCTGGATGGACGGGCTTTCCCGGGCCGGGATTCCCGCAGCAGCATCTCCAGGCTGAGCAGGATGATTACCACGCCGAAGATGACCTTGATGACGCCGGAATCGGCATTCTTCAGGAACAGAGCGCCGGGGATGCAGCCCAGGATGACCAGCAGCGCCAGCGGGCCGCAGATGCTCCAGCGGATGGACTTCCTGTCCCGCCAGAGCAGAATCAGGTTGGTCGGGTAGCCCAAAAGCATCTCCACCGGAGAAATGCTGACATTGCTGTGGCTGAAGCTGAGCATTGTTGTGAAGATCAGCGTGTTGGCAAAGCCGCACAGCCCCTTCACAAAATAGGCGCATACGGTTGCAGCAATCCACCAGGTCACCTGACCACCCCGTTTCCATGATGTCAACCGAATCCAGTATATCAGAAAAGGACAGGCAGGCAAGCGCCTGCAGAAAAAACCGGAGGGTGAAGCGTATGCCTTATCAGACGGACGAGCTGCCCGAGGCGAAGCGGCAGCTGGACTCTATCCTGCACAAGCTGCGCTCAACCGTCACGACCCTGGAGGGCAAGGCGGAGCCGAAGCGGTATGCCTCGCAGATCACCCTGGCGAAGCGGCGGATCCGCGCGCTGGAGATTGCCTGCGAGCTGCTGGAGCAGCGCATGGCCCGGGACGGACAGGCATAACAAGAGCCCCGCGTGCTGCGGGGCCTGACGGCAGCGGCTTCAGCGATCCTTCCGGCAGTATTCGATGGCCATCAGCACAATGCCCAGAGCCGTGCAGCCAACGGAGACTGCGAACCAGGACATAAGCCCGGATTCGTTCAGCTGCGTCATGAGCTTGCCGGGCGGCGTGACCCAGCCGCTGATGGCGTAGCTGTTGGCGCACAGCAGCACCGCCAGCGTCCAGATGCTGCCCGTCAGGGAAAGAAAGCCGCCGATGATCGCCCGCTTCATGGAAATGCACCTCCCGTGGAGCCGTTATGATGCAACAATGATAGCATGGGGGCGCGGCAAAGTCAATCCTTTCATCAAAAGCGCCCGACCCGGAGGAAAAGCCGGATCGGGCGCTTGACGTTGGCAGGCAGTCAGGGCTCGTTGCTTTCGCCGGTGAGATGCCACTGGCAGAAGGATATCACCTGGCTGTCCCGGTGCTCCGTGCGAAAGGTGGAGTTGATCACCCGGCGGTAGTGAATGTCGAAGCGCAGGCGGTACACGCGGATCAGCTCTTCGTCCCTGGTGTGGGTGGCGGGGTCCACCACCAGGAAGTAGCCCTCCTCGTCCGCCCGGCCCACAATCAGGACGGCATGGTAAACGCCGTTGGGCTTTTTCAGGTAAACGTAGATGGGGGAGTAGCTGGGGTCGGCCTCGTAGTTGGCCAGCATGGTTTCAAAGACGTAGGTGCGCAGGATCACCCGCTCCAGCCCGCCCAGGGCCTCGGTCACCTTGTCGTAGGGGTCGTCCAGGTTGCGGGCCTGCAGCAGTACGCTCATGTCCCCCGGCGTTGCGCCCACCCCCAGGTAGGACAGCGCCATGGCGTAGCTGGCCCGGGTGCACATGGTGCCTGCGTAGTCCTTGAAGGTGTTGCCCTTGGCGGACTTCCGGGCGTTCAGGTCCAGGTTGTCCCCGGGCGCCACGCTGCACCAGTAGTCCGCGCAGAACAGCGGATCCGCCGTCTGGTTCTGGGCGATGTAGCGGATGTATCCGGTCTGAGCCTCCACGGGGAGGATGACGCCCTCGTCCTCAATGGGCAGGAGCAGCCAGTCCAGCACCTGCTCCTCGGTGGTGCACAGGGGGAGGCTGGTGGGATCGTCCGCCAGGGCGGAGGACATGACCAGCAGCATGCCGATCAGCAATGTCAGCCACACACGCCGCATGAATCCCGCCTCCCTCCGTTTTGCGCTTGATGCTCTGGTGATATTTTACAATATAAACCAGATAACCTCAAGCCCCGGAAGAAAGCTTTTTACACAGGTTACGCTCAGGCGGCGGCGAAGCCCACCAGCATGCCGCCCTCCTCAGCGTAGTAGCTGCACAGGGCGCGGGTGCTGCTGACGGTGATGCGGGCCTTGGGCCACACCGCCAGGATGGCCTCCCGCAGGGCGGCGGCGTTGTCCTCGCTGTGGCACTGGTCGATCAGCACCCGGCCGCCGCCAAAGCCCCGCTGCCGCATCACATCGACGATCTGGGCGATGGCCTTGCGGTCGCTGCGGCACTTGGCAATGGGCTGCAGCTCGCCGGCCTCGCTGGCCACGCCCACCAGACGGATGCCCAGCAGGCCCACCAGCGCGCCCACGGCGGGGCTGACGCGGCCGTTGTTGACAAAGTTGTGCAGGGAGCGCAGCACAAAGGTCAGGTGGGTCTTTTTCTGATAGGCCTGGATTTCCCGGGCAATGTCGTCAAAGCTGTCGCGGTACTGGCACAGCTCCTCCAGCTTCTCGGCCAGGAGGGCCATTTCAGGCCCGGTGGACAGGCTGTCGATCACCAGCACCCGGCGGCCGGGGTGCTCCTCCTGATACTCCCGGGCGGCCAGGCAGGC
>JBJEUJ010000074.1:0-3270 GCA_051883775.1 Aristaeellaceae bacterium | reverse complement strand
GGCCGGAGGAGGTAACGGAGTCGGTCACGATGGTCTGACCGGGCTTCTCATCCAGGAGGATGGCGGAAATCAGCGCGATAAGCCGGTTGCGGTTGATTTCCCGGCAGTCAGCGTCCACCACGGCGGCACGGTCGCAGTCCGCGTCAAAGATGACGCCCATGTCCGCGCCGACCTTCTTCACCGCTGCGCTGATGGAAGCCATGGCGGCGGCGTTCTCCGGGTTGGGAATGTGGTTGGGGAAGTAGCCGTCCGGCTCCAGGAACTGGCTGCCCTCGATCCACGCGCCCAGGCTCTCCAGCAGCTGGGCGTAGAAGCCACCCGCGCCGTTGCCAGCGTCCACCACCACGTGCAGCCCCAGCAGCGGCTTGGCCATGTCGGTGTCCAGACCCCTGCGGATACGGCTGGCCAGCTGCTCCATGTAGGTGGGAAGGAAGGCCTTCTCCGTGATGGAGCCTGCAATGGGCATGTCCTCGGGCTCCAGGGTGGAGGCCGCCTCCAGCAGAGAGGCCACGTCCTTGCCCTCCAGGCCGCCGTCCTCCATGAAGAACTTCAGGCCGTTCTTGTCATAGGGGTGATGGCTGGCGGTGATCATGATGGAGCCGTCGGGCTGGAAGCCGGGGGTGATGATGCTCATGTACATGGCGGGGGTGGTGCACATGCCGAAGTCCAGCACGCTGGCCCCGGCCTTGCTCACACCCTCCGCCGCGCCACGGAGAATCGCCGGGCCGGAGATGCGGCTGTCGCGGCCCAGGGCAATGGTCACCTGGGACACGGGCTTGCCCTTCTTCTCCGCCACAAACCGGGCAAAGGCCATGCCCAGGCAGGTGGCCACACGGGGCGTCAGGACAGCCTTGTCCCCCACCGCCGTGCCACGAACGTCGCTGCCGCTCTTGAGTTTCATCCAATCCATATCAATAACCTCCTCAGTTATGGTCAGTCGTTCTTTTCACTTGCCTCGTCCCAGGCGCCCCGCAGCAGGCGGTACAGCGGCGCCATGGCCTGGTAGTCCGCCAGGACCCGGTCGGCCAGCTTCGCGTCATAGATCCATTGCAGCTGCGTGTTTTCCCGGACGATGTACAGCTCCCTGCCCTTGTAGAGCCAGTGCAGGGAGGGCGGCACGCTGTCGGGAATGTCGATGCGCTTGAAGAAGCTCCCCTGCACCGCCATGCCCCGCTCGTACAGGCGGCAGTCGTCCACAATGTCCCTGGCGCGAAGGGGCTGGGCGGCAATCCTGCGCCTGAGCGCATCCATACCGGGCCTGTTCTCGCCCCAGGTGCCAAGCCCCCAGCCCACAGACCGGGGGCTGATCTCAAACCAGTAGTTCACGCTGCCCTCCCGGGGCTCCGCCGCCCGGCGGAACAACACCCACAGGTGGTCGCGGTAGGGGCTCTTGTCACGGGAGAAGCGGGTATCGCGGCGGATCCTGGCCAGGCACTTGTAGGGCCGCAGCTCCATCTGCGGATCAATCTCCCGCATGGCGGGAGCAAGCTCGTTAATGAAAGCATAAAAAGGCTCCTGCACATCCTGGCGGAACCGTTCGCGATTTTCGTTGAAATAGGTATTGTTGTTGTGAAAGCGTATATCGAGAAAAAACTGCAGCGTCTCCTCCGGAAAACCGGTGAACATATATACCTCCGGGCCTGCGGCCCCTTTTGCCCCGCATGATCGCAGGGGTGCCCTGTTTCCTTGGTCGGTTTCTATTATATACGTTTCCAATGGATTTTTCAACCGTGAAAGGGACGCAGCCCGAGAAAAAAACCATGTCAGAACAGCGGCGGCCGCCCGCAGCCGGTACATGGCGGGCGCGCAGGCATGCCCGATAGAAAATTTCAGAAAACACGCCCCATGCTGTGGCGCAAAGGCACGGATTTTGCTATAATAGGGCTGACTAATCATTCTGTTCGCCGGAGGCTGCGCAAACCCATGATGGAGGCTGTTGCATTTGACCTGGACGATACCCTGCTGCGGGACGACCGAACCATCTCCGCCTATACCGTGGATGTCCTGCGCAGGGCGGCGGCGCTGGGCGTGAGGATCATCCCCGCCAGCGGCCGGGCCAGGGACAGCATGCGGCCCTATGTGGAGCAGCTGGGCTGCGCGGCGGCCTACATCGCCTGCAACGGCGCGGAGGTGTACGCCCCGGATCATCAGCCGCTGTACACCCTGCAGCTTTCCGCCGGCGAGGCCCGGATGGTCGCGGGTTTTGCTGCGGAGCACGGCTGCTATGCCCAGGTGTACGACGGGGACAGCTTCTTCTATTCCATGAAGGGCGCCTATGCCGACGCCTATGCCCGGTCCAGCCGCCTGCGCGGGGTGTATGTGGGGAATCTGGTGCAGTATATTGCCCAGCCCACGCCCAAGGTGCTGATGATGGACGAGCCCGCCCGCATCGCACAGCTGCTGGAGGAGGGCCGGAGGCGCTTCGGGGACAGGCTGTCCGTCACCTGCTCCAAGCCGCACTTTCTTGAGGTGAACCCGTCGAAGGCTACCAAGGGCAACGCCCTGCGCTGGCTGGGGGAGCATTTCGGCTTTTCCATGGAGAACGTCATGGCCTTTGGCGACAGCCTCAACGATCTGAGCATGCTGACCGCCGCAGGGCACGGCGTGGCCATGGCCAACGCCCGGGAGGACGTCCGGGCGCTTGTTGCGGCCTGCTGCCCGTCCAACCAGGAGGACGGCGTGGCCCGCTATGTTGAACAGCACATTTTGCAGGAGGTTCATGCATGATCCAGGCAGTCGACTTTGAGAAGGAACTGCAGCTGACCGTTCTTTCGCCATCCACCAAAACGGAATGGGACATCCGCACCACCGATCTGAATCGTCCCGGCATGCAGTTCTGCGGCTTTTATGAGTATTTCGCCTTCGAGCGCCCCCAGGTCATCGGCAAGGTGGAGATGACCTATCTGGAAAACATGGATCCCCCCGCCCGGCGCATGATGCTGAAGAAGTACTTCTCCTACGACATGCCCTGCGTCATCATCTGCCGCGGCATGACCCCGCCGGACGATCTGCTGGACGCGGCCCGGGCGCGGAACATCGCCGTGTACCAGTCCGGTATGGTCACCACCAAGTTCACCTTCACCGCCATCAATTACCTGAACCGCTGCCTGGCCCCCCGGGTGACCCGCCACGGCGTGCTGGTGGATGTGTACGGCGTGGGCGTACTGATCACGGGCGAGAGCGGCGTGGGCAAGAGCGAGGCCGCGCTGGAGCTTGTCAAGCGCGGGCATCAGCTGGTGGCGGACGACGTGGTGGACATCTGCCGCGTGT
>JBJEUJ010000073.1:0-3283 GCA_051883775.1 Aristaeellaceae bacterium | reverse complement strand
CTGGATACGTCCATTATCGTCCCGTGGCTGAAGGAAAACTATGACTGCGACGTGGTCTGCGTGGCAGGCGACGTGGGGCAAGGCGAGGAGCTGGAGCCCCTGCACGAGAAGGCGAAGAAGTGCGGCGCGGAGAAGCTGTACATTGAGGACCTGCGGCAGGAGTTCGTGGAGGACTTCATCTGGCCCACGCTGAAGGCCGGCGCGGTGTACGAGGGCAAGTATCTGCTGGGCACCAGCTTTGCCCGGCCGCTGATTGCCAAGCGGCTGGTGGAGATCGCCCACAAGGAAAACTGCACCGCCATCTGCCACGGCTGCACCGGCAAGGGCAACGACCAGGTGCGCTTCGAGCTGACCATCAAGGCCTTCGACCCCACGATGCAGATCATCGCCCCCTGGCGGATCTGGGACATCAAGACCCGCGAGGAGGAGATCGAGTACGCCGAGGCGCGGAACATCCCCGTCCCCGTGAAGAAGGACAGGCCCTACTCCATGGACCGCAACATCTGGCACATCAGCCATGAGGGCGCGGATCTGGAGAACCCCGCCAACGAGCCCCCGGCAGATCTGCTGCTGACCATGGTGTCCCCCGAGAAGGCCCCCGACCAGGCGGAATACGTCACCATCGACTTTGACAAGGGCGTGCCGGTGGCCATCAACGGCGAGAAGCTGGGCGCTGTCGAGCTGCTGACCAAGGCCAATGAGATTGCCGCCCGCAACGGCGTTGGCTGCGCCGACCTGGTGGAGAACCGCCTGGTGGGCATGAAGAGCCGCGGCGTGTACGAGACCCCCGGCGGCACCATGCTCTACGCGGCCCACGGCATCCTGGAGTCCATCACCCTGGACCGGCAGACCAGCCACTACAAGGAGCTGGTGGCCAGCAAGTTTGCCGAGCTGGTATACGACGGCATGTGGTACACCCCCCTGCGGGAGGCGCTGTCCGCCTTTGTGGACAGCACCCAGCAGGCCGTGAACGGCACAGTGAAGCTGAAGCTGTACAAGGGCAACTGCATGAACGCCGGTGTGAAGAGCCCCAACAGCCTGTACATGGAGGAGATCGCCACCTTCGGCGACAGCCACGACCTGTACAGCCACAAGGACGCCGCAGGCTTCATCAACCTCCTGGGCCTGCCGCTGAAGGTCAAGGCCATGGTGGATCAGAAGAACGCCCAGTAAAAGCCATGAACGCTGTGCGCAATGCTGGAACACAAGAAAAGCGGAGGATGAAAAGCCTGCCGAAGGCTCCTGTGCCCCTCGCGCACAATCACAGATAGCGACTCACACGCCAGTGCAACACCATGCACTGGCGTTTTTTCGTGCCTTGAATTGTCAAGTCAAGTGCAGCAGGGCAAAGACATAGTGCCTCAAAGAGAAAGCTCCTTGAGAACAGTGTTTGCGGGCAACCGCGAAAGGAGCAGCTCCATGAGCCACTACCAGCATCTTAGCATAAAAGAGCGGGAAAGCCGGATATGATTGCGCGCCCTTTGCTCCATTTTCGCGACAGCCAGACGGCGGTTTACGATGATCGGTGGCCGTGTCAGCAGCGGCCCTGCTCCCGACAACCAGCGCTGGAGCTTCTGGCCCGCGATACAGAGGAAATCAAAAGCCTCTTCGGCGGCACGGCGAGCACCACGGAGCAGGACATGACCGTCACCGGCTGCGTCGGCGGGAGCACAAGGACCGGCACCATGGGTATGGAAACGCCCCGGGCTCGCATGGAACCCGGGGCGATTCCGTCTGAAAGTCCGATGATATGGACTACCAGGCTTTTTTGTCCATATTTACACAAGCCGACGCATTTCCAACAATCATCGTCATCATGGTGATCATTGGTCTGTCATGATCCTGTGCAGCGAGCATGCATCAGGCATTCGCCTGAGGTTTGCCCGTCAGCTTCATGGCTGCGAAGACCAGCGCCACCGCGGCTGCAGCCAGCATAGCGGAGCCAATATACCCGGCCACATAGGAACCGGTGGAATCGTAAAAGCTCGCGCTGATCTTGGGACCGACAAAGGCGCCGATGCCGTAGCCGATAAAGATCAGGCCATAATTACGGTTGTAGTATTTGCTGCCGAACACCGTCTTGACGATGGGCGCAAACACCACCAGCAGGCCGCCGAAGGAGAAGCCCACCAGGCAGATGCAGACGATGAAATAGGGCAGCGTATGGGTGACGGTCAGCATGCACATGGAAAGGCCGTTGAGCACCAGCACCAGCATCAGGGAGGGCCAGCCCTTGAGCCGGTCATAGATGAAGCCGAAGCTGATGCGGCCGATCATGTTGGCCAGGGTCATCACGCTCACGCACATGGCGGCAGTCATGGCGCTCTGACCAATCTGGTTCTGCGCGATGGGCGAGGTGGTGCTCACCATCATGGTACCGGCGGCATTGGCGAAGATGAACAGCACCAGCATGACCCAGAACACGGGCGTGCGCACCATTTCAAGGGTGCTGTAATGCCTGCCGCCCAGCTCCTTGGCCTGTGTGGCGGTGGGCTTCCAGCCCTCCGGCAGCCAGCCGTCGGGGCAGGGCACGATCATCCACGCCACAGCGCCCACGCCGATCAGGAACACAACGGCCAGAATCCGGCATGCCATCTGCGCGCCGCAGGTATCAATCAGCCACTGCGCGATGGGCGACATGATGAAGGGCCCGCAGGAGGCGCCCGCCTGCACCAGGCCCGAGATGGAGCCGCTCTTGTCGGGGAACCACTTCAGGGCGGTGGGCAGGCAGGCCGGATAGATGGTGCCCGCGCCTGCGCCGGCCATCACGCCGTAGAACAGATACAGCTGGGGAATGCTGGTGCAGAAGCCAGTGAGGAACCAGCCCGCCGAGAAGAAGGCCAGACCGATATAAATGGCGGTGCGGGGCTTGAGCTTCTCCGCCAGCATGCTGCCCACAAAGCCCATGGCGCAGTAGATGAACATGTAGATGGTGTACGCCATGCTGAACTGGGAGCTGCTCCAGCCGAACTGGTTCGAAGAAGGCGGTGGCGGAGGTGAACAGGCTCTGAATCCACACGCCCGCGAAAACCCGCCAGCGGGTTGCTTTGGTGATCTTCATGCGCAGTCTCCTTTACTGTTGCAGGGTGCCCAGGTCCAGGCCCAGGTCACGGCCGCTGAACCTGCCCGCCGCGCGGCTGGTGCCCAGCCAGTACACCATGTCGGAAATGTCCTCGACCTCCAGGAAGGGCACGCCGTCATACATCTCCTGCCAGTTGGCGAAGTGCCTGCCGGTCAGATCGTTGATGAATTTCACATAGCTGTCGGTTTCGCACATGGGGGT
>JBJEUJ010000072.1:0-17770 GCA_051883775.1 Aristaeellaceae bacterium | reverse complement strand
CCACTGGGTCACAACGCTGTAGGCCAGGGAGTTGTACTCCAGGGTGGTGATGGCGGGGTTGCCGGTCTGCGCATAGATGGTACGGGCAGCGGCCGCAAAGTCGTCCCAGGTCCAGTTGTCGGTGGGATAGGCCACGCCGCACTCGTCAAAGATGGCGGGGTTGTAGGCGAAGCAGCGGGCGTTGGTGCCGTTGGACATGCCGGTCACGTCGCCGTTGGCGTTGTTCACGGTGGTGGCGATCATGGTCTCGCTGATGGCGGTGGTGTCGATGGTGCCGTCAGCGATGTAATCGTTCAGGGGGGTGATGGTATCGTAGTAGGTGGCCCAGTTGTTGCCCATCTGGAACACGTCGGGCAGGTCGTTGGCAGCCATCTTGGCCTGGAACTGCGTCCAGTAGCTGCCGCCGTCATAGTATTCGTATTCGATCTTCAGGCCGGTGAGGGCTTCGTACATCTCGATGACCTTGATGGTGATGCCCGCACGGGTGTCGGAGCCCCACCACATGATGCGCAGGGTCTCGCCGGAGTAGTCGGGATACACATAGCCCTCGGCGTTGACGTTGTTCCAGCCCTCGGGCTTGGCCTCCTCAGCCATGGCCGGCACAGCCAGCATCGTTGCCAGCATGGTCAGCACGAGAAAAAGAGAAACCAGGGTTTTCTTCATAGGTCCACGTCCTCCTTCGATATTTGGTTTTGACGCTCCTCCACCACAGGAGATCAAACTATAGTGTTATTATATGCGCATTGTCACAGTTTGTCAAGAAATTTATCGCTTTGCTCAGCTAAACTTTATATAAATTAACAGCTAAACTTTATCTAATCTGTTCAGTTGCCTGTCATCCTTCCAGCCCGGGCCCGGGATGCAGCCTGCGGTATTCCCCCGGCGAACAGCCCACCTCCGCCTTGAAGGTGCGGGCGAAATGCACCGGATCGGGGTACCCCACCTGCTCTCCGATGAGGTAGAACTTGTCGTTGGTGGTGCGGATCAGCCGGCATGCCTCCTCAATGCGCACACGCCGCAGGTACTGGCTGAAGGACATGCCGCTGACCTTGGTGAACAGGGCGCTGATGTAGTTGGGATGCAGGGCCAGATGCTCCGCCAGGTCCGACAGGGACAGGTTTCTGGCGTAGTTCCGGGCAATGAAGCGCTTGGCCCGCTCAATGTGCGCAGCGTCCAGGGAGGCGGTTTTGCCGCCCAGGTTGGCCATGTGCCGGTGCATGATCCGCGTTACCTCCCCCGTCAGCTGCTCCGCATCCCTGGCCGCGCGGATCCGGCGGAGAATGTCGTCCTCCGTCAGCTCCGCATGGCTGATGGCAGGCACGAAGGCCGGGTTCTGCTGCATGATGGTATACACCAGGTCGCACAGGATGTGCCGGAGGGAATCCACCGGCGGGGTCTGGGCACAGGCACGGAGCATCAGCGTGCGGAACAGCTCGTCAAACTGCGGCGCATGGTACAGGCACGCCGCGTCCGCCATCTGGGCGGTCAGCTGGGTGTAGGGATAGCGCTCCGGGCCGTCCTGCCCGGGCAGGGTGTAGAAGCGCAGGCACAGCTGCCGCCTGCAGGCCTCCACCGCCTGATCCAGCTGCTCCGGCGGCACGGGCGGGGCGAAAACCGGCCCCGGCGCATCCGTCTGCCCTTCCTCAAAGCGCCGGACAAGCTCCTCCCCCTGACCCCTTCCGCCAAAGAACAGCGACAGCCGCAGCTGCTCCACCCGCCCCTGCAGCAGCACGGTGCCGGGCATGGCAGCGGCTGCCTCCCGCAGCCTGTCCTGCCAGGGGCAGCCCTGACCGTCCTCCGGCTGGCACTCCCAGGCGCAGGCCGTCACACGGCAGTCCGGCGGCAGCGTCAGCAGCTCCTCCACCGCGAAAGGCCGGGCGCAGAGCTGCTCGAGCATGTACTGCTCATAGTAGGGTCCCTCCGCGGGCGCGGCAGGGGAAGCGGGCTGCGCCGTCCTGCGCACCTCCTCCCGCTTGAGGAAGCTGTCGATCTGCCCGGCCAGCTCCTCCTCCACAATGGGCTTGAGCAGATAGTCCGCCGCGCCCAGCTTCATGGCCTGCCGGACGAAGGCATAATCGTCATACCCGCTGATGAAGATGACCTCGCACCCGCAGCCCAGCTCCCGCAGCTTCTCCAGCATCTCCAGCCCGCTGAGGGCAGGCATCTTCATGTCCGCCAGAATCAGGCGGACGGGCTGCATGCTGGCATACTCGAGGGCCTGCCGCCCGTCCGCAGCCAGGGTGACGGCAAACCGGCCAGGATAGCGCTTCTCCAGCATATCCGCCAGGGTTTCCCGGATCAGCGCCTCGTCGTCAGCAATCAGGATCGGTATCATCCTGCGCTCCTTTCTCCGCCCGGCGGCAGGGCAGGCGCACCGTCACCACCGTGCCGTGCCCGGCCAGGGAGCGGATGTCCAGCCCGTAGGCCGCGCCGTAGTTCAGCACCAGGCGGCGGTGGGTGTTGCGAAGGCCGATGGAGGTGAAGTCGTCGTTCTCCCCGCGGATGTAGGCCTGCAGGCGGCGCAGGCGATCCTCGGGAATGCCCGGCCCGTCGTCGCTGACGGTAAAAACCATGTCCCCCTCCTCCTCGTATCCCAGGATGCGCACCGTCACGTTCTGCTCATGCTCGGGCAGGCCGTGGTAGAGGGCGTTCTCCACCAGGGGCTGCAGCACCAGGGGAATCATCCGGCAGGCATACAGGCGGGCGTCCACGTTCACATACACGTCCAGGTGCCGGTTCAGGTGGATCATCTGCAGGGCGATGTAGTCCTTGAGGTGGAACAGCTCCTGCTCCACCGTGACCTCCCCGCTCTGCCGGGTCACGCCGTAGCGCAGGGTCTTGCCCAGCAGGGCGGTCATGTCGGCAATGTCGTTTTCCCCCCGGGCGTAGGCCGCGGCGCGGATGGCCTCCAGGGTGTTGTAGACGAAGTGCGGGTTGATCTGGGAGCGGATGAGCTGCATCTCCGTTTCCGCCTGGAGGAGGTTCTTCTTGTAGACCTCCTCGATCAGCTGCCCGATGTGGGCGGACATCATGTTGAAGGAAACGATCAGGCTGTGCATCTCGTCCGCCGCGCCGTCGTCCTCCACGGGGGTGAAGTCCTCCCGCTGCACCCGCTCGCACAGGCCCGTCAATTTGTCAATGGGCTGGCGGACGCTGCGCACCAGCAGATGCGTCAGCCCCAGCACCAACGCCACGAACAGCGGCAGCAGCACGATCATCATCAGCAGCGGCATGGGCAGGCTGCCCAGCAGGCTGCTCAGGGGCGTGAACAGGCAGGCCGTGAGCCCGCTGTCCGTGCGGTAGAGCTGGCGGAGCATGATGCCCTCCGGGGTGCAGACCCAAGCGTCGGTGATCTCCCCGGCGACGGCCTGCCCGGCCAGGGTAAGCGCGTCCTCCGGCGCTTCGCCCAGGAGCCGCTGCCCCTCCGGCCCCAGCATGAACAGCCGCTGGTCATAGTTGCTGCCCAGCTGAAGGGTCATGCCGATGCTGCTCACATCCACCCGGCACAGCATCATGCCGATGGGCTCCAGGTGGTTCAGCTTCATGATGGCCCGGGCGCCGTAGAGCATGCTCTCCCCCGTCTCCAGCCCGGGAATCAGCTCCGCCGCTTCCTCCGCCTCCAGCTGCAAATATCCGCCCTGCCGCGCCAGCAGCCGGGTCATGACGGCGCTGTCACGGTTGTAGCCTGTCAGGTGGTAGTATACATTGCCCGTATCGCAGTAGAGCAGATTGCCGTTCAGGTCGGCGATGCCCAGCAGGGTGACGTTGGGGTGAAGCATCAGCTGGCTGTTCAGCTCATACTGGATGCTCATGTTGTCGCTGCCGAAGGAGGGCATGCCGGCCCGGGCGTTGGTCAGGTAATCAAAGACCCCCGTGGAGCCGAAGGCATTGGCCAGCACGGGATACTTGGTCAGCACCATCAGTTCGTCGCAGGCGGTGTCCATTTGGTCGGCGGTGGTGTAGAGCAGCTGCTGCCCCGAGGAGCGGGCCTGCATGGAGATGGTATTGAAGGAATTGTACAGGGCGGAGAAGGTCAGCAGGAACAAAACCACCGACTCCAGCAGCATCACCACATTCAGCCGCCGCCGGATGGATATTCTGCGCAGGCGCGCAATCAGCCTCTGCCGCACGCGGCGCACCTCCCTTCGCCTGCAGGAATTCATCGTTTTTCATGGAAAACCGGTCTGTTTTGGTGGACATTGTACCATCAGGGCCCCGTTGTGTCAAGCAAGCCGGACTGTCCCGCAAGTTCTTAAGATCTGCATAGAAATTTGAAGCATTTCTCTTTTGGCTAATTATCAACCAGATTATAATATGAATACCAACAATCGTTAGGAGGTACCCGCCATGAAAAAGCTGATTTCCCTCTTTCTTGCCCTGGCGATGCTGCTGAGCCTGTGCAGCTTCGCCCTGGCGGACGACGTGGTGGAGCTGGAGCTGGTGTTCCACAAGCCCGAGGCCAGCGCCATCAGCGGCCTGCAGGCCGTCATCGACGCCTTCAATGCCCAGAACCCCGGCATCCGCGTGGTGCTCAACCAGATCCCCGACACCGAGACCGTCATGCAGACCCGCGCCCAGACCAACGAGATGCCCGACATGTTCAGCTGCGCCACCAGCACCATGTATGAAATCATGTTCGCTGACGGCATGATCCTGGACCTGACCGGCCAGCCCTTCCTGAGCAACGTGCAGGAGTCCACCCTGGCTCTGGCCGCCTACGAGGGCCGCAACTGGCGCCTGCCCTACTCCCTGAGCTACTACGGCCTGTATGTCCGCACGGACATCTTCGAGGAGCAGGGCCTTGCCTATCCCACCACCTGGGATGAGCTGATGGACGTGTGCGCCAAGCTGAAGGACGCCGGCATCACCCCCTTCACCCTGCCGGACAAGACCTTCGTCTACCAGCGGATGGAGCGCATGATGAGCTACATGTCCGAGGATGACGCCGAGTTCAAGCAGATCGCCGCGGGCGAGCTGGCCGCGCAGGATTCCGTGGTGCTCAAGGCCTACGCCGAGGCCTCTCTGCAGCTGGCGGAGAACATGACCGTGGAGTCCCAGGGCGCTGAGTACACCGAGAGCTACCAGCAGCTGCTGGCGGGCCAGGCGGCCATGACCATCAACGGCCAGTGGTCCCTGACCACCCTGAAGGACTATGATCCCGACGTGAAGATCGCCCTGATCCCCCTGCCCAATCCCCTGGGCGAGAGCAAGGTGGTCATCAGCATCGACACCAGCTTCTGCATCTCCTCCTCCACCAAGCACCCCGACGAGTGCCTGAAGTTCCTGGACTTCCTCTCCCAGCCCGAGAACGCCCAGACCTACACCGACATCGAGGGCAGCCCCAACGTCGTCAATGGCGTGGTGCTGAACGTGCCTGAGCTGTCCTACATCAACGACGTGGTGGCGGGTGGCCAGGTCTGCATCAGCCAGAACGCCATCTGGCCCAGCGGCTTCCGCAAGGCTCTGGGCAGCGTGGCCACCGACCTGATCATCGACGGCGACCTGGACGCCTTCTATGAGGCGGCTGCCGAGGTCATCGACGAGTACTACAACAACTGATCCGTATCCATCGGGCGGGGCTGCGTTGCGAAGGTGACCGGCCCCGCTCTTTTTTCAGGGCGTATCCGCGCCCCATGACCCATCAGAAAGGCGGATGGACCTGATGATTGCCACAGCCCCGAAACGGCATCACTCCGGCCTGCGCAGGGAGCAGACGCTGACCTACTTGGCGTTCATCCTGCCAGGCTTTGCCATTTACTGCGTTTTCCTGATTTTCCCCATCCTGCTGGGAATCTACTACAGCCTGATGGACTGGAACGGCATCAGCCCCCATTACGACTTTGTGGGGCTGAAAAACTACCAGGCCCTGCTCACGGACAAGAAGTTCCGCGCCGCGCTGGTGTTCAACCTTCGCTACACGGCGATGCTGGTCGTGGGCATCGTGATCATCAGCGTGATTCTGGCGCTGCTGCTCAACCGGGAATTCAAGGGGCGGGGCTTTTTCCGCACGCTGTACTTCCTCCCGGCGGTATTGAGCATGCTCACCGTGAGCCTGGTGTTCAAGCAGATTTTCTTCTACGTGCTGCCCGCCGTGGGCAAGGCCCTGGGCATTGCCGCCCTGTCCACCAACATCCTGGCCAGCAAGCAGCTGGCCATCTACGGGCTTTTGTTCGTCCACCTGTGGCAGGGGGTGGCGCTGCCCACGCTCCTGTTCCTGGCAGGACTTCAGACCATCCCCAGCGAACTGTACGAGGCGGCGGCCATCGACGGGGCCAACGCCTGGCAGCAGTTCAAGTCCATCACCGTGGCCTACCTGATTCCCACCCTGAGCGTGGTGCTGGTGCTGGTGGTCAAGCAGGGCCTGATGGTGTTTGACTACGTCAAGTCCATGACCGGCGGCGGCCCGGGCACCGTGACCCAGAGCATCGCCCTGCTGATCTACACCAACGGCTTTGAGCGCAACAAGTACAGCTACTCCATCGCCCAGGCCATCGCCACGGGATTGCTCATTGCCGCCATCTCCTTTGTGCAGATTCAGCTCTCCGGCAGAAAGAAGGTGGAGTGAATGCGGGCAAGCCAACGCAGCCGGATCCTCACCTCCCTGATTCTCTCCCTGGGCGCGCTGCTGATTCTCTTCCCCATCTACATCACCCTGGCCACCACCTTCAAGACCGCCTCGGAGAGCAGCATCAGCTTCTTCACCCTGCCCAAGTCCCTGTACCTGGGCAACTACATCTCCGTCCTTCAGGATCCCAAGCTCTACTACGCCTACGGCAATACCCTCCTGATCACCGCCGTGTCGCTGGTGGGCGAGCTGATTATCCTGCCCCCCATGGGCTACGCCCTGTCCCGCGCCATGGGCCGCAGCAAATTGTTCAAGGGGCTGTACTTCTTCTTCCTCATGGGCATTTTCCTGCCCTGGCAGGTGCGCATGATGCCCGTGGTCAAGCTGATGAGCTGGCTGAACCTGCTCAGCCCCCTGGGCGTGACGCTGCTCTACATCGCCCACGCCACCTGCGAGAGCATGTTCCTCTACGTGGGCTACCTGGCCACCGTGTCCACCACCATCGAGGAGGCCGCCTACATCGACGGCGCGTCCACCTTCCAGATCTACACCCGGGTCATCCTCCCGCTGATGACGCCCATCCTCTCCACCGTGGTCATCCGCGAGGGCCTGGCCATCTGGAACGACTTCCAGATGCCCCTGATTACCCTGAACCGTTCCTCCAAGCTGTGGACGCTGACCATCTACCTGAACAACTTTTCCTCCGAGTACAGCGTTGACTACAATTCGGCCTTCGCCTGCCTGGTGCTGACGTGCCTGCCCATTGTCATCCTGTACATCATCATGCAAAAGCAGATCATGGGAGGTCTGACCAGTGGCGCCGTCAAAGGATAAGCTGACGCTCCTGACCCTGAACACCCACAGCCTGATGGAGGCTGACACGGCCTTCTGCCTTCACACCCTGGCCGGGGCCATCCTGGCCGAGCAGGTGGACGGCGCGGCCCTGCAGGAAATCAACCAGGACATGACCGCCCCGGTGGTTCCGGAGGCCGTGCTGGCGGAAACCGGCTTTCTCCCCTGCGGCAGCGACATGCCCGTCCGGGAGGGCAACTTCGCCCTGCAGCTGGCGATCCTTCTGCGCAGGGAGGACCCTGCCTGGGTCTGGACCTGGGCCCATGCCCACTGCGGCTACGGCCGCTTTGACGAGGGGGTGGCGGTATTCACCCGTCTCCCGGTGGAAGCTGCCCTCTCCCGGAGCCTCTCCACCCCCCAGGGGGAATGCCGCCGGGTCATGGCGGGCATCCTGGCGGGAGGACAATGGCTGTGCAGCCTGCACATGGGCTGGTGGAAGGATGAAAGCGACCCCTTCGCCCTGCAGTGGCGCACGGTTGATGCGCTGTGCCGCAGCCAGGGCGGCGCGCATTACCTGATGGGCGACTTCAACAGCCCGGCCCACGTTCGCGGCGAGGGCTACGACCTGGTGCTTGCCTCCGGCTGGCAGGACTGCTTCCTCCGGGCGGAAACGCGCGACAGCGGCGTCACCGTGGGCGGGCAGATCGACGGCTGGCGCAAAAGCCGGGTGGATCCCATGCGGATCGACTTCGCCTTCACCGACGCGCCGGGGCGCACCCTGTGCAGCCGGGTCATCTTCAACGGCAGCTTCTACCCTGTCGTTTCCGACCACTTCGGCGTGCTGACCGAGGAGGCCCTCCCCCTGTGAGAAGACTTCGTATCGAATTTCTTTCCCATCATGCACACGGGCCCGGTTTGTGGTATGATTGGTTCAAATCCTTGAACCAATCGGAGGTGAGCCGTGTTCATGACCGGTGATACGGAGCAGGTTGACAGCCTGGCGGAGGAGTTTGCCGCATGCCGGAAAATTCTGCAGGCGCTGGGCGATGAGACCCGCCAGCATATTATCCTGGAGATGGTGAAGATGCATCAGTGCGGCGGCGTGCGCGTCGGCGCAATCACGGAATGCACCCATCTGTCCCGCCCGGCGGTGTCCCACCACATCCGGATTCTGAAGGAAGCGGGCATCCTGAAGGTTCGCCGTCGGGGAGCCATGAATTTCTACTCCTTCGACGTCAGTGCGACATCCATGCAGCAGCTTTGCCGGCTTTTCGCCCATATCACAGCCTTCATGGCGCAGCTCCCCGAGGACGAGGATGACCCCGACTGGGACGATGAATGAGGTGAAGGAAATGGATCAGATGGAAGCCATGCGCGCGCGTCACAGCGTGCGCCAGTACACGGAGGAGCCCATCGCGGAGAGCGTCGCCCAGGCCCTGGAAAAGGAAATCCGCCAGTGCAACCAGGAGGGCGGGCTGCACATCCAGCTGGTGCTGAACGAGCCCAGGGCCTTCGACGGCTTTATGGCCCACTATGGCAAGTTCAGCGGCGTGAGGAACTATATCGCCCTGATCGGCCCCAAGGGCCCCGACCTGGACGAAAAATGCGGCTACTGGGGTGAACGCCTGGTGCTGCTGGCCCAGCAGCTGGGGCTGAACACCTGCTGGGTCGCCCTGACCTACAGCAAGGTGAAGACGGCCTTTACCGTCCTGGAGGGCGAGAAGCTCTGCGTGGTCATTGCCCTGGGCTATGGCCAGACCCAGGGCGTCGCCCACAAATCGAAGCCTGCCGGTGAGGTCATGAAGGCGGACGGCCCCGTGCCGGACTGGTTCCACCGCGGTGTGGAGGCCGCGCTGCTGGCCCCCACCGCCATGAACCAGCAGAAGTTCACCCTGACCCTGGTGGACGGCAAGGCCTCCGCCAAGGCCGGCATGGGCTTCTACGCCAAGGTGGATCTGGGCATAGTGCGCTATCACTTCGAGCTGGCCGCCGGGCGGGAAAACTGCGCCTGGTAAGGCCCGTACCCCCATGCAAAACGGCAGGGAGCATGCTCCCTGCCGTTTTGATTTGCGTCATTTACCCCGGCGTTCATGGTATGATCCGGTGCTTCCCCGGGACAAGGTTGCCTTCACGGCGGGAATCCGCTATCCAGCCGCATGGTCAAGCCTGCCCGGCTGTCCGCCAGGTCTGGCGGAGGGGCTGCTCCGGCCCTCAGGGGGATGCTGCTTCCACCGTGACCAGCAGCGATGTAGGCTCATAGACGCTCTCGCTGCCCGCCGGCACCGGCGGCTCCAGCGTTGTCACCGTCAGCAGCAGGGCATGCTCCTCCCCGCCTGCGCGCAGGGTCAGTGACGCACGGAGGCTGTCCATGGTCTCCGGCTCCGCCAGATCATCCCCGCGCACCGCCACGGCCCGGGTGTACAGCGTGACCCCCGGGGCAGCTGTCTCCGGCTGCAAAAGCACCCAGTCCTCCCGGCTGTCAACCGCCATGGAACCATCCTCCACCCGAAGGGACGCCTCCTGCCCGGACAGGTTCCGGATGCACAGGTACAGGAATCGCCGGTCGTTCAGGCCGGGATCCCCGGGGCAGGTGCGGATGTCCGTCAGCCACACCGTCACCTCCCCGTCATCATACAGCACGGGCCAGCCGTCCGCCGCGCAGCTCTCCCCGCCCGCAGGCCAGGCAAGCGGCTGCGCCAGGCGCAGCATGACGTTCTCCGCCCCGCGCCTGTCCCCGTGATGCACGCTGAAGCCGACCTCCGTGATCTGCGCCACGCCCAGCTCCTCCAGGGGCGCACCGTGGCGGAGCGTGCGGCCATAGGGCCATGCCGTCTGCGCGGCGTAGATGCACCATTCGGTATACACATCGCAGCCCGCCGGAAGGGTCATGGGCAGCAGCTGGCCCGTCAGCGTGGCGGGCAGGGCCAGACCGTTCACGTATCCGGTGTCGCAGTCCAGGGCGACGGCTTTCTCCGTGGTGTTGCGCAGATGCGCCGTGCCCCGCAGGCTGCCGTCCTCCACACGCAGGGCAAGCAGCTCCATGGCCACACCGTCCCACAGGGCGGAAGCGACGGGCTCCTCCAGCTCTGCCGGGTCGATCACGGCGGAAGCATCCCCCGTCAGGGCAAAGCTGACCGGCACGGACAGCAGCGTCTCCGTGTAATCCGCCTTGACCATCAAGGTCATGCCGCACCGTGAGAAGCCCGCAATATGGGAGGCTCGCAGCCTGTCCCCGCTGATCGTCACCTGGACGGGCTGCGTTTCTCCCGGCGCAATGGCCTGGGTGCTGCCGCCAAGGAGCGACACGACGGTATCGTCCAGCCGCAGCATGGAGGGCTCCAGGGTCAGCGTGGCCTCCGTGCGGTTTTCGCAGATCAGGTGCAGCCGCAGGTCGGGGTACATGCCTCCCGTCAGCTGCGCGCCGGTAAGGGACACCTGGCAGTGGTCGTTGTCCACCAGAATCTGCGACTCCACGCTCAGCGGGTGGATATTCGGGTTGTCAATGGCCAGCAGCGGACTGCACACGGTGTTGCTCTGCACGTCGGTGACCTCCAGCATGGCATAGCGCATCAAGCCGTCCTGGGCCTTGAGGAAAGCAGGCTGCCATTCCGCTTCCTTCATGTCGATCCAGTACCCGTAGACCGTGCCGCCCTTCGTCCATGCCTGCCAGGGCAGCAGGCTTCCGTCCGGCGCATACTGCGGCACAGCCGTCCCCGCATAGACCGCCATGCGGTCGTAATCCTCCAGCCGAACCGTCGCCTTACCCTGGCGGGCGGGATCCTCCGTTGCCTCCAGCGCCTCGCTGAGCGTCCAGTCGCCGTCCTCCCCGGCGCGGTAAATCAGCTGCACCGCGCAGAAGGACGTATCCTCCGGCTGGCCATCCCTGGTCAGCAGCACGTTCAGGGCAAAGCCGTCCTCCGTCAGCCGGTAGGGAATGGCCCCGGTGAGCAGCCCGTCCCGGGCGTCCGTCAGGAACAGCGCCTCATCCCGGTAGACGCTCTGCACCCGGCCCTCCGCCGTCAGCGCCGCGTCGTCCGTCTGGTAGATCAGCTGGTATTCATTGCCCTGCACCAGCGCGAAAACCAGCAGCCGCGCCGAGGTGAACCCCGCCGCCTGCTCCTGCGTCAGGGGCATGGCGACCAGCGTTTCCCCGGCCATGGCCTCCGCCTCCAGGCTGCGCTCCCCGCTCCAGTCCGTCAGCGATTCCCCCAGCCAGATGTCCGCAGCCTTCGCCAGGAAGGCCGCATATCCCGCCGGAGCCGTCGCCTTTGCGGATGGCAGCCTGCGGTACTGCTCCTTGTTTTCAAAGGGATAATAGACGCTCAGCCCGTTCAGGAATGGCGTGTTGCTCCGATTGACGATAACGGCCCTCTCCAGCGACGCCAGCAGCTCCGTACAGTCCGCCAGCCCCTCCGCCTGATAAGCTTCCAGCAGATCCGCAAGGTCAATCAGGTCGTAGGCATAGGCCGATGCGCAGCCGGCGCTCTTCACGCCGGCCCGGCAGGACGCCAAAGCCGGATAGCCGCCCTCCTCCAGCATCAGACCCAGGCGGCCGAAAAGCGCGTCCATGCCCGCTTCCACCTCTGCCATGCAGGACAGCTCCACGCAGGACATGGTTGCCGCCGCCAGCGAGTCTCCCCGGGAGGCCATGTACCGCTCCGCCACCCTTCGCCCCGTCTCCGCGCCGGAGGCATCCTCCGCCAGCGCCGTCAGGAAGCCGTAATCCCAGCCTGTGGCAGGCTCCGTCTCCTGGGAGGCAATCATGTAGCGGGCATAGGGCGCGGCCATGCACGCCGTCTCCAGGGATGCCATCAGGCATGCGTCAAAGCCGATCCATTCCAGCTTTTCCCCAGCGAAGGGGCTGTCCGCCAGCGCCTGACCAATCTCCTGCAGCGTCAGGCCGTCCATGCCATTTTCATCCGTATAGCGTTCGTCAAAGCATACCCCCAGCAGCGGCCCCGCGCCATGATCCCACAAAAGCAGCGCATACCTGCGGGCCGGGAACTGCTCGTAGCCGCACCGCAGCAGCGCGCTGAGCAGGGCCGGATCGCCCATGCTGCCATGGAGGCCGTCGCTGATGGGGTGCAGGCCTTCCCCGTCCAGGGGGCAGAGGACAGCAGCGTCCGGGTCAAGGCCGTTCCGCCACGCCTGCGAGCCGGAGGCCATGACCACCACGCGCAGGTCATCCCCCGGAGGCATGGCGGCGATCATTTCCGCCAGATCCGCGGAGGCCGCGCCCCGGCTCGTCTCCAGGTCGCTGCCGCACAGGTAGACCATCAGCGTCATGGCGGCGTCGCCATCCTCCGCCGCAGCGCAGGACATCAGCATGATCGCCGCCATCAGCCCTGCCGCAAGCAGCCACGCACGTTTCATGCTCCGCTCCCCTTTCTTCCCGAGCTTGACCTGTTCCGCCACAATTCGTATAATATATGTAGTCAATCGCATGACTTTTGACCGCAAGGAGGGCGTTGCCCATGAACCGTTTCCGTGCCCTGCTCCTGATGCTTCTTGCAGTCCTGCTGGCGCTTCCCTGTCCGGGTCTGGCGGAGGACGCTGCCCTTGGCGTGGCTGCACCGGCCATGGACATGTCCCTGGAGGAAGCCGCTGCCCTGGGGCTTACGCCCGAGCTTCCGGCGGAGGCCATCGCCTGCGCGCCCTTCCAGCCTGATACGCTGGACAGGCTCGTCGTCGGCGCGGATAACCGGACGGCCGTCTCCGCCCCTTCCACCTACCCCTATTCCGCCATCGCCTACATGAAGGTGCAGGCCCGCTGCGGCTGCCAATGGACGGGCTCCGGCTTCATGGTCAGCAAGGACTGCCTGATGACCGCCGCCCACTGCGTCGCCTGCGTGGAGCATGGCGAAACCGCCAACCGCATCACCCTGTACTTCGGCTACAGGTCGGACAAGAACTACCTCATCAAGTATGACGGAGCTACCACCTACTGGTACGGTACCGATTTCCGCAGCGAAAGCGGGGATTATCACACCGCCTGGGACTACGCCTATGTCCAGCTGGAGAAGAACGTGGGCGACACCACCGGCTGGTTCGGCCTGAACGCCCTGAGCGACGAAACGCTTGACAATGCGGCCTTTGAGGTGGCGGGCTATCGCAACGGAAGCCTGAAAACCAGCCAGGGCGTGCTGAGCGTATATTCTGATCAGATCGTTCACCACTCAGGCGACACCGAGCCCGGCTACAGCGGTTGCCCCGTCTTCAACGGCGATTACTACGTTGTCGCCATCAACGTGGCGCAAAACAAGACCCGTCAGCGCAATATCGCCCGGCGGATCACATGGGATCTGGTCAATGAAATGCGGGACAAGGGCATGTTTGATTAACCCAGCCCGCCCTGGCGGAGCCGTCCGTGCGCGGTTCCGCTTTTTTCACGGGCCCGCTCAGTCCGCCGCATGCTGATCCAGCACGGCCTTCAGCTGCCAGTCCCGCCCCCAGCGGGTCAGGGGTGCGGGCGCGCCCGCCCTCAGGCAGCCGAGCAGCCGCTGCCCCGCCGCCTCCGCCGGGAGCCGGGTCAGCGTCAGCGCCGCTTCCTCCGGCGGCATGCCCTGGCGGATCATTTCCTGCAGCGGCTTCTGCGGGGGCAGACGATCCAGCGCCGCCGCCTCCGCATGCACCAGCAGGGCCGTGCGCCGGGCAGGGCGTACCGGGGGCACAGCCGCGTCCGTGACCAGCGCCGCCACGCCCTTCCGGTACAGCTGCCGGGCCAGGGCGGGCAGCTCCTCCGGCGCAATGCCCCGGCACACCGCCACCAGCCCCGGCAGCAGATAATCCCCCGCCAGATCCAGCTCCGACTCATACAGGCCCTTGGTCAGCCCGCTGCCGATTTCCTGCACCGCACCGTGCATCAGCCGCAGCTCCGTTCCCGGGCAGAACCGCCCGCCCAGCAGCGCCGTGGCATTGCGGATCAGCATACCCTCCGCCTCCTTGTCAAGGCCACCGGCCCGTGATACAATACCGCCCATGAAGGAGTGACCGACATGAATGTAACCATCCGTCCCGCCACCGAGGCTGACCTGCCCGCCGTGCTGGCCATGAGCGACGCGCTGCTGGCCGAGGACATCTGCAACGGCCTTGTGCCCGACACCCTGGAGAGCCTGCGCGCCTGCCGCATTGACCTGGCGGAAATGGAGGGCGACATCGTGGGCTACGCCTACGGTGCGCCCGAGGAATCCCGCAGCAGCGTCGGCTCCTGCCGCAAGGGCGAGCGCTACTACGACCTGGAAATGATCTGCGTGAAGCCGGCCTTCCGCGGCGCAGGCGTAGGGAAGCGGCTCTTCCAGGCTCAGGCGGAGCACGCCCGCTCCCTGGGCCTGGGAACGCTGCGCCTCACCGCCGTGGGCAAGGACTGGAAACGGCAGCTGCGCTTCTACGAGGCCATGGGCATGGATTTTCTCTGGGCCACCATGGCCATGGAGCTGTAACGGATGCGCAGCATGTCCCTGCCGCATCCGCTGGAGGCTTCAGAACCCGCCGTTTCCCACGCGGGCAAACTGCGTCGCCTGCCCGGAAACGCTCGCTTCTTTCCTTTTATAGTTTGATGCCGCGACGCTGGGCTGCCGCGACATTCCTGCGCAGGGGGCATCGTCCCTTGACCCTTTTTCGCTTCGCGTCCTCTTGCAGATTTTGTGCCCTGCAACGCAAAAAAGTGGCTTGCGCCACTTTTTTGTTGCCCTTGCTTACTTGTCGTTAGTAAATTCCCATTGCGACAAGTTGAAGCAGATAGCAGCAAACCAACGCGGCGCCTTTATTTTCAAGGGTTTCAGGACATCAAGAAGAATTTCGCGGAATTGTGTTGCAATGTGAAAAGGGGAAACAAAAGGGAAAAACAAAGGGAAAATTCATGACGTGAAACACCGTTTCCGCATCACGCCCGACCTGCAATAATGTCTTCAAGGCCATACTTCCGCATCTCCTTTTCCTTCCAGATCAGTGACCATTCCTGCACACTACACCCGGATTCCTTCCAGGCCGTGAAGCCTGTGTGCTTGTAGAAGTCACGTTCACCCCAGAGCAGTTCCGACAGCATAGGCGCATGCTCCCCCTTTCGCAGCCGCCGCAAACCGTCTTTTACAATCTGCTGTGGGTAGCTGTTCGCAACGTGCATTGCTTCCGCTATCTGCGCATAGGTCTTCCCGTCAAGATAATGGGCTTCTATTGCTTTCCTTTGCCGTTCCGGCAGACTGTACAGCGCTTCCCGTACCGCTTTGGCTGTGATAGCCTGCTGCAGGGATTCTTCCGCTGCTTCATAGCCTGGTTCTTCAAAAGGGATTGTATCTGCTATGGTTGCTTCGCTGTCTGCGTCCCTGTATGCTGGCATGTCAAGGCTTATTGCGTTGTTCAATGGCTCGTTCAGCTGGGCAGATGTACGGCATCCTGCAGCTTTTGCAAACTCACTTTTCAGGCAATAGGCCAATAGGTTGATGAAGTTTCCCCGTTCGGCCTGATAAGCCTTGACAGCCTTGCACAACGCCATATAGCCACATTGGGTCAAATCGTCTGCATCAAAGTCAGCGCGGCCCATCCACGCATGCGCCCACCTGATAGCCTGCTGACGGATGAAGCCATAGCACTGCACCCATAATTGTTCCAGCGCTTCACGTTCTCCCGCCTGAATCGCCGCTGCCAATTCTTCATTCGTCCTCATGGCTTTTACCTCCTGCCCTTTGTATGCTCTTTTCCTGTTTTGATGGAAATCAAGAGGGGCTTTCCCCTTCGATGAGAAAGCCCCTTGTTTATAGATTGTTTCCGGTTTCCTTGGCCATCAAGAGCGCTTCCAGTTCTTCCACCTTGTTCTTGTACTCGTCCGTCCTGACGGCGTTCAAGGCCGAATTACAAGCATATAGAAGGGTGTTTGCTGTTTTCGTGTCGATTTCCTCACTTAATACCATATTGGCCACCCTGGAAATGGCCCGCCGTATCTCCTGAGGGTCTGACAGCTTCAGCGTTTTACGTCTCGGCATTCAATCACCCACTTTCCAGCAGCCACAGGCCATCAACGGAAGCAAGTATTTCCCGCAGCCGTTCTTCCGTTGGGTCATTCTCGGCCAGTTCCCGCAGCTGATCCGTTGTCATGCGGGCGAATACCGCATCAATAGC
This sequence comes from Aristaeellaceae bacterium, assembly GCA_051883775.1. Taxonomy (GTDB): domain Bacteria; phylum Bacillota; class Clostridia; order Christensenellales; family Aristaeellaceae; genus UBA11524. The sequence continues at coordinate 1,299 of JBJEUJ010000072.1, read as the reverse complement.
CCGCCTGTCATAGCTTCTCGCCGTCTCTCTGGCCATCATCAGCAACCTGTCAACCTTCCGCATCAGCAGACCTCCTCCGGGAATGTCAGATCATCAATGAAGAACGTGCATTCTGCTTCCGGGTACATGGCAGCGAATGCACGCAGGGCCGCTTCCGCTTCCTCTGCCGTTTCATGCTCTGAAGAATATCTTTTCGGCGCATGGCCCTTGACACCATCCCAGACGCTGACGCTTACCGTGAAGGCATTCTTTCCAGGTGAATACGTCGCAAACCCTACAATATGCAATCCTTGGCCCTCTGCTGCCCTTCTGGCGGCCTGCAGCAGCCTGTCTATCCTTCGCATTGTCTGCTCCTCCCAGGGGTAAAAAGGGGCGCACAGGCCATTAAAAGCCCATGCGCCCGGATTCCTTATCAGGTGGTAGCCTGGTAATAGATGCCCTTCTTCTTGTTGTCAAGGACAAAGGCGTCATAGCACACACGGCCAGTCACCACCGCGCCGGAGGAATACACGGTGTTTTCATGGATGTTGTAATCCTCCAGCTTCACAGGCGCTACCGTGGCGGACGGGTGGCACAGCATGAAGCCAAACTTCGCAGGCAGACGCACAGCCGGAACCTTGACCACCTTTGCGCCGTCCAGGATGCCAATAACACCCTTAAGCCGCATGTCCTCTCCGATGTCGGTTTCAAGCACAATATCAGCGCTCTTTTTCATCAGCTGATAGGTTGCGGGGGAAACGATCAGGACGCGCTCCGTCTCGGGTACTTCCGAAGCGTCAAGGGTGGCGCTGGCGGTCAGAATATCGTCATAGATAGACGTAGCAGCAAGTTCCTTAGCCGTGGGCTTTGTGCCTGCGTTCGTGGCCATCACACCATAAACATAGGTGTCAACCTCGGGAATGATGACCTCTCGGTTCTGCCGGGCCAGGGCAGAAGCGGCCTGCACCTGCTGGGCGGTTTCGTCAGCGTCCAGCTTGTCCACGTTGAAGATGAAGGAGCGATCCCGGGAAAGGGTGAATTCCTCCGTGGTGGTGCTCAGGTCGGAAATGCTGCCGTAACGGCTCCAATTCCCGGTAGCGGGGCCAGTCCGGCCGTAGTCGTTCATCGCGGACGTGTTCACCTTGTACACCTTGATAGTGTGCGCGCCCGTCCAGTCGAATTCATTGTTGGTCACAAGGGAAAGCTTGCTTTCCGCCTTGAACTGCTCATCTGTATAAGGGGAAAACTTGGTTACAAGATCAATAGCCATAAGGTTTCAACTCCTATTACTTCAGCTTGGGAGCCATAAAGGCCCGCTTC
>JBJEUJ010000071.1:2034-3300 GCA_051883775.1 Aristaeellaceae bacterium | reverse complement strand
GCCCTGCTGCCAACGCTTATGACGGATCTGCTCTTTGTGGGCAAGCAGGCGGCGGAGGTCTGGGTGGAGGAAAAGAACGCCGCCATGCAGGATGTGCTGCTGCGCTACGGCAGGGCGGTGCAGATCAGGAGCGGCCTGACGGGTACCTTCGACGTGTCCGGCGACCGCGACGAGGTGCTTCGGGATGCGGACTGCGTCATTTATGCCGGGGACTGCATGGCAGCCACCCGCTTCCATCAGGATCGGTCGGCCCTCTCCGGCGAGGAGGACAACGATCCCGGCCTCAGCGATCAGGCCCGGGTCAACGGCGGCATCGGCGGGCTGATGCACACCCTCCGCCAGGGCGAGTACGTGCTCACCCTCTGCGAGCAGATGCAGAGGGCCTGCCCCCGCGCCCTGGTTATCAACCTGGGCCAGCCCGTGGCCCGCACCACCGCCATGTTCCTGAGCATGGGCTTCCGCTGCTACGGCCTGGGCAGAACCCCCGTCCGCGGGGCCAACGGCCTGGACGCCATCTGCAAGAAGATCAAGGTCAAAATGGACAAGGTGGACGCGGAGATGGCGGGCCTGCCGGGCTTCGCGTTCCTGCTGGGCCTGCGCACGAAGGACGGCAAGGATCTGCTGCCCCGGGTGCGCCAGCTGACGGCGGAGGGCGAGTTCGGCCGCCTGGCCTGCCGCTGGCTGGACTGGTACGGCGCGGTGGCCGTGGGCGACGTGACCGATCATGCCGAATGGCTCCCCGCCCAGCCGGACTTCATCCCTGAGGAAAACCCGGAGTTGGGCGAGAGCATCGAGAAGCGCAAGGAGCGCATTCTCTACATGAACACCGTGGGCGACAAGGGCGCGGCGGACAAGGAGGGCATGATGGCCCAGCTGCTGCTATTGTCGAAGGCGCCGCCCATCCGGCCCATGCAGCTGGCCCTGGCCCTTATGCGCAGCGAAACGCTGACCATGCCCGCCGTCACCCGCCGCAATGGCGGCGCCCTGAAGCAGCTGTCCCCGGAGGCCATCATTGAGGCGGGGCTGGTGCTGGAGGATGGCGTGGAGGTTCCCCGGGGGCTTGAGCTGCCCGGCGAGCTGGCGGACATCTGCGCGGACATCGACGAGACGAACCGTCTTGCTGCCCGGGCCGCCGCGGGGGATCGGGGCGCGCTGCGGGAGTGCATCGAGGTGGATCCCGCCCTGGAGGGCCTGGACCGGTTGTACTGCCAGGAGCTGGTGGACAAGCTGATCGAGATGCACGACGACGTGATCGAGCGGCTGTAA
>JBJEUJ010000071.1:0-1934 GCA_051883775.1 Aristaeellaceae bacterium | reverse complement strand
GAGGTGCTGGACACCGGCGACGGCGAGAAGCTGGAGCGCTGGGGGGACGTGATCCTGCGCCGCCCCGACCCGCAGACCATCTGGCCCAAGGCTGATCCCGGGCTGTGGAAGCAGGCTCAGGCCCATTATCACCGCTCGGAGCGGGGCGGGGGCGAGTGGGAGTTCCTGACCCGGCTCCCGGACAGGTGGACCATCCGCCATGGGGAGCTGAGCTTCTACGTCCGTCCCACGGGGTTCAAGCACACGGGGCTTTTCCCGGAGCAGGCGGCCAACTGGGTCTGGATGGATGAGATCATCCGCCAAAGCGGCCGCAGGGACGTGAAGGTGCTGAACCTCTTCGGCTACACCGGCGGGGCGACCCTGGCCTGCGCGGCGGCGGGGGCCCATGTGACCCATGTGGACGCGGCCAAGGGCATGGTGCTGTGGGCGAAGGAAAACCGGGAGCTGTCCGGCTTGAAGGAAACGTCCTTCCGGTGGATTGTGGAGGACGCGCTGCGGTTCGTCCAGCGGGAGATCCGCCGGGGCAACCGCTACGACGGCATCCTGATGGATCCGCCCAGCTATGGCCGGGGGCCCTCGGGCGAGGTGTGGAAGCTGGAGAACGAGCTGTTCGGCCTGGTGGATACCTGCGCCCAGGCGCTGTCGGAGCAGCCGCTGTTCTTCCTCATCAACAGCTATACCACGGGCTTCCAGGCCAGCGTGCTGAGCAACATGCTGGAGAAGTGCGTGGTGCGCCGCCACGGGGGCCGGGTGGACAGCCAGGAGCTGTGCCTGCCGGTGACCACCGGGGGCGTGCTGCCCTGCGGCGCCAGCGGAAGGTGGTACCATGCCTAACATCGTCTATGAGGATAACCAGGTTATTGTGGCGGTGAAGCCGCCCAACATGCTCTCCCAGGCCGACAGAACCGGCGATACGGACATCCTTACCGTGCTGAAGGAGTACGTGAAGGAAAAGTACAACAAGCCCGGGCGGGTGTACCTGGGCCTGGTGCACCGGCTGGACCGGCCCGTGGGCGGGCTGATGGTCTTTGCCCGCACCAGCAAGGCCGCCTCCCGCCTCAGCCAGCAGATGCAGCAGCACCTGATGGGCCGGGAGTACCTGTGCGTGGTCACGGGCGAGGTGAAGGACTCCTTCACCCTGATTGATTACCTCATCAAGGATGAGCGGCTGAACAAGGTCACCGTCTGCGAGGCGGACGTGAAGGGCGCGCAGCAGGCCGTCCTCAAGGGCGAATGCATCGCCCGCCGCCAGGGCACCGCCCTGTGCGCCATCCGCCTGGAAACCGGACGGAACCATCAAATCCGCGTGCAAATGGCCCATATGGGTGCGCCGCTGTGGGGCGACAACCGCTACGGCAAGGGCATCCCCGGCCAGCAGATCGCCCTGTGGGGGTACAAGCTGACCTTCGAGCATCCCACCACCCATGAGATCATGACCTTCTACGACGCGCCCTACGGCTCGGTGTGGAGCCTGTACCATGACGAGCTGCAGGGCGGCGGGGATGAATGAGCGAAACCATGTTCCATGAAAAAGGGCCTTCCGGCGAATGGCCGGAGCCCATTGCAAGGAGTCATATGAGCAAGCCTTTTTCCTACGAAGTCACCCATGTCTGCAAGCAGTCCGGCGCGCGCCTGGGCGTGCTGCATACCCCCCACGGCGATATTCAGACCCCCATCTACATGCCCGTGGGCACCGCCGCCTGCGTCAAGGCCATGACCCCCCGGGAGATGGAGGAGATCGGCACGCAGATTCTGCTGTCCAACACCTACCACCTCCACCTGCGCCCCGGCGAGAAGCTGATCCAGGAGGCCGGCGGCCTGCACAGGTTCATGAGCTGGAACAAGCCCATCCTCACCGACAGCGGCGGCTTCCAGGTGTTCTCCCTGGCGGGCATCCGCACCATCAAGGAGGAGGGCGTGACCTTCCAGAGCCA
>JBJEUJ010000070.1:0-18006 GCA_051883775.1 Aristaeellaceae bacterium | reverse complement strand
TGTTCGACGAGCCTCTGTCCAACCTGGACGCCAAGCTGCGCGTTGCCATGCGTACTGAGATCACCAAGCTGCATCAGCGCCTGCAGACCACCTTCATCTATGTTACCCATGACCAGACCGAGGCCATGACCATGGCTTCCCGTATCGTGGTTATGAAGGACGGCGTCGTGCAGCAGGTGGATACTCCCCAGAACCTGTACGATTATCCCGCCAATGAGTTCGTGGCCGGCTTCATCGGCAGCCCCCAGATGAACTTCTTCGACGTGAAGCTGAGCAAGGAAGGCCAGGACGTGGTGGCCAAGTTCGGCGAGAACAAGATCGTCGTGCCCGTGTCCAAGGTTTCCAAGTTCGTGGACGAGTCCTACATCGGCAAGGAAGTCGTGCTGGGCATCCGTCCTGAGAACATCTCCGACGATCCCGCTGTGCTGGCTGCCCTGCCCACCGCGACCATCGCCGCTGACGTGGAAGTGACCGAGCAGATGGGCTCCGAGACCTATCTGTACCTGAAGACCACCGGCAAGACCGACAACATCATCGCCCGCGTTGATCCTCGTACCGCCAGCCGTGCCGGCGACAAGATCAAGGTGGCCTTCGATGTGAACCGTCTGCACTTCTTCGACAAGGAGACCAAGCTGACCATCCTGAACCGCTAATCACGGCTTCAGCAAGGCGGCCCCTCATGCGGGGCCGTCTTTTCTTATGCCGCGGCGGGAGGATCAATTTCCTGTTTGCTCCCTCCGTTTTGTGAAAATGTCACAAAAAGTTTCAATTTCAGGCGGGACTTTCACTTTTCAGCAGGCGGAAGCTGTGGTATAATCAATCTGATAGCATCCTGCGCGCCTGTGCGCTGAGGGAAGGAGCGAACACTGTGTTGGACAAGCATCTGCTGGAACAGATGGAGAATACCCTGGCACGGCTGACTATTCCCGTGGCTGTGCTGGATAAGGAATATGACGTCCGGCCCCATGTGGAACTGAAGGAGCTGGAGATCGGCGAGGTAACGGCAGCGGAGGGCAGCCTGTACCTGGCGGTGCAGCAGCCACCCGTGGTGCTTTCCTGCCCTGCGGAGGCTCCTGGTGCGGCGGATATCCTGACCCTGGCAGGCGCGCTGGTGGCCGCTGTGGCCGAGGCCGACCATCACACGGAGAACTGCTACGACGTATACCGCCGGATGCTCCGGGGCGACCTGACCGGCGCGGAGCTGGAGGCTCTGAGCAACGAGCACCAGATTCCCCGGGACATGGAGCGGTGCGTCATGGTTTTCCACATGGTACAGACGGAGAACGAGCGCGCCTTTGACCTGCTGCGGGACATTACCCCCATGCAGGAGCGGGACGTGCTGGTGGATATGGACCGGCACACGGTGGTGCTGATTAAGGACATGACCGACGTGGAGTCCATGGACGAGCTGACCATGTATGCCCAGGCCCTGCAGGAGACCCTCATGGGTGAGACGGCCCATCAGATGACCGTGGGCATCGGCTGCAGCAGGAATACCCTGGACGAGCTGCGGGAAAGCTTTGCCGAGGCGCGCAGGGCCATTGAGGTGGGGCGCGTGTTCCAGCCGGAGGACAGCATTTACGTCTTCAACCGGCTGATTCTGGAGCGCTTCCTGATGGAGCTGCCCCAGGACATCAGCGCCTATTACCACAACCTGCTGTTCAACCGGCGAACCGCCCGGCTGTTCAATGAGGAGATGCTCTACACCATCGACATGTTCTTCAAGAAGGACCTGAACCTGTCCGACACGGCCAGGCAGCTGTACATCCACCGCAACACCCTGGTCTATCGCCTGGACAAGGTGCAGCGGCAGACAGGGCTGGATCTGCGCTCCTTTGAGGATGCGGTGACCTTCAAGATTCTGATGGAGCTGAAAAAGTGCGGCGGGGATCGTCACAGCCGCAAGTGACGCTGTTTCCCCTGATGAGACGGAGGTTGTACCATGGTAAAGAAAAAGCTGAGCCTGCTGATGTGTCTGCTGCTGGCGCTGTGCCTGGCGGGCGGGTGCGCGTATCTGCCCTTTGACGGCCTCAGCGATATGAACGGAACCTCGAAAGCGGATGAGGCGGAAGCGCTGGACGGGGATACCGTGATCCTCACCCGGGAGGATTATGAGCGCTATCAGCAGTTCGACACGCTGCTGGAGCTGATGGACATCGTGGATTCCAACTTTTATGAGGATGCGGACGTGACCGCCATGCTGGACGGCGCGGCCCAGGGCCTGCTGAGCGCCCTGGGGGATCCATACACCTTCTACTACACGCCGGAGGATTACGCCAGCATGTGGGAGGATGACGAGGGTGAGTACGCCGGTGTGGGTATGCAGATTTCCGCATCCTACGTGACGGGCATCTGCACCATCAGCCGCGTGTTTGACAACGGTCCCGCCAAGGAAGCCGGTGTGCACAAGGGCGATATTCTCTATCAGGTCGAGGACCTGTATGTGGACGCCTACAACCTGCAGGACGCCGTGGACATCATGCGCGGCACCCCGGGCACGGACGTGGTGGTCAAGTTCCTGCGCGACGGCGAGGAGCTGACCTTCACCATGACCCGCGCGCAGATCAGCGTCAACCGTATTGATTCCATGATGCTGACCGACGATATCGGCTACATCTTCCTGTACGAGTTCGCCGGCGACTGCGCCATACGGTTTGAGGCGGCGCTGAACAGCCTGCTGGAGCAGGGCGCGAAGGGGCTGATCATCGACCTGCGCGATAATCCCGGCGGCTGGGTTGACGACGCGGAGAGCATCGGTGACCTCTTCCTGGACAAGGGCACCCTGTGCTACCTGGAGTACAAGGACGGCCAGCGGGAGTATTACCGCACCAGGGACGGCAAGACGGATATTCCGCTGGTGGTGCTTGTCAACGAGAATAGCGCCAGCTCCTCCGAGATCCTGACGGGCGCGCTGCAGGATCGTGCGGATGCCACGGTGGTGGGCGTGCAGAGCTACGGAAAGGGCATTGTGCAGGTGGTGGTGCCTGTGGGTGACGACGGCGCAGGCATGCAGCTGACCGTGGCCCAGTACTTCACCCCCAACGGCAATGCTGTGCACAAGATCGGCATCACGCCGGACGTGGAGGTCGAGCTGCCCGAGGGTGACAATGGCATGTACGAGTTCGGCGACCTGGCCGACCCGCAGCTGTCCCGGGCGCTGGAGGTCATGCAGACGAAAATGGGCAAGTGAGTCCATCAGGGCAGGGGATGCGGCAGATGCGTCCTCTGCCCTTTTGCAGGGAGGGATCACCATGGAGATCAGCTGCACGGCCATGCTGGAGGAACAGCTGGCCATCGACTACGGCTGCAGGGCGGAGGAGGTGCGGGGCAGCGGGCATATCTTCCGGCCCATGGAGGAAACCCCGGGCAGGCGGATCATCGGCAGCGACGGCGCGCTGCTGCAGGCGGCGGTCTACCGGGGCAAGCTGCTGGTGCGGGCAGGGGAGCCGATGCTTGCCTGGTGCCGGGAGCATTGGGCGGGGCGGAATGCGGCCTGGCTGTCCGAGCCCCAGAGCCTGCTGGAGCTGGACAGGGAGCTGCGCCGTCATGGGCAATACCTGGCGGACGTGCACCATCATTACATTCCGGACGGGCAGGCGCATCCGGTCGAACTGCGGTTTCCCGTGCGTTGGTACGGGCAGGAGGAATTGACGGCCTTCCGTGGGGACGAACGCTTCAACGAGGCGCTGCTGTTCGACAGCCGCAGGCCGGACATGCTGGCCGTCTGCGCCATGGAAGGAGAGACGATTCTGGGCATGGCCAGCGTCACCCGCAACAGCGAGCGGCTGTGGGAGATCGGCGTGAACGTCACGCCGGAGGGCCGGGGCCGGGGCGTGGGCGCATATGTGACCGCGCTGCTGAAGGAGCGGGTGCTGTCCATGGGCGTCACGCCCACCTACGCTACCGTGGAGAGCCATATCGCCTCCCAGCGGGTGGCGTACCAGGCAGGGTTCATCCCGGCCTTCTTTGAGCTGTATGCCCTGCCGGTGAAGTGAAGCGCATAGGAAAAGGGCGGCGCCCGGTCAATGCCGGATGCCGCCCTTTGCTGTTGGAATCCTTACTCCGCATCGGTGAACTCGTACTCGTCCTCGAAGCGATCCTTGAAGATTTCAAAGACCCGCTCCAGAATGGCCTCGTTCTCCTCCGTCACGAACACGTCGGTTTCCTCGTCCTGCTCCTCAACCCGCAGGATCACGACCTCGTCGTCATCCTCCGCCTGGGGAACCAGCACCACGTACTCCTGGTCGTCCACGTCGATGTAGTCGGCGATGTTGTAGGCGTACTCGTTGCCTTCCTCGTCGGTCAGGAGAATGGTGCTCTCCAGTTCTTCCTCGTCCATGCTGGGCGTATTGTTCTGATCCGTCATGGAAAATGTCCTCCTTGCTGTTCGGTGGGGATACGTCTTTCCTCTATTCCACACGGAAGGCGAGGTTCCTGCCGGCGGGAGAAATTTCTCTCACACCAGGCGGGAGGCGATGGCGGCCAGGAAATCCTTGCTGTTGACGGCGGTAGCCTCGCCGTCCCACAGAAGCGCCAGATCCTTGGTCATCACGCCGGACTCAATGGTGTCGATGGTGGCCTTTTCCAGCCGGTCGGCGAAGGCCATCAGGTCGGGCAGGTTGTCCAGCTCGCCCCGCTTGCGCAGCGCGCCGCTCCAGGCGAAGATGGTGGCCACGGGGTTGGTGGACGTTTCCTCGCCCTTGAGGTAGCGGTAGTAGTGCCGGGTGACGGTGCCGTGGGCGGCCTCGTACTCGTACTTGCCATCGGGGCTGACCAGCACGGAGGTCATCATCGCCAGGGAACCGAAGGCCGTGGCGACCATGTCGCTCATCACGTCGCCGTCGTAGTTCTTGCAGGCCCAGATGAAGCCGCCCTTGCTGCGCACCACGCGGGCCACGGCGTCGTCAATGAGGGTGTAGAAGTACTCGATGCCGGCAGCCTCGAACTTCTCCTTGTAATCCCTGAGATAGATCTCCTGGAAGATGTCCTTGAAGTTGTGGTCGTAGGTCTTGGAGATGGTATCCTTGGTGGAGAACCACAGGTCCTGCTTGACGCTCAGGGCATACTGGAAGCAGGCGTGGGCGAAGGAGGCGATGGAGGCGTCCAGGTTGTGCACGCCCTGGAGAATGCCCGGCCCCTTGAAGTCGAAGATGGTCTGGCGGAGCTCCTGCCCGTCCTCGCCGGTAAAGACCAGCTCGGCCTTGCCCGCGCCGGGCACCTTCATTTCCACATTGCGGTACACATCGCCGTAAGCATGGCGGGCGATGGTGATGGGCTTCTCCCAGGTGCGGACGGTGGGATGCACGCCCTTGACCAGGATGGGCGCGCGGAACACGGTGCCGTCCAGCATGGCGCGGATGGTGCCGTTGGGGCTCTTCCACATGTGGTGCAGGTTGTATTCGCTCATGCGCTGGGCGTTGGGGGTGATGGTGGCGCACTTCACCGCCACGCCATACTTCTTGGTGGCGTTGGCGGAGTCGATGGTCACCTGATCGCCGGTCTCGTCCCGGTGGGGCAGACCCAGGTCATAATATTCGGTCTTCAGGTCAACAAAGGGGAGAATCAGCATGTCCTTGATATCCGCCCAGAGGATGCGGGTCATTTCATCGCCGTCCATCTCCACCAGGGGCGTGGTCATCCGAATCTTGCTCATCGGCAGTAAAGCTCCTTTCTTGTCGTTTGTTCATTGTACGATAGGCAGAGGACTTTCGCAAGCCGCTATACATGAAAAAAACAATCATGAGAATTGTGTGAGATACCTTGACAGGCGATGTATCTTGATGTAGAATAGTTCCTGTCAGGAGGGAACCTGATGGCAGCCACGGGGCTGCAAAAATTTTGCGGAGCAACCTCGCCAGGCGAGGTATCAAGGTAAACGAGATAAACGGAGGCGGATGTTATGCGGGGGTACAATCAGAGCAGGGTTTACTATGAAACGCCGGGCCAGCGGCTGCGGGAGGTGAAGGAGCGCAACGCAGCCGGGCAAATGAACATGGAACGGCTGCTGCTGGAGGTCAATGCGGTCAGGCTGGGCTGATGATTGGGAAGATGAGAATTTGATGAGATACCTTGACAGATGAGGTATCACGGTGTAAAATGATTCTCGTCAGGAGGAAAGCCTGACAGCAGCCGGGCGGCTGCAAAAAATTTTACGGATCAACCTCACCAGGCGAGGTATTATATCAAGCGAGTAAAGATGGAGGCGATCAACATGTTCGGAGGTTATCAGCAGGCATACTATGACGACATGCCCTCCCGTCGGCTTCAGACGCTCCGGGAGCGCAACGCGGCCGGGAAGATGGACATGTGGCGGCTGGTGCTGGAGGCCAACGCGGGCAGAATGGGCTAAGAGGAGGTGAGGACATGGCATTGGCATCGGACATTCTCCGGGGCTACACGGATACGCTGATTCTTCGCCGCCTGGCGGAGGGCGACAGCTACGGCTATCAGATCAACAAGCAGATCAGCGCGCTGAGCGGGGGTCTGGCGGAGCTGAAGGAAGCCACGCTGTACACGGCCTTCCGCCGGATGGAGGCGGCGGGGTACATCCGTTCCTACTGGGGGGACGAGAACAGCGGCGCACGGCGGCGGTACTACGCCATTACCGACACGGGGCTGGAAAAGCTCTGCCAGGACTGCGAGGGCTGGCGGGAAACAAAGAAGCTGATTGATCAACTGCTGGAGGGATAAAGGATGAACGCAACAGTACAACGGATTGTGGAGCTGCTGTTTGAGGACCTGGAGCTGTCGGCCGAGGTGCAGGCCATCAAGGACGAGGTCATGAACAACTGCCAGGAGCGCTTTGAGGATCTGCTGGCCCAGGGCCTGAGCGAGGACGAGGCCACTGGCGCGGTGGTGGAGAGCCTCAAGGGTATGGAGGAGGTACTGGCCCAGTACCCCCGCAAGATTGTGGAGCATGCCTGCGGCGTGGAGGACGGCGAGGGCCTGGTGTTCCCGGCGGCGGGGCTGCGCAGCGTGAAGGTCAACCTGTTCAGCGAGGACGTGACCATCGAGCCCTCCGATGACAGCAGCGTGCATGTGATCTATGACAGGGAGCAGATGCCGGACATCAACGTCCGCATGGAGGGCGGTTGTCTGACCGTCAGCCGGGAGGGCGAACACAAGCAGAAAAAGTGGCACGCCTTTGAGGGCGAGAACGTGACCATCAACAGCTTCAGCGACCTGGGCAAGCTGTTCCGTAACCTGCACGTGGTGGTGAACCTTGGCAACGACGGCAAGATCACCCTGGCTCTGCCGGTGGGCTGCGCACCTGACCTGGACGTGCGTACCCTCAGCGGCGACATCAGCCTGGAGAATGTGGCGGCAGGTGAGGTGACCGTCAATAGCACCAGCGGCGATATTTCCGTGGATGGCGTGGAAGCCACCGTGCTGACGGCCAGCACCACCAACGGCGAGGTGAACGTGGAGCTTCCGGATGAGGTGGAGCTGGCCCGGGCGGAGCTGCGCACAACCAGCGGCGATGTGGAGGCGCGGCTGAACGCCCGGCGGTGCAAGGTGCAGAGCATGTCCGGCGACGTGAGCGTGGAGGGCCGCATCGGGGAGGCGGAGGTCGGCTCGGTCAGCGGTGATGTGAACCTGCGGGCGGATCTGGAGCAGGTGAACGTCAAGTCCGTCAGCGGCGATGTGGATGTGACCTGCGACAGCGGCGAGCTGCGGGAGATCACGGCCCAGAGCACCAGCGGCGATGTCCATATCCGCCTGCCCAGAGAGGTTCGGGCGGTGTCCCTGTACACCAAGACGCTTTCCGGCGACGTGAACTACAACGTCGTCACGGATCCCAACGCCCCTGTGCGCATCTCGGTGAACACCGTCAGCGGCGACATCGACCTGCGGTAAGAAGCGCAGTATAGCAGCAGCCCCGGCAGACATTGCGTCCGCCGGGGCTGCCATGGATATACCGGGATTACTTCAGGTTCTCAGCGAAGAACTCCGCCACGGCGCCGGCAACGGCGTTGCGCACCGCGTCATCCTCGCTGTAGAAGCCGTAGCCATGGCCCTCGCCGGTGGCCTCGAAGGTATGGGCATTCAGCGCCTCGGCCACGGAGGAGGACACGGCGGGATTCACAGCTTCGTCATCCGTGCCCCAGATGACCAGCGCGGGGCCCTGCCAGGCCGCGGCAGCGTCAGCCTTCACGTCGGCATACTTGTCCAGGTCGTCGAACCAGGTCTTGCTCAGCTCCTGCACCTGGCCGTAGATGGTGGTGAACACCGCGAAGCCGTCGGCCTCCGCCGTGGCGCGCAGAGCCTCATAGCCCTCCTCGCCGCCAAAGAGGTTCTTCAGGTCGGGGGTGTCGGCGGCAGGGGCCAGCAGTGCGATGGCGTCAGGGGTCGTGCCCTCAGCCAGCAGCTCCAGGGTGATGCGGCCGCCCATGCTGTAGCCGAACAGGCCGACCTTCGTGACGTTCAGGTTCGCCTTGGCGTAGTCGACCGCCGCCAGCACGTCAGCCTTCATGTTGCTCAGCGCATTGTTCTGGAAGCTCTCGGTGCTCTCGCCGCAGCCGGGGAAGTCCATGCGGATGGAACCAATGCCCTGGGCAGCCAGCGCGTCGGCAATGGCAGCAAAGCCCACGTTCTCCTCGCGGCTGCCGCCATGGCCGTGGATCAGGGCCACCACGGGGAAGGCATCCGCACCGTCGGGGGTGACGAGGGTGGCGGGCACCTGCACGCCGCGGGATTCATAGGTGAAGACCGTGGTTTCGGCGGTAGCGGCAGCCAGGGTCAGGGTCATGACAAGGGCCAGTACCAGGGCAAGCAGCTTCTTCATGGGGAATCCTCCTTGCATTTGTACAGCGTATACCGCAGGCTGATTCCTGTGGCGAGTCAATCATAGCATGTCCGTAGGATAAAAGCAAGGATACATGCGAAAATCACAGCAAATACGAAGCGTCGTTCAGCCGGCGGATCACACGCCGCCCGTCGTCCCGCTCCTCCAAAAGGCTCACGCCGCCCGCCATGCCGGTCAGCTCCGCCTGGTTGAGGAAGGCCGCGTCCAGCCCCAGCCACATGGCGTACACAAGCCCCAGCAGATCCCCGTGGGACACAAGGATGACCCGCTCCGCGCCGCTGTCCATCAGCTGCTGAAGGAAGGGACGCAGGCGGTTCCAGGCATCCCTACGGCTCTCAGCGTCGGGGAAGAGCCGGTCATCCACCGTGCGCTCGGGGGCGGTCATATGCTCCTTCAGCCACTGGACGGACTTGCCCACGGCACTTCCCAGGTTCCGCTCCCGCAGGGCCACGTGATGGATGGGCGTCACCCCCAGGCAGTCGCCGATGATGCCTGCGGTGCGCCGGGCCCGCAGCAGGTCGGAGGTGTAGATGATCCATTCCTGCCCCTTGAGCTGCTCCTGCAGGTGCATGCCGATGCGCCGCGCCTGCTCAATGCCCAGGGGCGTCAGGTCCCAGTCCGTCCAGGAGCCCACCATGCCGTTCACGTGATGTACGGACTGCGTATGCTGAATGGTGATGATCTGTTTCATGGCTGGCATATCCTTCTTTCGTATAGGGAAAAGCCGCTGTCCCGCAGCGTGTCCAGCAGGCAGCACACCACGTGCTCCGGCTTTGCGTCGGCGGGCAGCTGAATTGACAGGCAGATTTCCTGCTCCGTGGATGCTTCCACCCGTCGGTGGAACTCCGCCATGTTCAGTCCGTCGTGATACAGGTCGCTCAGGTAGTTATCTGCGCCATAGGCTTCCCACTTCAGCCCGCTGAGACAGGCCAGTGTGGCCTCCAGCACAGCCTTGCGGGGCAACTGAATGGTCACGGACAGCATGTCCGGCTGCACCTCCAGGTCACAGCGGTCGGCGACGGTGATCACGGGGATGGGGAAGCTGTCCCGGGAGTAACTGCCTTCGCGGTTGCGGCGGTAATGCCCGTTGTACCAGCCCACGCTGTAGGGCAGCCCGCGGGCTTTCAGTGCGGCTGTCAGCAGATGGACGCGCTCCTCCTGCGCCTGATAAAACTGGTTCAGCGGCGCCAGGGGTCCGGCACCCGGCAGCCTGCGCAGATACACCGGATGCCCGTCCGGATCCTGGACGATCATGTTCACCGCGCCCCAGGGCTTTTTCTCCGGGGGCTGCAGAATGGTCATGCCCAGAGCCTGCAATCGGCGGTGCTCCGCCTCCATATCCGCCACGGAAAAGGCGATGGCGGCTGTGGGCATATCGCCCGCGTGATCGTCATGGAGGATGGTGAGCATGGTTTCCTCGGCGATGATGGTCTGATGGACAGGATCGTCGGTGGCCGTGTCCACGCCCAGCAGCGCGGCGTAGAAGGCTGCCAGCCGGGGAACATCCCGGGTCAGCAGGCAGATTTCACCCAGGCGCATGTCAGACCTCTCCCTTCAGCGGCAGCAGATAGTCGATGGTGACGCAGCCCTCCGCATCCGGCGTGGTGAAGCGGGGGCAGTTGTACCGCACCAGCGTCAGGCCGGGCTCGGGCTGCATGCCCTGCTCCGCCATGGCCTGAAGGCACAGGGCCTTCGCGGGTGCGCCATACAGGCCGGGATCCTGTTCCTTGCCGCGAAGGTAGACCAGCGCGTAGTCCCCGGCGGGCAGATCGGCTGCCTGGAAGCCCTCCGGCACCGGCGCGTCCGCGGGGAACAGCATGCCGATCCAGGCTTCCTCCTGTTCGTCGCTGGTGCGGTAGCAGTCCATATAGTCCGGGTCACAGGGCGGAACGGTGTGGCGCTCCAGCACGTCGAACCAGCCGCTGGACCACCAGTCAGCCCAGCGGGTACCGGTGCGGCCAATGATTCGCAGGGAAGGAAGCGACAGCCGCTCGACATGGCGGATGGATGCAGCCATGGAAGCACCTCCTTGGTTTCATGCGGTTGAACGGGAACTCATACCTGCATTGTATCATCCTTTTTCCCGGCTGGCAAGGCGAACATGGGCAAAAGAAAAAGCCCCGGGCGGATAGAATCCGCCGGGGCCGATGGGTTGATGAAGCTCAGCGCTGCACGCGGCCGTTGCCGGAGCCCTTCATCAGGGACTCGACTTCCGCCACGGACACACGGTTGTAGTCGCCGATGATGGTGTGCTTCAGGCAGGAAGCAGCCACGGCGAACTCCAGGGCAGTCTGCTCGTCGGCGTAGGTGTTCAGGCCGTAGATCAGGCCGCCGCCGAAGGAGTCGCCGCCGCCCACGCGGTCAACGATGTCGGTGATGGAGTACTTGCGGGAGAGGAAGAAGTCCTTGCCGTTGTACAGGCAGGCGCGCCAGTCGTTATGGGTGGCGGACTTGCTCTCGCGCAGGGTGATGGCCACGCGCTTGATGTTGGGATAGGTGGCCATGGCCAGGGCCGCGATGGCCTTGTAGTTCTCCACGTTCAGCTCGCCGGCCTCCACGTCGCCCTGGGATTCAGCCTTCAGGCCCAAGGACTTCTGGAAGTCCTCCTCGTTGGCGATGACGGTGTCCACATACTTGACCAGCTCGGTCATGACTTCCTTGGCGTCCTTGCCGTACTTCCACAGGTTCTTGCGGTAGTTCAGGTCGCAGGACACATGGATGCCGCGGGCCTGAGCGGCCTTCACAGCCTCCAGGGACAGGTCAGCCGCGCCCTGGGAGATGGCGGGGGTGATGCCGGTGAGGTGGAACCAGGTCGCGCCGTCGAAGGCCTTGTCCCAGTCGATGTCGCCGGGCTTGGCTTCCGCGATGGCAGAGCCGGCACGGTCATAGATCACCTTGGAGGGACGCTGCACAGCGCCGGTCTCCAGGTAGTAGATGCCCATGCGGCCGTCCTTGCGGACGATCTTGGTGGTATCCACGCCGAAGCCGCGCAGCTCGCGGATGCAGGCCTCGCCGATGTCATTCTTGGGCAGGACGGTCACGAAAGCGGTATCCATGCCGTAATTGGCCAGGGACACGGACACGTTGGCCTCGCCGCCGCCGAAGGTGGCCTCCAGCGAGGGGCTCTGGAAGAAACGCTCGTAAGCGGGGGACTTCAGACGCAGCATGATTTCACCAAAGGTAACAACCTTAGCCATTGGAATCTCCTCCTTCAAAGCATATGGATCTTAGGCAGGGGCGCGAAGCCCCGGAACCCGCGCGTGTGGGGGAAAAGCGGAAGATGATTGTCCGCCACCGCTGAAAGCGTCAGTCAGGCATGGCCGCGTGCGCACAACGCAAACGTCAGGTCAGGGTTGGCGGAGAAAGGGGGGAAACCCCTTATTTCTGGACCAGGTGGAAGGCGAAGCCGCCGATTTCATCCTCCAGGTAGATGGCGATCAGCTTGCCGTTCTTGACCACCGCAGACTCCTCAATGAACTTGAAGCCGCGCTGCTCCAGATGCCACTTGGCGCGGGGCACGCTGTTGGTGCCGATGGCGATGTGGCCGTTCCTGCCGCGGCCCATCTTCTTCATGACCTCGAAGCCCACGCCGGCGAAGTTGGAGGAATTGCCCTCCTTCACGGGCCAGCCCATCAGCGCGGCGATCTTCTTCGTCACATTCAGGGACTCCTCGGCGTTCTCGGTGTTGATGCCCACATGGCGCAGCTCGAAGCCCAGCATCTTGTCCACGGCGGAGCGGGTGGCGGCGGTGATGCGATCCCAGTCCTTGGCGGCGATGGCGTCCTTGGGGCACATCCAGGATCCGCCGCAGCACAGGATCTTGTCAAAGGCCAGGTAGTCCAGCATGTTCTTCTCGTTGATGCCGCCGGTGGGCATGAACTTCATGTCGGGATAAACGGGGGCCATGGACTTGATGAGGTTCAGGCCGCCCACAGCCTCGGCGGGGAAGAGCTTGACAGCCTTCAGGCCGCAGCGGATGGCGATCTGCACGTCGGAGGGGTTGGCGGTGCCGGGGCACACCGGGATGCCCTTGGACACGCAATATTCCACGATCTCAGGAGAAAGGCCGGGGGAAACAATGGCGGCGGCGCCAGCGTTCACGGCGCGGTCCACCTGCTCGGTGGTCAGCACGGTGCCGGCGCACAGCAGCACGTTGGGCAGCTCCTGGTGCACGCGGCGGATGGACTCCTCCGCGGCGGCGGTACGGAAGGTGATCTCGGCCACGGGCAGGCCGCCGTCAGACAGGGCCTTGCACAGCGGCACAGCGTCATCCGCATCGTTGATGGCGATGACGGGCACCAGACCGGCCAGGGACAGTTTCTCCAAAAATTCCATGATCGTTCGTCCTTTCTGTTCAGAAATAGCCTGGACTCAGGGATGTAAGGGTTTACATCGCACGCCTGCAACGACGGCTACCAGCAGGACAGATCAGGCGAACCGCTGCAGGCAACCGATGCGCACAAGCGCTTTAGATGAAACACATTCCATGCCATATTCATGATACAACGTTCCGGCGAATCCGTCAAGGGAGATTCACGGCTTTTCGCCAAAAAACGGGAGAGCGGCGGGGCGCGGAGGCGGGTGCGCAGCGCATTTTTACTTGCCCTCGGACACGGGACGTGGTATGATAAACGCAAGTATACCGGATGGGGAAAGGACAGTGCGGCATGAGCCAGATCACAGATTTCAAGTGTCCCTGCTGCGGCGGCTATGTGGAGTTTGACCCTGCAGGCCAGCAGTTCAAGTGCCTGTACTGCGGACAGGTGCTGTCCAAGGACGACCTGACGGAAACGCAGCCATCGCAGTCCGCCGAAGCGCCGGCGCAGCCTGAAGCCCGGAAGCAGCCCGAAGCGGAGAGCGCCTACCGGGCCTACCACTGCCGCAGCTGCGGCGCGCAGATCGTCACCACCGCCACCACCGCGGCCACGCGCTGCTACTATTGCCACAATCCCGTGGTGCTCAGCGACAGGCTGGAGGGCGATTTCCGTCCTGACGGGGTGATTCCCTTCGCCCTGGACAAAAAGGACGCCAAGGAAGCCTTCTCGAAGTTCATTGCCGGAAAGAAGTTCGTCAACCGCGCCTTCTATTCCCAGGCCCAGCTGGAGGACTTCACCGGCGTATACTATCCCTATTGGATGGGCGATGTGGAGGGCAGCGCAACCTTTGACGGCGAGGGCACCCGGGTCAGCGTGGCCCACGGCCCCCAGTACACCGTCACCACCACCCGGCACTTCCGCGTGGACCGGGAGGGAAAGGTCAGCTTCCGCAACCTGTTCCGCAGGGCGCTGTCCTCGGCGGACCGCACGCTGTCGGAGGGCATTCATCCCTATCGCTACGGCGAGATGAAGCCCTATACGCCCGAGTACCTCAGCGGCTTCATGGCGGAGATGCGGGACATTCCGGCGGAGGATGCCAGGGCGGAGATGCTCACCGAGGTGGCGAAGCACGCGGAGGATATGATCAGGCGGTCGACCGACTACACCTCCCTGAACGGCAAGGCCTCCTTCCATGAAGAAAAAACGGCCATGAAGTATACCCTTCTGCCTGCCTGGGTGCTGACCTGGAAGGGCAAGGGCAAGGACACCACCTACTACTATATGATGAACGGGCAGACGGGCGAGGTTTGCGGCAAGCTCCCGGTGGATATGCGCAAGCTGGCGCTGTGCTGCATTGGCGCAGGGCTTGCGGTGTTCGGCCTTTTGTGCGCGGGAGGTGCGTGGCTGTGGTAAAGATGATGAAGCGGATCCTGTGCCTGGCGGCGGCGCTGGTGCTTCTGCCCTGCCTGGCGCTGGCGGGGGAAATGGTGGTGGATGACGCGGGGCTGTTCAGCCAGGCGGAAATCCGGCAGATGGAGGAAATCATCACCCGCATCCGGGAAACCTATCAGATGGACGTGGTGGTGCTGACCAGCACCGCGCCCGGCTACAACGATACCCAGGACTTTGCCGACCTGTACTACGAGCGAAACGGCTACGGCCTGGGCGAGGACGACGCGGGCCTTTTGTACCTGATTGACATGCGCAACCGCGTTCCCTGCATCAGCACCAGCGGCGTGATGATCGACTACATCACCGACAGCCGCCTGGAGGAGCTGTTCGACTGCAGCTACGACCAGCTGGCGGCCGGGGCGTACGGGCAGTCCACCATCACCCTGCTGAACCGGCTGGAGACCTTCCTGCGCAAGGGCCGCCAGGAGGGCTCCTTCCGCTACGATGTCGAAACGGGCGAGCGGCTGACGGGCCTGTACAACGCCCTCACCGGGGGCGAAATGCTCTTTGCCGCCGTCGTGGGCCTCGCCGTGGCGCTGGTGATGATGACATCGGTGCGCTCCCGCTACAGCCTCAAGGGCGGCGTGTACCGCTACGACCTGGTGCAGAACGCCTCCTATGACCAGACGAAGAACGCGGATGTGTTCCTGCGCCAGGATGTGGTTCGCACCCGCAACGCGCCCCCACCCCAGAGCGGCGGCGGTGGCGGCGGCCATTCCGGCAGCGGCAGCGGCGTGCATACCTCATCCTCCGGCGGCACCCATGGCGGCGGCGTAGGGAGAGGCTTCTGATGCTGCGCCGTGAAAAAGTGAAGCGACTTCAAGCCCTGCAGACCATCTTCGGCCTGCAGGGCTTTCGTCCTGGCCAGGAAAAGGCGGTGGACACGCTGCTGGGGGGCCGTGATCTGATCTGCATCCTGCCCACGGGGGCCGGCAAGTCCCTGTGCTGGCAGCTGCCCGCGGCGCTCCACGGGGGCTGGACGCTGGTGGTATCGCCGCTCATCGCGCTGATGCGGGATCAGCTGCGGGCGCTGGAGGCACATGGCCTGGATGCCGTCTGCCTGGACAGCCTGCAAACGGAGGATGAGCGGAACGACGCTCTGGCCCGGCTGGGGCGGGCGCGGATCGCGCTGGTCTCCCCGGAGCGGCTGCAGAGCGTGCGCTTCCGCCGGGCGGTGCAGGCCGATCCGCCCTGGCTGATGGTGGTGGACGAGGCGCACTGCATCCTCCGCTGGGGCGAGAGCTTCCGCCCGGCCTACGGGCAGCTGGATCAGTTCCTGGCCGGTCTGCCTGTCCGCCCGGTGCTGTGCGCCCTGACCGCCACGGCGGATCCCGCCATGCGCCGGGACATTGCCCGGAGCCTTGGCATGCGCCGCCCCAGGCAGGTGGTGCTGCCGGTCACGCGGGAAAACCTGTGCCTGTCGCTGCGCACGACCATCCGCCCGGGGGAGGCTGTGGTGCAGCTGCTGCAAGGCCATGCGGGTGAAAAGCGCGTGGTATTCTGCCGTACCCGCCGGGAAACGGAGAGGCTGGCATCGCTCCTGCGGTCGGAGGGCATGGCGGCGGAGCATTACCACGCGGGCATGGAGCGGGAGCAGCGCCTGGCAGCGCAGGCACGCTTTACCGCTGGGGAAACCGAGGTGCTGACGGCCACATCGGCCTTCGGCATGGGCGTGGATGTGCCGGACATCCGCTGCATCGTCCTCGCCGGCCTGCCGGAGACGATGCTGGATCTGGCGCAGCAGTTTGGCCGTGCCGGCCGTGACGGCGAATATGCCGATTGCACGCTGCTGCTGGATCCATCTGCGCTGGAAACGCGGCGGAGGCATTTGCGGCGGAGCCGGCGGGAGGGCTGGAGCGTCTGGCGCAGGGCATGCCGGGAAACGTCCGCGCTGCTGGACTGGTGCCTGAGCGGCAGGTGCCTGCAGCAGGGGCTTGCCCGGGCCTTCGGGCAGCGGTGCCCGCCCTGCGGCGCATGCTCGGCCTGCCTGCGGGCAAAGCGCCTTGGAAAAAAACGGCGGCTGACGGCCACACCGGCGCTGCACCGCATGCGCGAGCGTCACCTGCGGGCATGGGCCCTTAGGTGGGAGCGGGATGAGATTGCCCGGCAAGCCGGAGCGGGCAAACAGACGATCATGCCGGAGCATGTGCTGCGCCGGGCTGCGGACGTCGGGCGCATGCCTGACAATGCCCGCATGCAGGAAGCACATTTCCTGCGCATGGCGGCATTGCTGGATCACATGACGGGCCGGGAGGAATGAAAAGCGTCTCCGCTGCATACAATGGCGCTATGCGGCGCAGGGGAGGCGACAGGAATGCGGGCGGTCATCACGGATGTCATGGGCGGAGACGGGCTTCGTCCGCTGACGCAGGGGATGCCCGCAGCTATGCTGCCCCTGCTGGACGAGCCGCTGGCGGGGCTGACGCTGCATCTGATGCGGCGGCACGGGATCAGGCGGACGACGATCCTCAGCCGGGACGAGGGGCTCATGGCGGCCCTGGGCGACGGCAGCCTCTACGGTATGGACATTGCCTACGGGGACGCCTGGCCGGAGGGGGAGGACACGGTGCTGCTCCTGCGGGGGGACGCGGTGACAGACATGGATCTGTCTGCGCTGCTTGACCGCCACAGGGAGAATGGCGGCGCCTGCCTGGCCGTGACGGCGGACGCGTCCCATGCGCCCCTGGGTGCGCTGGTCATGGCCGGGAAAACCCTGCGGCAGCTTCCGGCGGCGGAGCGCCTGGGCGACGTGCTGGCGGCGCTGGCTGTCGTGGGCATTCCCACGCACAGCGTACCCCTGCAGTGCTACTGGCATGCGGTGGAGGACACGGCGGGCTACCGCCAGGCCCAGCGGGACCTGCTGGAGGGACGGGTGGGTCTGCCGGTGCGGGGAGCCCGACGGGGCAGCGCCATTGTCGCGCCGGGGGTGCGGCTGCCCGGCGGGGTTCGTGTGACGGGCCGGTGCTACGTGGGGCCCTTTGCCCAGGTGGCGCCGGGGGCCGTGCTGGGCCAGGGCACGGTGCTGGGGCGCGGAGCGCAGGTGGGCCGCAGAGCGTACCTGGAGAACGCATGCCTGTGGGAGAATGCCCGGGCCGACCCTGATGCCATCTTGCGCAACGTGATGGTGATTCCCCGCCTGGGCAACATGACCCTGCAGCGAATGATCCCGCTGGAAGCAAACTATCCTCGAAATGGTTCTTGACATAGGCGCATCGGGCGCATATAATGGTTGTCGTAAGATGCTCCTGGGGTGTGCGACAGCGCGCCGATTGTTCCCCGACATTTCAAAAATGGAGCCCGGGTCCATGTCTTGTGATGTCATGCCCCCGTCTTTTGACGCCAGGGGACGGCAGAGGCAAGCGGCAGGGCACCAGCCTGCTTTAACAGAGCGGGTGAAAATACGGCGCGCATCGGCATCCTGGGGTATCTCTT